>JALONU010000003.1 GCA_025454775.1 Bacteroidales bacterium | reverse complement strand
TTTCTAGGGCGCCCGAACATTTGCACAACAAGGGTTGTTGCGGGAGTAGGAGTTCCGCAGCTTTCAGCTATTTACAACGTGGCGAAAGCCATAGAGGGCTCGGGTGTGCCTGTGATAGCAGACGGAGGAATCAGGTATTCCGGCGATATCATAAAAGCTATCGCTGCCGGAGCCGACTCCATTATGGCGGGCTCTCTCTTCGCAGGTGTGGAGGAATCGCCCGGCGAAACGATCATCTACAACGGCCGTAAGTTCAAGGCTTACAGGGGAATGGGATCACTCGAAGCTATGCAGCAGGGTTCCAAGGACAGGTATTTCCAGGATATGGAGGATGACATCCAGAAGCTGGTTCCCGAAGGCATCGCAGCCCGTGTGCCGTATAAGGGAACTCTCTCTGAAGTCATTTACCAGATGACAGGGGGCCTCCGTTCAGGAATGGGTTACGTGGGCGCAAAGAATATTGCTGTACTGAAGAAAGAGGGGAAATTCGTAAGGATAACCAATTCCGGCATCATCGAAAGCCATCCCCACGATGTATCCATCACTCGCGAATCCCCCAACTACAGCAGGAAATCACTTGAATAACAGGTTGCATCCGCCATTCATGAAGCTTAAATCACTGCTGACCCTGCTGTCCGTATTGTTGACTTCTGCAACGGTTGCACAGGATCCCGCAGCAAGGGTCCTGATGACAGTTGCAGGAGACCGGGTGACAGCCGGGGAGTTCCTGAGAATGTACAGGAAAAGCCTCGAACCGGGTCAGGAGGGTGACATAGACAGTTACCTTCAGCTTTATGTCAATTTCAAGCTCAAGGTTGCTGATGCAAAAAGCGAAGGGATAGATACAACCAGGACTTTCAGGAACGAGCTAAATGGTTACCGTACACAGCTGGCACAGAATTACCTTACAGACCCGGACACCAGGGAGAAGGTATTGAAACAGACCTACCAGAGATACCTTACAGAAGTAAACGCCTGGCACGTACTTATAAGCTGTCCGGAAGGTGCTGAACCGAAAGATACACTGGCAGCATGGCAGAAAGCAGCCGGCATAAGGGAAAGGATAACCGGAGGAGAATCATTTGAAGACGTTGCCCGCGCATCGTCGGACGATCCCTCAGTGAAGGTAAACGGGGGCAACCTGGGATATTTCACTGTTTTCCAGATGATCACACCCTTCGAGGATGCTGCCTACACCCTCAGGAAAGGTGCTGTTTCGGAGCCCGTCAGAACCCCATACGGATACCATATCATAAAGGTGACGGATAGAAGACCTTCCAGGGGGAAGATACTTCCGGCCCACATCATGAAAATATCACCGCCGGGCACCGGCGAAAAAGAGGCAAAGGCAGCCGAGGATACTATCAGAGCCATATACAGGAAACTGCTCGACGGGGCTTCCTTCAGCGAACTTGCCGGTAAATACTCGGATCACCGCGAATCGGCGTCCCGGGGCGGTAAACTCGACTGGCTGGGAACCGGGGAGCTGATAACCGAGCTCTCCGAAGCTGCTTTCTCTATACGTGACACAGGCGGATACTCGGAACCTGTCAGGACTCCCTATGCATGGCATATAATCAAGCTCCTTGGCAGAAAAGAACCGGGAACCTTTGAAGAGACACGATCACTTCTGGAAAGCCGGATAAATCAGTCGTACCTGAACTCATTGAGCAAAAAGTCGTTCATCGAAAAGCTCAAGAAGGAGTATGGCTTCCGGATAAACCAGGCTGCCTACATGTGGTTCGTTGAAAATACCGACACAATCATTATACAGGGAAAGGGAAAATACAACAGGTCACTTCTACCCCCAGGTAATATCTATACATTTGCCAATCAGCGTCTTGCAAACAGCGAGTTCGCGTCATACATCGAAAGAAGAGGATCGAGAATCGTTACATCCGATCCTGAATATTTTATAAAGCAGTCAATAGAAACAAGACTTGCCGATCAGATCATAAAGTATGAGGATTCGGTGCTGGAAAAAAAATATCCCGATTTTGGTTACCTGATGACTGAATTTCACGATGGAATATTGCTGTTTGAAATCTCGGGTAAAAAGCTATGGAACAGAGTGCAGGAAGATTCTACCGCACTAATGGCATATTATGACGCGCACAGAAATGAATTCCTGACCACCAGGGCAATCGATGCTAAAATATATACGCTCAGATCAAAGAAGGGAGACAGGAAGCTCGGGAGGACATACAGGAAATATTCAAGGCTTCCTGAATGCGACTCCATGATGCTCAACAAGTTCAACAGGAACGGAGATACGCTGCTCGTAATCAGGGAGGGTAGGTTTGAGCAGGGTCAGGACGAACAGATTGACGCCATGGAATGGTCTCCCGGCTTGAAAAGTGTTCAGGTCAGCTCGTACCACTCGCTTGTTAATATAATAAAGGTATATGAACCGGAGCCCCGGCCTTTCAGTGAGGTTCAGGGCGAAATGATGACCGCCTACCAGGAATACCTCGAGAAAGAATGGATAAAGCAATTAAAGGAAAAATATACCGTTAAAATTGACGATCTTGTCCTGGAAGAGATCAAAAAACAGATTAAAAATGATTAGGATAGCCATTCTTACCCTGTTGATCCTGGTTGCTGGAGGATGCGCAGACAGAGGTAACCAGGTTAAAAGAATTCCACTGGCCAGGGCCGGTGAGTCCATCCTTTACCTGGATGAGATCCCGCCTGCTGTCATGTCTTCAGGATTGCCTGCCGACAGCTCTGCAATGGTGCAGGAGTTCATAAACAAATGGGCCAGCAGGGTGCTGATGTACCAGAAAGCCCGTGAAAACCTTTCGCCGGAGCTCAGGGAGGACATCGAGCGCCAGATCAGTGAGACAAGGGCGGACCTGACAATATACCAGTACCAGAGGCAGATGATGCTGGAGAAGATGGATACTACCATCACGGATGCGGAAATGGAGACCTATTACAATGAAAACACGCAAAGCTTCAGCCTCGGATACAATATCATAAAGGCACTTTTTATAAAGCTCCCCTTCGATACGCCAAACCTGTGGAAAATAAAAAGCCTTGCACGTTCAGGTGAACAAAAGGATCTGCAGGAGCTTGAATCCATATGCTACCAGTTTGCCGACAAATTTGACGACTTCAACGAGCAGTGGGTTCCGCTCGACAGGGTATCAGTCGAGCTTCCGCAGGAGATCAGCAATCCGGAGAGCTTTCTCCGAAGGACTTCATTCTATGAATATACTGACTCCGTGGACGTATATCTTCTAAAGATAAGGGACTACAGGATGAGATCCACTCCCGCCCCGTTTGACTATGTGAAGGATGATATTAAAAGAATAATCTGGAACAACCGGCGTCTTGAGTTCATTCAAAACCTTGAAACCGGGATATACAGGAATGCAATTGAGGAAAACAGGTTTTCTATAATTAATAAGCGATAGGCATGAAGAGAAATGCAGGATTATTACTGATCGCCGCAATCATTCTGCTGGCGGGAACACGCACTGCAGGAGGACAGGTACTTGTGGAATCAGTGGCAGCCATTGTGGGTAACGAGGTGGTTTATCTCTCGGATGTTGAAACTGGTGTTGCCGATTCACGACGTGACGGATACAGGGGCTCGATCGAAGATCTGCGCTGCGGGGTCTTCCAGCAGCTTCTTGTCGCCAAGCTTTTCCTCGACCAGGCAAGAATAGACAGTATAATCGTAAATGAAAGCGATGTGGAAGGTGAACTCAATGCCAGGCTGAACGATTATATCAGGACTGCAGGAAGCGAGGATGCGCTGGTGAAATACTTTGGAAAAAGCATAACCGAAATACGAAAGGATGCAAGGAAAGTCCTCGTCGAACAGGCTACAATAAGGGAAGTTCAGAGGAATATTGCGGAAGGCATCAAGGTAACGCCAAGCGAGCTTCGCAGATTCTTTAACAACATACCGCGTGACAGCCTTCCTGTGATCCCGCAGAAAGTCCAGCTCAGCTTAATACAGCTCGATCCGCCGCAGAATGAGGAAAACAAGGCCGAAGCCAGACAGAGACTTCTCGACATCAGGGGAAGGATCCTCGAAGGAGCCAGTTTCAGTGTCCAGGCTATTATGTTCTCAGAAGATCCGGGAACTGCTGCCAACGGAGGGGAACTGGGTTTCATGATGAGGGGAGAGCTGGAAAAACCTTATGCCGATGCCGCTTTCAGCCTTACAAAGAACACAGTATCGAGAGTAGTGGAATCACGGTATGGCTTCCACATAATCCAGCTGATAGACAGGAACGGCGACATGATCAACACCCGTCACATTCTCATAAAGCCAAAGGTAAAGCCTGAACAGGCTGCCAGGGCCATGAACAGGCTCGACAGCATTGCAAATCTCATCAGGAAGGACAGCATAACTTTTGCAAATGCAGCTCTCAGGTTTTCAACGCATAAGGACAGCAGGATCAACGGGGGCAAATTCGTCAGTTCAAACCCGTCGGAACGCGATACATGGTTCACCCTCGAGGAACTTAATCCTGAAATGTATGTCAAAGTCAGGGATCTTAAGATCGGCGAGATATCAGACCCCTTCCGCACGACTGATGAGAACAACGACGTGGTTTTCAGGATAGTAAAACTTGATAATGAGATCCCTGCACACAGGGCAAACCTGAAAGACGACTACCAGAATCTGTACAGCGCAGCCCTTCTCAACAAGCAGACAAAAACCTACGATGACTGGGTAAAAAAGAAAATCGAGACAACATACATCAAAGTTAGCGAGGAATTCAAATCATGCGAGTTTCTGAAGCTTGGATGGATAAAATAGGGAAGCTTGTCCTTCAGGTCCTTTTCCTTCTGTTGTCCTTTGATATCCAGGGTCAGGATCCCGCTTCACAACCAGTCCCGCCAAGAAGAAAGATCGATCTCAGGCATGCTGACTTAGGTTACATAGAGAAGGACAGTGAGACCGGGAAGGACTGGCAGAGACTGGTCGGTAACGTCGACCTTGCGCACGAGCAGATCCTTATGAAATGCGACAGTGCCCATCTCTTTTCCTTCAGGAATCAGGTGACAGCTTTCAGCAGGATCCACATCGAACAGGGCGACACTCTTGACATCTACGGCGATCATCTTGTATACGACGGGGGAACATCCATCGGCATTCTCACGGGGAACGTTGAACTCGTCGACAAGGAAACACATCTCTATACAAACAGGGTCGTATACGATGTAAAGAATGAAATTGCCCAGTACACCGACAGCGGAAGGATAATAAATGGTGAGAACACCCTCACAAGCAGGAAAGGAACTTACTATGTGAACAAGACATTGTTCCATTTCAAGGACAGCGTGAAGATTGTAAATCCTGATTATGTGATGACCGCTGATACCATGGATTACAATACCGAGACTGAAACTGCATTCTTCACCGGACCTTCTGAAATGAAGGGCGACAGCATCTATCTGTATTGTGAAAAAGGGTGGTACGATACCAGGAACAGGAAGACGAGGATCTGGAAAAATGCCCTGATCAACAACCTGCAGCAAACCATAAGAGGAGATTCGCTTTACTATGACGAAAACACAGGATATGGAGAAGCATTCAGTAAAATGAGCATCGCCGACAGCAGCAACCACATTATAGTCAGCGGTAACTATGCCTGGTACTACAAGAAACCCGAGCGGTTTATGGTAACCGACAGTGCCATGTTCGTACAGTTCGACAGGAAGGATTCCCTTTTTCTCCATGCCGATACTATAAGCGCCATTACGGTTGCCGACACCACTCCCGACGGCTACAGGCTGATGAGGGCTTACCATGGCTGCAGGATATTCAGCAGAGATCTGCAGGCAAAATGCGATTCCCTCTCCTACTCATTCCAGGATTCGGTAATTAGGTTTTATGTGAATCCGGTACTCTGGTCGGAAGAGAACCAGCTCACCTCCGATTCTATGGCAATATTCACGAAAAACAGGAAGGCTGACCGTATGGAACTGTACAGTTCGGCATTTGTCGTAAGCCAGGTCGACAACATACGGTTCCAGCAGGTCAAGGGCCGCGACCTGACAGGATATTTCAGGGATAATGAGCTTTATAAAATCGATATAGAAGGGAACGGGGAGGCAATCTATTATCTTGTTGATGGAGAAGAACTTGTCGGCATGAATACGACAAGATGCGCGAGGATCGAAATACTTGTAAGCGACGGAAAGATAACCGAGATATATGAATACCAGAGCCCGGAAGGGGTCATAGATCCTCCCTCCGGTCCAGAGAAAGACAATCCCAGGCTGGATGGGTTCAACTGGTATGATAAGATAAGGCCAAGAAGTGTTCCGGATATTTTTAGATGAAAAAGGGGGTTAAAATCCCTTTACTAATATTCGTCTTCATTAAAGAAGAAATCATCCTTACTCGGATAATCAGGCCAGATATCCTCGATGCTTTCATAAATATCCCCTTCATCCTCAATTTCCTGGAGGTTTTCTATAACTTCCATCGGGGCACCCGACCTGATTGCAAAATCAATCAGCTCGTCCTTGGTTGCGGGCCAGGGAGCATCCTCAAGTTTTGATGCCAATTCAAGTGTCCAGTACATTATGAGCGGTTATATTTACCCTTTTACAAAGTGTGCAAATATATATATAATTTTAATTTACAAACAAAATCTCCTGAAAGTTCATCAACTATTCAGACAGGCCATTTAATCTCCTCATTATCTGTCTCATAGCTCATCTTTCTTGCCAGCACGAACAGATAATCAGCCAGCCGGTTTAAGAATACCCTTATAATTTCGGGAATTTTCACTGTTTGATCGAGCTTTAACACGGCACGTTCAGCCCTCCGGCAGACACACCTGGCAATATGACACCAGGAAACATATATGTTTCCGCCGGGGAGAATGAAATTTTTGAGTTCAGGCAGGGCTGCCTGCATATTGTCTATTTCCCTTTCGAGCCTGGCCGCACAATTATCGTCAGGCGACAGACGGGGTATGTCCCCGGCCTCGCGGTCAGTGGCCAGGTCAGCGGCAGAGAGCATCAGCTGATCCTGGATGTATATCAGTATTTCCTTTCTGGATTCATTTACAGGGCAGCTTCTTAAAAGTCCTATCCATGATATCAGCTCATCAACAGAACCGTATGCATCCACCCTGGGATGATACTTGGGCACTCTCCTGCCCCCTGAGAGTGAAGTTGTACCGTCATCGCCGGTACGTGTATAGATCTTCATAACAGGCCAATTTCTGAAAATTGCCTGCAAGATATGGATTTTAATGTGATTGAAAGGCCGGCTTGTACTTTTCGTTGGCAACATCGGATGCGATCTCTCCGTCGAATAGCCTAACGATTCTTGCTGCATGCCTGGCAATTTCCTCCTCGTGAGTTACCACGATCACTGTGTTCCCGTTATTATGGATAATATCCAGGAGACCCATAATGTCAATCGACGTCTTGCTGTCGAGGTTACCGGTCGGCTCATCTGCGAGTATGATTGAAGGTTTGTTGACAAGAGCCCTGGCGATAGCCACACGCTGTCTCTGGCCGCCTGACAACTCGTTAGGCTTGTGTGTCATCCTGTCTGCAAGACCAACCTGGTCGAGTGTCTCAATTGCCATTTTTTCCCTTTCAACCTTTGGGATCCCGGCATAGATCAGGGGAAGTGTCACGTTTTCCAGAGCTGTATACCTTGGAAGCAGGTTGAAAGTCTGGAACACAAACCCGATTTCCTTGTTCCTGATCTCAGCCAGATAGTCATCTTCCATCTTGCTTACATCCGTGCCGTTCAGTATGTATGAACCGCTTGTAGGTGTATCGAGACAGCCGAGCAGGTTCATGAGTGTTGACTTGCCTGAGCCTGAAGGACCCATGATGGCAACATATTCATTCTTGTTTATATCAATGGAAACTGATCTTAAAGCCCGCACAATAACCGATCCTACCTGGTAGTTCTTTACAATGTTTTGAATCTCAATTACTTTGTTCATAAGCTCTGAAATTTGAATTGTCGAAATTAGATTAATTTGGCTAATTATTGAATAATAATCTCTTAATTTTTGTTAATAACTGATAATGTAATCAATATGATTTACTCCCTTTCTCATGAATAAAATGCCCATTCTGAAAATATCTACTGTACAGCTGATCCTGCTGTCGTTTTTCAATGAGATCCAGGCATGCTCCATACTCTCCGAGCTGTGAATATCATCAATTATGATAACCGTGTCGTCGCCTGAAATACATGCAAGTTCATTGAAGTATCTGAGAGTAGGCTCTTCCCTGTGATCTCCGTCGATGAAAACAAGACCCGGCCTGACATCCGTCTTCTTCACTTCAGTAAGCATATCATCGAAAGAACCATTCATCAGGGTTATGTTCCCTATGCCGGCGTTGTTGAAATTCTCCCTGGCCAGTTCTGCAGTTGCAGGGCAGCCCTCTAATGACAACACTTTGCTGCCGGGGGAACCCAATGCCAGATACATGGAGCTTATGCCCAGGGAAGTTCCCATCTCAAGAATACTGTTTTTACCGAATTCAGCTGCCATTGAGGCCAGCAGAATTCCGTATTTTGGTGGTACTGATGAATATCTTGCTATATCCGACACTCTTCTTGCATTGCTTTTCATCACTGAAGATCCTGCGCCCAGGTCGAGAATTTCTATTTTCCTCCTGTCGGAAAGATTCTTCTTGCGGATGGTTTCAACTGTACAGACAATTGCAGGATCGATTTTATTCCGGAAGACATCAGCGACCAGATGATAAATAAAGGGACTGTGAATTCCATGCCCTGCAGAATGTCGTGAAAACAGGAGGTAGTTCAACATTTTAAGTCCGCGGTGCAGATGCATTTCCGGAAAACATTTAATTAGGTAAGGATCGTAAAAATAAGTATTTTCGATCATCTTTTTGATTGTACTGCAGCTGTTGTGAATATGCACGATTTTCTCGAAACAAGCATAACCTATCTGCCCGGTGTAGGTCCCAAAAGAGCGGAACTTATTAACAGCGAGCTTGGTATTTACACCTACCGCGACCTCCTCTGGCATTTCCCCTATAAATACATCGACAGGACAAAATTCTACAGGATCTCGGAGCTTGATCCGGATCTTCCAAACGTCCAGATAAAAGGTAAGATCGCCGGATATTCGACTGAAGGCCGCGGGACGGGTAAGAGACTCGTTGCAGATTTCAGGGACGAGAGCGGTTCGGTGAAGCTGGTCTGGTTCAGGGGTGTCAGGTGGATAACCCAGACCTACACGCCCGGGACAGAGTACATTGTATTCGGGAAGCCCGGCATTTTCAATGGCATGATCAACATCATCCACCCCGAGATCGAATCGGCCGGGAAAGCTGCAGAGCGCCTGGTTTCAGCGCTCCAGGCCCAGTACAGTACCACCGAAAAACTTAAGGATCACTTCCTGGGTTCAAAGGCCATTGGCAGGCTTATGGGCACGCTGATAAAACAGATGACCTTCCGTATCCCTGAAAGTCTCCCTCCCTGGATGCTTGCAAAATACAAGCTTACCGATCTTAACGAAGCTCTCAGGAACATCCATTTTCCATCTGTGCCGGAGGAAATTGAAAAAGCAAGGTACAGGCTTAAGTTCGAGGAGCTATTCTACATACAGCTTAACCTGCTGAGGTTCAGGAATAACAGGATAAGAAAGTACAAGGGTTTCGTATTCTCAACTGTAGGTGAAAAGTTCAACACCTTCTACTTCAACAACCTTCCCTTTGAACTGACAACTGCCCAGAAAAAAGTCATGAAAGAGATCCGCAAGGATCTCGGATCAGGCAGGCAGATGAACCGTCTGCTCCAGGGTGACGTTGGAAGCGGCAAGACGCTGGTGGCACTAATGAGCATGCTGATAGCCATCGACAACGGCTATCAGGCTTGCATTATGGCGCCAACTGAAATACTTGCTGCACAGCACTTTGAAACGATAACTAAGATGTTGAAAGGTATGGACATGAAGGTGCATCTCCTTACCGGGTCATCCAGAAAGTCGCTCAGAAAGGAAATTGAAGAATCGCTGCTCGACAGGTCGCTTAACATACTTATAGGTACCCACGCTTTGATAGAAGAGAACGTAAGGTTCGACAACCTTGGGCTTGTTGTCATTGATGAACAGCACAGGTTCGGCGTGGAACAGAGAGCAAAGCTTTGGCAGAAAAGCCTCAATCCGCCCCATGTTCTTGTAATGACTGCCACACCAATACCCAGGACACTCGCTATGACGCTCTATGGCGACCTTGATGTTTCGGTTATCGATGAGCTTCCTCCGGGAAGAATACCGGTAAGGACAATGCATTACCCCGAATCGCAGCGAAACAAGGTCTTCGGATTCCTGAGAAGCCAGATAGCCGGTGGACGACAGGTTTACATCGTCTATCCCCTGATCAAGGAATCCGAGAAAATGGACTACAAGGACCTCGAGGACGGGTGGGATACTATCTCACGTGTCTTTCCGCCGCCGGAATACTGTATAAGTGTCGTTCATGGCAGGATGACACCTGCGGTCAAGGAAGCCTCAATGAACCTGTTCAGGGAAGGAAAAGCACACATCCTCATTGCCACAACCGTTATAGAGGTAGGCGTCGATATCCCGAATGCCTCGGTAATGGTCATCGAAAGCGCCGAGAGATTTGGCCTTTCGCAGCTGCACCAGCTCAGGGGCAGAGTTGGAAGAGGCGCTGAACAGTCATATTGCATCCTGATGACATCCGGGAAGCTTTCAAAGGAAGCTGCAGCCAGGATTGAGGTAATGGTAAAGACCAACGACGGATTTGAGATCGCCGAGACTGACCTGCAGCTCAGAGGGCCCGGGGATATCGAGGGGACCCAGCAGAGCGGAATACCTTTTGACCTTAAAATCTCGAGTCTTAGCAGGGACGGGCAGGTAATCGAATATGTACGGAATATTGCCGGCGAGATCCTTGAAAATGATCCTCTTCTCGAGAAGAATGAGAACAGCATTCTGGCTGCTGAGATGAAAAGACTTTTCAGCAAAAAACAATCGTGGAGCAACATAAGCTGACGGGAGTTATTTATAATCAGAATAAATAATAAGGTGTCCGCAAAAAATGATAAATGGCAGAATTACATTTTGCAGGAATTGTAAATTTGCACTCGGATTTTTCAGGACATTCCGATGTCCTTCGCAGCAGGAATGGAAACTATAGAGCACGACGGAATAATACAGTCTTCAGGCAGCGACCACGTAACTGTCAGAATAACTTCAGCATCTGCCTGCAGCGGATGCCAGGGGGAAGGATCGTGCTCCCTATCGGGCAAGAAGGAAAAACTCGTTGACATAGCAGGATCCTATCAGGTAAATCCCGGAGACAGAGTGAAAGTGCTCATGAAGCAGTCAGACGGTTATGCCGCCCTGCTGTTGGGTTATGTTATTCCTCTCATTTTGGTAGTGACATCACTGGTGGTTCTTATCTCACTGGATGTCCCGGAACTCCCCGCAGGGTTGTTCTCACTGGCAATCCTTGCCCCCTGGTACGGGATTTTAAGGTTGTTGAGGCACCGTATAGAAAAGAAAATCAACTTCTCCATAAAATACTGATTGATGAGCATTACAATCATTATAACAATTGTTACCCTGAGTCTGCTGGCACTGTTATCAGCAGTGATCCTGTACTTTATCGCCAGTAAATTCAAGGTTTATGAAGATCCCAGGATCGACGAGGTCCAGGCAGTCCTGCCGGCAGCCAACTGCGGAGGCTGCGGTTTTGCAGGATGCAGGAATTTCGCGGAAGCACTGGTAAAGGCTGAGACTTTCGAAGGACTCAATTGTCCGGTTGGAGGAGCGCCCGTGATGGCAGAAGCTGCAAGGATACTGGGAAAAGAAGCAGTTGCAGTTGAACCAACCGTAGCGGTTCTCCTCTGCAACGGATCACCGGAATTCAGACCTCATAACACAAAATATGACGGAGTGCCTGATTGCCGCATAGCTCACAGCCTGTACCTTGGCGAGACCGACTGCAGCTATGGGTGCCTCGGTTACGGGGATTGTGAAAGAGCGTGTACATTCGATGCCCTTCATATGAATCCGGTTACCGGGCTGCCTGAAATAATTGATGATAAATGCACTGCCTGCGGAGCGTGTGTCAAAGCATGTCCGCGCCACCTTCTGGAACTGCGAAAGAAAGCAAAAAAAGACCGCAAGATCTACGTGGCATGTCAGAACTGCGATAAGGGAGGTCCGGCCAGGAGAGCCTGCAAGGTAGCCTGCATAGCATGTAACAAGTGCTTCAATGTGTGCAAGTTCGAGGCAATAACCATAGCGAATAACCTGGCCTACATCGATTCCTACAAATGTACCTTCTGCAGGAAATGCGTGACCGAATGCCCCACCGGTTCCATACTTGAGATCAACTTCCCTCCCAGGAAAGCAAAAACGGAAGCAGAACCTGAAGGCGCAGCCGTTAAACCATGATGTCGAATAAAAAAATATAAAGAATTGAAAACATTTCCAAAAGGAGGTGTTCATCCACCGGAGAGCAAGCTTACTGCAGGTTGCCCGACAGAGGTTCTTCCCCTGCCAAAAAGCGTGGTGATCCCGGTTTCTCAGCATATCGGAGCGCCGGCAAACGTCATAGTCAGCAAGGGAGAAAGTGTCAGAACCGGACAGGCAATTGCGGAAGGTAAAGGTTTTGTTTCAGCTTTCATACATTCGTCAGTATCGGGAAAGGTAAGCAAGATCGATACGATAATAGACACAACAGGGTACAGGCAGACTGCAGTATTCATTGATGTCGAAGGAGATGAATGGATCGAAAGCATAGACAGAAGCGAAGAAATAGTCACCGGCATCAGCCTGTCGCAGGAAGAGATAGTCAAAAAATGCTCTGCATCTGGAATTGTGGGAATGGGAGGTGCAACTTTCCCCTCTCATGTCAAGCTTACGGTCCCTGCCGGCAAGAAATGCGATGTGCTTATCATTAACGGCGTCGAATGTGAACCTTACCTTACCTCCGACCACAGGCTTATGCTTGAACGTGGCGAAGAAGTTCTGATCGGAACCACAATACTGATGAAGGCCCTTAACGTTACCAGGGCACTGGTGGGCATAGAAAGCAATAAGAAGGATGCTATAGAACATATGACGAGGCTGGCATCAGCCTTTCAGGGCATAACAGTGTGCCCGCTGAAAGTTAAATACCCGCAGGGAGCTGAAAAGCAGCTTATCAGAGCCCTGATAAAGAGGGAAGTACCTTCGGGGAAGCTTCCCCTGGATGTAAACAGCGTGGTCCATAACGTCGGAACTGCCTTTGCAGTATATGAAGCCGTTCAGAAGAACAAGCCTCTGTTCGAGAGAATAGTGACGGTTACAGGAAAATCCCTTGCCAGGCCCGGCAATTACCTTGTAAGAACCGGAACCCCGGTGAGCAGGCTTATTGAGGCTGCAGGCGGTCTGCCGGAAGACACTGGCAAGATCCTGTCGGGAGGGCCGATGATGGGTAAGGCGCTGGCCAATACAGAAGTGCCTGTCGTTAAGGGAACTTCCGGGATAGTGGTTCTTCCGAAAAGTGATTCTTCCAGGAGCAAAGCCGGACCTTGCATCAGATGCGCCAGGTGTGTTTCGGTATGCCCGATAGGGCTGGAACCTTACCTGCTGATGACCCTCTCGGAGAAAGGTCTCTTTGAGAAGGCGGAACAGGAAAGGATCACCGACTGTATGGAATGCGGTTCCTGCAGCTTTGAATGCCCGGCAAGCCGACCGCTTCTTGATTATATCCGGCTGGGAAAATCAACGGTAATAAGGATGGCACGTGAAAGAGTAACAAAAAAATAAGCAACATACCCACATGAGCAATTTATTAAATGTATCCCCTTCTCCTCATGTCTACGGGAAAGAGACGACCCGGAAACTGATGCTGGGGGTTATCATTGCGCTGGTGCCGGCCCTGTTCGCATCCGTTTTCTACTTCGGCTACGGGGCCATTATTGTAACAGCTGTCTCTGTACTCTCCTGCGTGGCATTTGAATACCTCATCCAGAGATTCGTCTTCCGCAGACAGATAACAATAAATGATTTTTCGGCAGTGGTGACCGGCCTGCTCCTTGCGTTCAACGTTCCCTCGAACCTGCCGGTTTTCATAATCATAATAGGCGCGTTCGTTTCGATAGCGATAGCGAAGATGACTTTCGGGGGTCTGGGCAACAATCCCTTCAATCCAGCCCTTGTCGGACGTGTTTTCATGCTTATCTCTTTCCCCGTTCAAATGACAAGCTGGCCTGTCCCAAAAGGTTTTGCTACCGGTTACCTCGATGCTGTTACAGGTGCTACGCCTCTGGCTATCGTCAAGGAAGGTCTGAAGAACGGAGAGCCCATACAACAGCTTCTGGCCCAGATACCAACACCTGCCCGGATGTTTCTCGGCAATATGGGAG
Organism: Bacteroidales bacterium; assembly: GCA_025454775.1. Taxonomy (GTDB): domain Bacteria; phylum Bacteroidota; class Bacteroidia; order Bacteroidales; family VadinHA17; genus LD21. Next base: position 22,142 of record JALONU010000003.1, on the reverse strand, counting down.
GCTCTATGGGTGAAGTTGCCGCAGCAGCTCTCATCCTGGGAGGTATCTACCTGCTCTGGAAAAAGATAATAACATGGCACGTCCCTGTTTCCGTGATAGGTAGCATTGTCATTTTCACCTCCATCCTCTGGCTGGTAAATCCTGAAAAGAACATGGATCCTGTTTTCCATCTTCTTGCCGGAGGCGTTCTGCTCGGGGCAATATTCATGGCTACTGATTATGTCACTTCACCGATGAATCCCAGGGCTATGATAATCTACGGCTGCGGAATAGGGATACTGACGGTGATCATCAGGGTCTGGGGCGCATACCCTGAGGGAGTTTCCTTTGCTATCCTTATTATGAACGCATTTGTTCCTCTTATGAATGCATATATCAAACCAAAAAGATTCGGGGAGGTTGTGAAAAATGGCTAAGACTGAATCTACCTTCAGGAACATGGCACTGTCGCTGACGCTGATAGCGCTGGGAGCATCGGCAGGACTGGGATTTGTTTACGAACTGACAAAAGAACCCATTGCAGCTTCGGTGCTGAACAAGAAGCTTAATGCCATCAGGGAAGTTGTACCGGAATTCACGAACAATCCCAACGAAGAGATGTTCATGCTGGCCACGGATGAAGGCGACAGCCTCGAGGTATACCCGGCAAAGAAGGACGGAGAGATAATCGGCTATGCCGTGAACACTTTTACCAATGAAGGCTTCAGCGGATATATAAACCTGATGGCTGGCTTCAGTCCGGATGGAACAATAATAAATGTCTCCGTCCTTTCCCAGAAAGAAACCCCCGGCCTGGGTACCAAAATGGCTGATCCCGGGTTCAAGGACCAGTTCATGAACAAGAATCCTGAATCATTTCAGCTGAGGGTCAAAAAGGACGGAGGACCCGTTGATGCAATAACGGCAGCCACCATAAGTTCAAGAGCGTTCTGCGATGCAGTGCAGCGCGCCTATAACACTCTTCAGAAAGGAGGCATTAAATGAATCAGCTTCAGAATTTTACAAAAGGTTTTATCAAAGAGAACCCGATACTGGTACTGGTGCTGGGCACCTGCCCTACTCTCGCGACCACCTCATCGGCTCTAAATGGTTTGGGGATGGGCGTGGCAACGACATTCGTTCTCATTGGATCGAACGTTGTGATCGCTCTCCTGTCAGGGGTGATACCAGACAAAGTCAGAATCCCTGCCTTCATTGTCATCATAGCCTCATTTGTGACAATCGTGGACCTCGTAATGCAGGCGTACGTGCCTTCACTCTACGAAACGCTGGGAATTTTCATTCCCCTGATAGTCGTGAACTGCATAGTCCTCGGACGGGCGGAAGCCTTTGCCAGCAAGAACTCTGTCCTCTCATCGTTCTGGGACGGTTTGGGAATGGGTCTTGGATTCACGATAGCACTGGGCATCATGGGTGCAATCCGTGAAATACTTGGAAGCGGTTCCATATTCGGATTTAAATTTATCTCAGGCGACGGTATCCTCGTATTTATCCTCGCTCCGGGTGCATTCATCGTCCTTGGATATATGATAGCCCTTGTAAACCGGTTGAAGAAAGCTTAAAAAAGGCAGGCCATGGAATATATACTTATAGTAATATCAGCAGTTTTCATAAACAATGTGGTCCTGGCACAATACCTGGGAGTATGCCCCTTCCTGGGTGTTTCCAACAAGGTTAATACAGCTTTGGGGATGTCAGGGGCCGTAACGTTCGTTATCGTGCTTGCTACGATGGTGACATACCTGATCCAGACATATATACTTGAAAAGCTGGGTATAGGGTTTATGCAGACAATCACCTTTATTCTTGTCATAGCCGCCCTTGTACAGATGGTGGAAATAATCCTGAAGAAGATCAGCCAGCCGCTTTACCAGGCTCTCGGGATCTTCCTTCCGCTGATAACGACCAACTGTGCCGTTCTGGGCGTTGCCATCCTGGTGATTAAGAAGGATTACAATCTCCTCGAAGGAGTTGTCTACGGAGCCTCCACAGCCATCGGCTTCGGCCTGGCCCTCATCATTCTTGCAGGCATAAGGGAACAGCTTGAACTTGCCGATGTTCCGAAGGGGATGAAGGGAGTTCCCCTTTCGCTTGTGATAGCAGGCATCCTGGCCCTTGCTTTCATGGGCTTCACCGGCATAGTCAAATAAATCACTAACTTTGTCATATTATCATCCCCTCCGATAATATGACATCCTCTGATTATTACCGTTTACTCGGGCTTGAAGCCGGTGCCTCCATCGACGAGATCAAAAAGGCATACCGGTTAAAGGCGAGGATGTATCATCCCGACATCAACCATGCTCCCGATGCAAAGGAAATGTTCATTCAGGCAACTGAAGCCTATGAATTCCTGATAGCCCATTATGGTATGGATGAGTATGATGAAGAAGTCTACAGGCAGGCTATGGAGAACTGGAGGAGGTACAGGCAGGACATGGCGAGAAGAAGAGCCAATGCTTACGCCAGGGCATCGTATGCCAGATTCCAGAAAACCAGGTTATATAAAACAACAAGGATACTCGATGGCACAACCATAATCTTCGCAACCACCATCTCGGTTATAATCGTACTCTATACAATCATAGGTTATATTTACAGGCTGAATCATCCCCTCCCCGACGCAGAGAATCCTACGGTGATCGTTTTTCTGGTGCTTCTCTCTGTTGGCATGATCCTTTTTATCGCATCAATTGTTTTCCTCAAATCATACATCGAATCTTCAAGGAAAAGAAGGGGAAAAGTTAAATAACGGGAAAGTATCACGAATGAACTATTTCAGAAAAGCGGCCTGGCGATCGGTGTTCTCACTTGTATTATTCTCAATGCCTTTTTTTATGTCTGAGCTGAAAGGACAAAAACCGCTGTTTTCCTTCGGCATCGTTGCTGACGTTCAGTACTGTGACTGCAGTCCTGAAGGAACAAGGTATTACAACCTCTCAAAAGAGAAGCTTCAGGAAGCTGTCGGAGTCTTCAGGAATGATTCCGTAAGTTTTGTTATCAACCTTGGCGACCTGATCGATCGTGGTTACGAATCCTTTGGTCCTATGCTTGACATCCTGGGGTCTTCAGGGCTGAGAGTATACCATGTGAGAGGCAACCATGACTTCTCTGTTGATGAAAGGATGAAGAAAAAGCTCCCCCTGGATACCCCGGGAAGAAAAGGGTATTATTCCTTCAGCTGCGGGAGCTTCCGCTTCATTGTCCTTGATGGCAATGAGGTCAGCACATATGCAGCACTGAGCCGGAAATCAAGGGATCTGAATGCGAATTACCTTGCGGGGCTGAGAAAATCGGGAGCGGTGAACGCAATGGAATGGAACGGAGGGATCAGCGAAAGTCAGATCGGATGGCTGAAGACCCAGCTCGACGAAGCTGCAGCAGCAGAACAGGGAGTATTTATCCTGTGTCACTTCCCAGTGTGGCCCGATAATGTGCATAACCTGCTCAATTACAAGGATATAAATACACTTCTGCTGAATTACCATAACATAATAGCATGGTTCAGCGGACACAATCATGCCGGCAGCTATGGCAATTTCAACCAGATCCATTTCATCACAATGAAAGGGATGGTGGAAACCGCTGCGGAAAACAGCTTTGCAGTTGTTGATGTTTACAGCAACAAGATATGGATTAAAGGTTCGGGCAGGGAGAAAAGCCGGATACTGGCCTACTGAGTTACACCGCCAGCCTGTCAGCGGACTTTGATGAAGTTGAAGTTCACATCGAGGACTGAAGCAAAATATTCACCCCTTTCGTAAATATCCTCATCGCCTTCCTCATAGTACCAGTTGAAAATGCATTTCTTGTTTTTCAGGCTCACGTGTTTGAGCTTCTCCAGAAGGTGAATGAAAACCTTTGCGCTGGCGCTGTTGAAGTACTCGAGTTTCAAGTCAACGCATGTAATATCGGCTGGTTCATTAATGTATTCAGACATCCATTTCTCGACGGGAGCAAAGAATTCAGCAACATTCTCCTGGATTGACCTTCCGGAAATCTTGACAACACCATCTGGGCGGAGGATGATGTCGGGAGAATTCTTGGTATGTAAGATCTTCAGCTCCTTCATCAACCGAAATTTGTCGTAAAATAGTCAATTAATTGCAATATTCAATCATTGACCTGGTCAAATGCTTCTGATCAAATCCTTGCCAGGGGAATTACGTCCTGCCCCGAGAATTCTCGTGCAAGATATTTGTAATACCCTGTTATCGCTATCATTGCAGCATTGTCCGTTGTAAAGCTAAGTGCCGGGAGGAAGAGGTTCCAGTTCCTTTTAGCAGCTTCTGCCGTCACTGCATTTCTTAAACCGGAATTTGCTGACACGCCTCCTGCAATACCGATCTCTCTGATCCCTGTCTCCCCAGCTGCCTTCACCAGCCTGGACACAAGTATATTCACGATTGTGCTCTGGAGCGAAGCACAGAGGTCTGGCTTGTTCCTGTCAATAAAGGCGGGATCTTCCTTCAACATGTCCCGCAGGAAGTACAGAAAACTTGTCTTTAACCCGCTGAAGCTGAAGTCGAGACCCCTGATATGAGGTCTTGCGAACGTAAATGCCTTTTTATTCCCTGTGGCAGCCAGCCTGTCAATTTCCGGTCCGGCAGGGTATGGAAATCCCATTACCTTACCGCATTTGTCGAATGCTTCTCCCGCAGCATCGTCGATGGTGCTTCCGAGTATCTCCATTTCGAGATGGCTTTTAAGGACAATGATCTGGGTATGCCCCCCTGAAACAAGCAGGCAGAGAAACGGGAATCCGGGAAGTCGTCCCTCACTTCCATCCTGCCTGATGAAATGAACGAGGATATGTGCCTGGAGATGATTCACCTCGATCAGGGGTATCTCACGGGCAAGGCTGAAACCCTTCGCAAACGAGGTTCCCACAAGCAGTGAACCAAGCAGGCCAGGACCACGCGTAAATGCAACAGCGTTTATCTCTCCGGCGCCAACACCGGCTTTTTTCAGGGCCTGATCTACAACCGGCACGATGTTTGCCTGATGTGCTCTTGAGGCCAGTTCCGGAACGACTCCTCCGTACGATCTGTGGATCTCCTGACCAGCGATCAGGTTCGACAGAAGGAAGCCGTCACGGACGACCGAAGCAGAAGTATCGTCACAGGATGATTCTATGCCAAGGATTGTAACTGCCATCAGGACTTTGTATTTCGGTATATTTTAGGTTATTTTGGTGACTGATTTTTTAATTGATCAATGGCCAAAAGTATTAAAAAATCATATAAGTATCTATTCATAATTGCAGGCATACTGATCATCCTGCCTACGATCCTGTTTTCCATTATCAGGATCCCGGCAGTTCAGACAATGGCTGTCAGAAGGATAACAAGCCATATATCGGAAAGGGTAAGCTCCTCGATTTCGGTCGGCAGTGTAAGGTATCTTTTCTTTAACCGGCTTTCGATAGACGATCTTCTTATCAGGGACAGGAACAGCGACACGCTCATATACGCCGCAGAAGCAACATTATTCCTGAGGAAGTCAGATCTGAAGAACGGCCGTCTCCGTTTTGGCAGGATCACGGTGAGTCGTCCTGTAGTTTCCTTTATAACGGACAGCACCGGCGAAATGAACCTGCAATGGTATCTGGAACTGCTCAGGTCTCCCGGCGGCAGCAAAAGCATGGTATTGAGCATAAGCGAGATCTCGGTTACAGATGGAAAGTTCTCCCTGGTCAACACCTATAGGGAAAAAAGCCTGATCGCAACTGACTTCAATAATCTAAACCTTAATAATATTAATGGAACGCTGGAGGACTTCCTGATCAGCGACGATACAACACGTTTCAATATTACTGAGCTCTCATTCATTGAATCTGCAGGATTCACCGTAAAGGAGATGAACTGCGGAGTCAGGCTGGCAAAAAACGATCTCCTCTTCCACGGTGGTACCATAAAGTGCGACAGCAGCCTTATTGAAATTGAAAAGGTCGGACTCATCGGAGACTCTGCAAGTTCATTTTCCGATTTCACCAGGAAGGTCAGGATGGACATAAGTCTCGGAAAATCACTCGTTTCTTCATCCGACCTTAAGTACTTTGTGCCTCCAGCTGAAAAAGTGAATGAGGCGGTCAGGATCTCCGGAAAAGTTTCAGGCACGGTAGCCGAGCTGAGAGGACGGGACATCGACATATCGTTCGGCGAATTGACAAGCATCCTCTGCGACTTTGACGTGTCTGGCCTTCCCGACATCGATAACTCTTTCATTTACCTAGGTATCAGCAGGCTGAGAACCAGCGCAGCCGAAATCGGCGAAATAGAAACTGCAGGGAAAAAGAAGATAGTCATACCTGAACTTTTCAACTCCCTTGGGACAATAACCTTCAATGGAAGCTTTACCGGTTTCCTTTCCGACTTTGTGGCTTATGGCAACCTGAGGAGTGAGAGCGGAACATTGAGCACTGATGTATCGGTGCGGCCGGGTGAGAAGAACAGTTTCAGGCTTAAAGGATTTGTGAGAGGCAGCGGAATCTCTCTCGGCAGGCTTCTCGACAACCCCGAAATGTTCGGCAACCTGGCAATGAGGGCCGACATTGACGGCTATGCATCTCCCGAGACCAGGTTCAGCGGAAATATCTCGGGCCGGATCGACAGCATTGAACTGAACAGCTATATATACAGGAATGTGTCCCTGAACGGCCGTTTCAGTGAGAAAACATGGGACGGCGACATCAGCATAAATGACAGGAACATCAGGTTTGACGTGCTGGGGACATTCGATTTCAGCAGGGAGCTTCCGGAATTCGATTTCAGCCTGAACCTCGCACAGGCCGATCTTTACAGGCTGAACTTCGACAAGGATGATACGACGTCTCACCTTTCCCTGCTCGCTACTGCAAACTTCAGGGGAACCAACATCGACAATCTCGACGGAGAGATAAGGCTGCTCAACTCAACATTGCGCCGGAACGGCAATACACTCGACATGTACGACTTCTCGGTGAAGGCTTTCACGGAGAACGGCAGGCCGGCTATCAGCCTGAGAACGGATTTTGCCGATGCGGATCTCAGGGGAGTCTACAGTTTCCAGGGGCTGGGCAGCCTGGTAAAAAGGGGTCTGGCATCCATGATGCCTTCAAAGTTCATCCCGCCTGAGCTCAGTGAAGAACAGGGAAAGAACAACTTCAGCTTCAGCATAAACCTTAAAAACACCGACAAGCTTAATTCTTTCTTCCGGACAGGGCTTCTGGTAGCTGAAAAGAGCAGCATAAGCGGATCCGTTCTCTCCGACACGGCTATGATACTGAATGCTGCATCAAGGTCAGTGAGCTACGGGGGGTTTACATTCAAAAATCTCACCCTTGACGCCGGTTTTGAATCGCCGGAGCTTAACATGAGGCTTGGGACAAGCGCTGTAAGCCTTCCAGGACAGACTGAACTGAAAGGCTTCAACGCAAGCCTGGGAACTGTACCCGACAATTTCATCTTCAGGGTAAACTGGGATAACAGGGAGGAAGTACTGAACAAGGGGGACTTCACAGCCAGGGGAAGTTTCACGGGATCTGAGGTCAGTGATGCAAATCCGGTTCTGAACATAAGGATAGATCCGACAGAAGTTTACAGCCGCAACAAACTGTGGAAATTAAGTCCTGCCGTTCTCGGGATAGATACCAGCTCTGTTATGATCAGCAAGCTTTACATAAGCAACGGGGATAACTACTATCTCATAGACGGCAAGGTCTCGAGTGACAGAACGGATACACTTCACCTCCAGTTCAGGGGTATTGACATCTCATGGCTCAACGGACTGATGGACAGGAACAAGAAGGAGGATCAGCTTTCCCTCTCCATAAAGGGAATGCTTAACGGCAATGTCTTCCTCTCCGACCTCTTCAACAGACCCCTTGCTGAAGGTGACCTTACCATAAACCGTTTTTCGGTTCTGCAGGCCGATTACGGCGATCTTTCGGTGAACATGCTGTGGAACAGCGACAGGAAAGTGGCTGACATCCATGCCTACAACAATCTGCAGGGAAGGAAGATGATAGACGTAACCGGAAATTATGATCCCACACGCAAGGCAATTGACATCTCCGCAACTGCAGAAAAGCTTCCCCTGGATGCACTCAATCCTCTCCTGAAGTTTTTTGCTTCCGGCATAACCGGCACAGGGTCGGGGAAGGTGCGTATTTCCGGGGAGACAAAAAACCTGAACCTGGAAGGAGCAGTTATGGCCGAGAACAGTTCCCTGAAAGTTGATTACCTGCAGACAAGGTACAGGCTTAACGACTCGATAAGATTCACGAAGGACGGTATCAACTTCAGGAATATAAGGGTCACCGATGAAAGAGGCAATTCTGCGGTTCTCAACGGTGCCGTTCGTCACAACCATCTGAAGGATTACAGGGCTGACCTTACCATTACTACTAATGAGACCATGGTCCTCAACACGCGACCCAAAGACAATGACCTGTTTTACGGCACTGCATTTGCCACCGGGGTGACGACAATAAAAAGCGGCCCTGAAAGCCTCTCCTTCGACGTTTCCGCAAAAACAGGCAGGAATACAAAATTCTATATACCACTGAACTCGAGCGAAACGGTCTCGGATTATTCATTCATTACTTTCGTGACCCAGGATACATCAGCAAGCTCTGCGGCAGACCAGGCAGCCAAACCACTTGCGCAGAACACATCAGGGATTGAATTGAAATTCGACCTTGAGGTGACACCTGATGCGGAAGTTCAGCTAATTTTCGACCCGAAGGTAGGAGACATAATGAAAGGCCATGGCTCAGGCAATCTGAACATAAGCCTCAACAGAGAGGGTGAATTCAAAATATCGGGCGACTATATAATTGAGGACGGCGACTATCTCTTCACCCTGAAGAATATACTTAACAAGCCTTTCAGCGTAGAGGAAGGAGGACGCATCTCCTTTAACGGTGACATTGACAACGCTGAGATAGAAATGAAGGCCATCTATAAGCTTAAGGCATCTCTTTACGAGATTCTGAAGGACGAGAACTACAGGGAAAAGATACCGGTGGAATGCCAGATTAACCTTTCCGGGAAACTATTCAACCCTGTCGTTTCCTTCAACATATACCTTCCGATGGCAGACGAAGAGACAAGGACCTATCTGAAAAACGTAATAACAACAGAGGAAGAGCTCAGCCGCCAGTTCCTGTACCTGCTTGTCATGAACAGTTTCTATGCCGACCCTTCATACGGTAGTTCACTGACATCCACCACCACCACAGGAACATCAGCAATGGCTGTCACCACCACCGAGATGCTGTCGAACCAGCTTAGCAACTGGCTGTCACAGATAAGCAATGACTTCGACATAGGCGTATCCTACATCCCCGGGCAGAAAAATTTCAACGACCAGGAGGTTCAGGTGGCACTTTCGACACAGCTTCTCGACGACAGGGTGGTAATCAACGGCAACCTCGACGTAAGAGGTACCGGCGGTGTTTCGGACAATACAGACCAGCTGACAGGCGACTTTGACATCGAGTACAAGCCAAAGTTCTCCGATAAGATCCGGTTCAAGGTGTTCAACCGGTTCAACAACCCTTACACGGGGAAACAGTCGCAGTATACACAGGGCTTTGGTATATTCTTCAGGCAGGAATTCGACAAATTCTCCGATCTTTTCAAAAGAAAGAAAAAGCCTGAGACCCCGAAGATTGATGACAGACAATCAGAAGGGAAATAGTTTCAGTTAATAAATATTTCATCATTGTTATTAAAGCCCCATAATAGAACCGGGGTAAAGTACGTTTCTTAATAACTTTGCACGAGAAATGAGGATCCTGCATGAAAGCAGGGCAACTAGTTATTAATCAGATAAATCGAAGTATATGACGTTTCTTCAAATCATTTTGCAGGGTGGGGCTGTTCCCGCACAGCAAACGACCGTGGCCAAACTGACCCTTCTCGATCTCGCCCTGAAGGGCGGATGGGTCATGATACCCATAGTCATCCTTGCATTTGTAGCCACTTATATCTTCATCGAAAGGTTCTATGTGATCAGGAAGGCAACGAAGGAAGATCAGAATTTCATGAACAGGATCAAGGACTACATTCACGAGGGAAGGATTGAAGCCGCAATGGCACTCTGCAAGGCAACCGACACCCCTTCGGCAAGAATGGTGGAGAAAGGGATAAGCAGGCTGGGAAGGCCGCTGCAGGATATAAGCACTGCAATAGAAAATGTCGGCAAACTCGAAATATCGAAGCTCGAAAAAGGTTTCCCCACCCTCGCAACGATCACCGGTGCAGAACCGATGCTGGGATTCCTTGGAACGGTGATCGGAATGGTACAGTCGTTCTACAGGATGGAACAGGCAGGCAACAATATAGATGTATCGATGATGTCGGGAGGAATATATACCGCCCTTATCACGACGGTGGCAGGGCTTATAGTAGGGATACTCGGGTACTTTGCATATAACACTCTTGTGGTCCGGACGGAGAAGGTTGTCTTCAACCTCGAAGCCACCCTCACCGAATTCATGGACATCCTGAACGAACCTGTAAAAACCGGAAAGTAATGGCACTCTCCCAAAGGAACAAGATCAGTATCAACTTCAGCTCCACAGGCATGACGGATGTGGTATTTAACCTGCTCATATTCTTCATGCTTACATCAACGCTGGTGCATCCGACAGCCCTTAAGCTGCTCCTTCCGAAAGGTGATACGCAGACTTCGGCCAAGCCCATGACCACAGTTTCGATCACCGCTGACCAGAAACTTTATATGGAACAGCAGCCGATGGCTACACTTGCCGACCTGGAAGCAGCCCTTAAGGCAAAGCTTGGCAGCGAACCCGACACATATATTTCGCTGCATGTTGACAAAACAGCGCCTTTTGATGCAGCTGTACAGGTTATGAACATTGCACAGAAGAACAATTATAAACTGATAATTGCAACCACTCCAAAATAACCGGCTCCGCGCTATTCCCAAGGAGAGGAATAAGGGAATAGTCGGTACGATCATAGTCCAGGTGATCGTGCTGGTGCTTCTTATTGTCCTGGGATTTTCTGTCCCCCCTCCTCCGGAGACCGAGGATGGAATCCTTGTAAATTTCGGGGTTGATGAAACAGGTACAGGATTGATCGAACCTTCACAACCGGCAGTTCAGGAGGAAGCGTCACCGCCTCCGGTCCCACAGAGTGCAGTTCAGGCTGATGAAAAGCCCCTGCTAACACAGAACACCGAGGAAGCTCCAGCGGTGAAAAAAGTAGACCCTGAGGCTGAAAGGAAAAGACTCGAAAAGATAGAGGCTGACAAAATAAGAAGGGCACAACTTGAAGAAGAGAGGAAAAGGAAGGAAGCCGAAGAGGCAGAAAGAAAAAGGATAGAAGCCGAGCAGCAGAGACAGGCTGATATTGCCAGCCGTACTAAAAACGCACTTGCCAACTCGAAGAATGCAGGTACAAACACTACCAGCGAAGGCGTAGCAGGAGGCCAGGGCAACCAGGGAGTGCCTTCAGGTGACGTGAATTCTCAGAACCGAGGCGAAGGGAGCGGCCTTGGTGATAAGGGAATTTCATACTCTTTGGGTGGCAGGGGTGTTACAAATCTGCAAAAACCGAACTACGAGTACCAGGAGGAAGGCAAGGTTGTAGTGAAGATCAGTGTCGACAGAGCAGGGAAAGTGACGATGGCAACTCCGGGTGAACAAGGTTCAACAACTCTTGACAAGGATCTGTACAGGATTGCCAGGGAAGCAGCTCTGAAAACGACTTTCGAACCAAATCAAAATGCCCCTCTGACTCAGACGGGCACAATAACCTATATCTTCAAGCTCAAATAAATTCAGGACTCCCTTTCAAAGTGTTCCCTGATCGAATTATGAAGGTTATCGAGCAGGCTGTTATCCTTGATTATATAGTCAGTGATCCCTTTTCTTGCAAGCTCCAGTACCACCTCGCCGTTTTCCTGACCTGAAAGCATGATTATCGGTGTATCCGGCTTTTTCTCCCTAATCCGGTCAAGTATCTCCATCCCGTTCATTGCAGTTCCGTCTTTCGGCATAAAAAGATAATCCAGTATAATAAGGTCAGGGTGCCTGTCAAGGGCTTTCAGGCATTCCTCTCCTGATTCAAAAGCTTCGATCCTGAATCCCTCTGCTGTGAATCTTTTCACAACAAGCAGGTTAATAAAGGGATCATCATCAACGATAAACAGTAGTTTATGACCAGCCATTTCAGATTTCAGATATTATAGATTCCTGCGACACAGTTCTGCCCGAAAGGTAATTAAAATTCATAATAATCAGAATGACATATAAGAATCCTGCTCTACCAGGCAAAGAGAGGAAAGGATTTCATCATGTTTATGACCTTTTCACCAGTTGTCCTGATAACGGATTCATTTTCAATATTTGATATGACTGCGTCAATAAAATCAACTATATCACCCATGTGCTCCTCCCTGAGTCCGCGGGTCGTGACGGCCGGGGTCCCTACCCTTAACCCTGAAGTCTGGAACGGCGACCGTGTGTCGAACGGGACCATGTTCTTGTTCACTGTAATATGAGCCTGCACGAGAGTATTCTCAACCTTCTTCCCTGATATTTCCGGGAATTTGGTTCTCAGATCTATAAGGAGAAGGTGGTTGTCGGTACCTCCTGAAACAACCTTATAGCCTTTGGAAATAAATGCTTCGGACATCACGGCTGCGTTTTTCTTTACTCTCGCCTGGTATTCCCTGAATTCAGGTTCGAGGGCTTCGCCGAAGGATACGGCTTTTGACGCAATGACATGTTCCAGCGGACCTCCCTGGACTCCGGGGAAAACTGCCGAATTCAGTAGAGAGGACATCATCCGCACCTCTCCCTTTGGCGTGGTTATGCCCCATGGATTCATGAAATCCTTACCCATTAGAATGATTCCTCCCCTGGGTCCCCGCAGTGTCTTATGCGTGGTGGAAGTAACAATGTGAGCATGCCCGAGGGGATTTCTGAGCAGTCCTGCAGCGATAAGACCGGCAGGATGAGCCATATCGACCATCAGAATTGCACCGACCATATCTGCAATTTTCCTCATCCTTTCATAGTCCCACTCGCGAGAGTAGGCCGATGCCCCGCCGATGATCATTTTGGGCTTCTCCTTTAGTGCCAGCTCTTCCATCATGTCATAGTCGACAGTCCCGGTATCTTCCTTTACTCCATAGGCTACCGGCCTGTAAAGAATCCCGGAGGAATTGACAGGTGATCCGTGTGAAAGATGACCGCCGTGTGCCAGGTTCAGGCCCATGAAAGTGTCACCGGGCTTAAGGACGGTCATGAACACGGCCATATTTGCCTGAGCACCTGAATGGGGCTGAACATTTGCATATTCTGCATCGAAGAGCTTTTTAAGCCTGTCGATGGCTGCCTGCTCAGCCTGGTCGACAACTTCACATCCGCCGTAATACCTGTTGCCGGGATAACCCTCAGCATATTTGTTGGTCAGCACCGATCCCATTGCTTCAAGAACCTGTGGACTTACGAAATTCTCAGAAGCTATAAGCTCTATTCCATTTACCTGGCGCTTGTACTCCTTCCCGATAATGTCAAAAATTACAGTGTCTCTTTTCATTTTAAGGTTATTAGTTATTCTATTCTGAGGAAAACTGGATCAGCAATTCCCTGTATGTAGTGTATATTCTTGATTTTGAGATAAAACCAACATAGTAACCATTATCCAGCACAGGCAGGTTCCACGCACCTGTCTTGCGGAAGGTTTCCATTACGGTCTCAATATTTTCCCTCTTGTCGATATAGGAAGGAGGTATTGTCATTATATCCCGCATGATAATCTCATCGTAGAGCTGCTGGTTGAACATTATCTCACGAACCTCATCGAGCGATACCACTCCCTCGAGGATATTGTACTGGTCAACGACCGGGAAGATATTTCTCCTTGACCTGGAGATCACCTTCACGAGGTCGCCCAGTGTATCCTGGGGCTTCACAGTCGAAAGATCAGTCTCAATATCCTTTTTCCAGTCCATCTGTGTAAGTACAGCCTTGTCCTTGTCATGGGTCATCAGCTCTCCCCTTCCGGCAAGCTGTACATGATATATGGAGTGCCGTTCGAATCCTCTTACGGTAATGAAGGCGATTGTGGAGGTAATGATAAGCGGAATGAGAAGGTCATAGCCGCCCGTGATCTCCGCAATAAGGAATATAGCAGTAAGTGGTGCATGCATTACGCCGGCCATTGCACCGGCCATTCCTACGAGTACAAACCTGTTGTCGGGAAGGTTCACATTGAAGAAGTTTTTCAGGAGGCTGGCTGTCAGGAAGCCGTTCACTCCTCCCAGGAAGAGAGTGGGTGCAAAGATCCCTCCCACTCCGCCGGCCCCGTTTGTCGAGCTGCTGGCAAGAACCTTCAGAACGACAATTCCCGTCAGGAAGAGAATGAGGTTCCAGAAATTGTCTGTGATCCCGGAAAAAATGTTGCTGCCGGCGAATCCTGCAACATCACCCTCAAGAAGTAGCCTTATGGAATCATAGCCCTCTCCATAAAGGGGCGGAAACAGGAATATCAGGACACCAAGAACAGCCCCTCCCGTAACCAGGCGGACATACATATTGCTGATTTTCTCATAAAGGCCCTCAAGAAAGATGGTCATCCTTGAGAAATACAGGGAAACAAGTCCCGAACCAATACCCAGTACAATGTACCAGGGGATGTTTCTCAAATTGAAAACGCCCGAAACATCAAAGGTAAGGATGACCCCGTTGCCCATGAGGAAATAGGCTACGGTGGCTGCTGTCACCGATGATATCAGAAGAGGCACTATCGACGACATGGTGAGGTCGAGAAGAAGTATCTCGAGTGTAAATACTATCCCTGCTACCGGGGCCTTGAAAATACCTGCCACGGCACCGGTAGCCCCGCATCCTATCAGGAGGGTTATTGTCCGGTAGTCGAGCTTGAAGAAACGGCCGATCACCGATCCTATCGACGACCCTGTCAGCACTATCGGTGCTTCGGCTCCCACAGAACCGCCAAAGCCTATCGTCATGGTGCCTGCAACTACCGACGACCATGTGTTATGTGCTTTCAGGTAACTTTTCTTCTTTGATATCGCATAGAGTATCCTGCTTATTCCGTGGCTGATATTATCCCTGACTATGTACCTTACAAAAAGCACTGTCAGAAGCATGCCGATCACAGGGTAGGCCAGGTACAGGTAACTGCCCGATTGCCTGGTGATACCCTCGGCAAGGATCTGGTGTGTATAATGTATTGCATTCTTCAGGATGGCTGCCGCCACAGCACTCAGGAATCCGACCGCAAGGCTCAGCAGATATACCAGTCTCAAATTCCTGCCGGGTTCAGCGCGAAAGTTGAACAGCTTCCTGAAAAAATTGCTTTTGGGCATGATTCTGCAAATATAAAAACATTACCAAAGTCTGCCTGATTTTTAGTTAAGTTTGTCCCAGGCAGCAAACCCGGCAAAAAAATCGATGCCGGATGTAATATGTGAGGCAGATGCAGCGTAATCTGTTTATGAAAGTGTTTGTAAGAATTGCATTGATACCAATATTGCTGATATCGGCGCTGTCCGTCATCAATGCACAGGAAGACACTGATCCTCCTCTCCCGCCCGTGCTCGACCTGGTATCTGTCGACATGCTCAGCGGCAATGTGGAAATTTCATGGTCGCCGAGTCCTTCGCCCGATGTTTCAGGGTATGTAATTTACCTGTACAGGGACAACGAAGGTTATGAGCTCGACACCATTTATGATCCCGCTGCAGGCACGTGGATCAGAACAGGTTCAGGGTCCGCCTATTACAGTGAATCTTTCGTAGTGTCAGCCCTCGACACAGCCGGAAACATCAGCCCGCTTTCAAATATGCTGAGCACAATACATTCATCTGTAGAGATCGACACCTGCGACAGGAGGCTTGATGTAAAGTGGACGGGCTATGCACCGGCACAAGGGGCTGTGGAGAGTTACAGAATCTTCTATTCTGTGAACGGAGGGAGCTTTGACAACACCCTGTCATCAGCAGCAGGAACAACAAGTATAGCCCTTGACGATTTTACCGTAAACGACAGGTATTGCTTTTTCGTAAGGGCAGAATTGACAGGGGGTCTGTACTCGGAGTCGAACCAGTCCTGCATTATCACTAAAATGCAGAGACCTCCCGACTGGATAAATGCTGATTATGCAACTGTTTCCCCGGATAACGGGATACTCCTTTCATTCACTCCCGATCCGCTCTCGGAAATCAGAACATATGATCTTGAGAGAAAATCATGGAACAGCAGCAGCTTTGAAAGGATCAGGGGTTTCTCAGGGATTACCGGGACAATCATGTATTCTGACAAAGAGGCTGATGTGACAAAAGTCAACTTCTGGAGACTGAAGGCGGTGAACAGCTGCAACAAGCCAATCACAGAGTCAAACATAACTTCCAACATTGTACTATCGGTGAAAAGCAACAATGAGGATATTACCCTTTCCTGGAACAAATATTCTGATTGGAACGGGGGTGTGGCTGATTACAGGATCCATGCAAAAACAGGGCAGCAATTTGAGGAAAGATATGTGCTGTCATCATCAGACACATCTTTAACTATCCCATACACAAGCCTGATGAATGAGGTAAGCGGTCCCGAAATCTGTTTCCTTACAGAAGCTGAGGAAGCATCAAATCCCTATACTGCAAGCGGAACAAGCCGTTCACAGATTGTCTGCATACCGGCAATTGAAAGAATAACGATCCCTGATCTTTTCACACCCGACAACAACTCCATCAACGACCTGTTCAGACCAATGCTTTCGTTTACACCTGTCTCATACAGGCTTCTGATAACCGATCAGAGAAGAAAAGCTGTCTTTGAATCAACAGACTTCAGCCAGGCATGGGACGGGACTTTCAACGGTATGCCCCAGCCCGAGGGTGTATATCTCTGGTATATCACTGTCAGGTCTCCTTCCGGCAGGGAGATCAGGAAAACAGGAACAGTGACGATAGTCCATAACCGCTGACAAATGCGATCGCAGATCAGTATCAGAAATCACCTGAATAAAGCTATATTTGCATACTGTACCACATTTTGCCTGAATTTCTATGGGGAACAAGGATTTTTTTGATGAAGAGGATAAGATACTTATTCAGGCAGAATATGATTCGCTGATAAACAACCTCACCCGCTGCAACAAGCCCGGTGACAGGGAGATGATAGACAAGGCCTTTTCCATAGCCAGTACGGCTCACTGGAATATGAGGCGCAAGTCAGGCGAACCCTATATCATTCATCCCATTTCTGTTGCAAAAATCGTCAACCAGGAAATCGGGCTCGGCGCCAAATCCATCGCAACAGCCCTGCTGCACGATGTTGTCGAGGATACCGAATACACCCTTGATGATGTGAAGAGGGACTTCGATCCCAAGATCGCTTCACTGATAGACGGTCTTACAAAGATCTCCGGCACCTATAATAAGGAGAACACGGCTTCGATGCAGGCCGAGAATTTCAGGAAGATGCTCCTTACGCTCTCCGACGACATGCGGGTCATTCTCATCAAGATCGCCGACCGCCTTCACAACATGAGAACCCTCGACTCGATGCCCGAGCACAAAAAAATGAAGATTGCCGGGGAGACGATTTTCCTGTATGCACCCCTGGCTCACAGGCTGGGCCTGTACGCAATAAAAAGCGAGCTCGAGGATCTGAGCTTCAAGTTCAGGCAACCCCAGATATATGAGGAAATAGCAGACAAACTCAAACACAGCGAAAAGAAGTTTTACGCGCTTATCAACAGGTTCTCGATGCCGATCATCGACAAGCTTACAAAGGCCGGGATACAGTTCGATATTACCGGACGGCCCAAGTCAGTCTTTTCCATCTGGAAAAAGATGCAATCGAAGAATGTTCCCTTCGAGGAGATATATGATGTACTGGCTGTCAGGGTAATATTTGAACCTGCGGCGGGAATACCTGAGAAAACGCAATGCTGGAATATCTATTCCATGATCACCGACACTTATCTCCCCAAACCTGACAGGCTGCGGGACTGGGTAAGCCGTCCCAAGCCTAATGGTTATGAGGCTCTGCATGTTACGGTTATGGGCCCCGAGGGAAAATGGGTTGAAGTTCAGATCCGGAGCAGGAGAATGGACGAGATAGCAGAACGGGGATATGCAGCCCACTGGAAATACAAGGGCGACGGTGCACAGGAGAGCGAGCTCGACAAATGGATCAAGAAGATCCGTACAATGCTGGAGAATCCCCTCGAGGACCCGATAGAGTTTCTCGATGAGTTCAAGATGAACCTCTTTTCATCAGAGATCATGGTCTTCACCCCTAAAGGGACATTGGTGAGCCTTCCCAAAGGAGCCTCAGCCCTCGATTTCGCATACGAGATCCATACGGAGATAGGCAATAAAGCCATCGGAGCCAAGATCAACTACAAGCTTAACCCCATAAATGCGGTTCTGATGAGCGGCGACCAGGTGGAAATAATTACCTCCGACATAGCCAAGCCTGAAAAGGAATGGCTTTCCTTTGTCAGAACCTCCAAAGCCAAGGAAGCCATTAAGAATGCCCTGCGGACCGAGTCAAACACCCGCATCCAGAAAGGAATGGACATGCTTGAGGAGAAGCTCAGTGAGCTCGGGGTATCTCCCAATGCGGAGATTGTAAGGAAGCTCATGCATGCATACGATGTGCCCAACAAGGATGAACTTTATTCCGGTATCGAGCTGGGCATCATCAAGCTCGACAACCTCAGGAAGATCGTACGCAAAAGCCCGGGTAAGAACATGATAAAATATTGGGAGCTCAAGCTTATCGGACCAAAAAAAGAACCCCGTGAAGCTGCAGGAAAGCCGGCAGCAATAGATACGAGTGTTCCCTTTCTCCTGCGTGAAAATGTGGAGAATGCCGAACAGTCGTATGAAATAGCCAGGTGCTGTAACCCGATACCCGGAGACGAGGTTACCGGGTACCGTTCCCCTGAAGGAACCATTGTCATACACAAACCCAAATGCCCTGTTGCCATACGTCTCATGTCGAACGAGGGGAACAGGATCATTGCAGTGAAATGGGCGATACATAAGCTTGTATCATTCCTTGCCAGGATACAGATGAGCGGTATTGACAGAATGGGACTGGTGAATGAGATAACCAATATTATCTCCTCCGAGCTGAAGGTCAACATGTCCAACATAAACATCTCCGTGAAGGATGGTATCTTCGACGGAACCATTGACATATTCGTACATCACACCAAAGACCTTAACAACCTGATAATGAAAATATCCAACATTAAGGGTATTGAAAGCGTTAAACGGGTCGAGGACTTCACTGATTAAGCTTTATTTTTATTGATGATTCTGACAAAAAAATAATACTTTTGTTATTATTTTAAATTAGTCCAAATATGCTTAGTGAAGAAACGAGGAATACGGTAAAGAGGATATTCACCGAATACCTTGAGAGGAAGGGCCATCGCAAGACGCCCGAGAGGTTTGCCATTCTGGATGAGATATACTCACGGCAGGGTCACTTCGATATTGAATCGCTGTACATTTTCATGAAGAACAAGAACTACAGGGTCAGCCGTGCCACTCTTTACAATACCATAGAGCTCCTGCTCGACTGCAACCTTGTTGTTAAGCATCAGTTCGGGAGCAACATTGCACAATTCGAGAGATCATACCAGTGCAGCCAGCACGACCACCTGATAGACCTTGAAACGGGAACTGTTGTCGAGTTCTGTGATCCCAGGATAAGCGAAATAATAAAGACAGCCTGTGAGCTGAATCATTTCACCCCGCTGTATCATTCCCTGTATATTTACGGGAACCTTAAGGAAAAGGATAAGGAGAAAGAAAAGGATATCCGGAAGAAGGGATAAAAATAAAGAGGGTGTCTCAAAAGGGCACCCTCTTATTTGTTTCTGACATTTTCTTCAGAATGCGTATCCGAACGTGAATCCCAGCGGAACGCTGACTGTGAATTTGTTTTTAAGTTCAAAATTATCGAAGAAATCATCAGTACCCTGGGTTGAGATGGAATAGCTCTTGTTCTTTATACCGATTCCCGTAAAGATATCAAGTGCAAATCCTCCTTTTGTGATAAGCTGATAACCCAGTGCGATATGAACCTGCAGTTTGGTAGCATTTACATAATTTTCCTCTTTTATGCTGTTCTTCAGCTTGGCGAATGCATACGATACATGAGGTCCGACATAAAAACCGTTGGGTGCAACTTCATCAGTAAGGAAGAACTTATACCAGAGCTGTCCCCGGAAACCCCTTGCAACAGCTGTTGTATCGCTCTCCTCCAGGCTGCCTATAGAATAGAGCAGCGGGCTGCTTCCAAGAAATCCGGCTCCTATCTGTACCGACTGCTTCTCGAAAGTACGGGCTTCGAAGCTGAGCTTGTATTCAGCTGTGACCGGAACAACCCATAGAACGTAAATCGGGCCTCCCAGGGCGCTTAGTGGATTGGTCTTGATGGTGAACCTGTAATCCTTATCCCCCGAATCCTGGGAATATCCGGGCGAAGAGACAAATAAAAACGCAAAAACAGCGATAAGTAAACAGATTGCTTTTTTCATTTTATCGATTGTTAAGTTTATCAATATAACTTATAAAGTTACGAATTTCCTGGAATATAACAAGGAATGACAGGCTTTATTGTGCGTCCTTCTCCCTTACGTCGGGCATATGAGGAAGGCTTTGCCTTTTTTCAACATTCGCTTAATCCCTGATTGTAAGGTTGAATATTTTTGTACCTTGTGAAGTTATTTTTGAAAAACGAAGGCATATAATGAAAGCTGACATACTTCTGGGATTACAGTGGGGCGATGAGGGAAAAGGGAAGATTGTTGACGCGATAAGTCCTGATTACGATATCATAGCAAGGTTCCAGGGAGGCCCAAACGCCGGACACTCCCTCGAGATCAACAATGTTAAGCATGTCCTGCATCTTATACCTTCCGGGATATTTCATCCCGACAAACTTAACATCATCGGTAACGGGGTTGTTATTGATCCTGCTGTCTTCAGAAAGGAGATCCTGGAGCTTGGCCCCCCGGTAAAGGAGCTTGCCAAAAGGCTTATAATCTCGGCAAGGGCAAATCTCATTCTCCCGGGCCACCGCCTTCTAGATGCTGCCTATGAACACAGCAAGGGATGTGCAAAGATCGGTTCAACGCTGAGGGGAATAGGACCGGCTTATACCGACAAGGCAGGCAGGAACGGACTTCGCGCAGGAGAGATCTTCAGTCCTGTCTTCAGGGAGATCTATAATGCGAGGTTAAAGAATCACCTGAATCTGCTTAAGCAATTTGATTTCACATTTGACCTGGCGGACTACGAAGCAGGCTGGTTTGAAGGGATAGAAATGATGAAGGAATTCCGGATAATGAATACGGAATACCTGATCCACAGGATGGCTTCAGAAGGAAAGAAGCTTCTGGCTGAAGGTGCCCAGGGGACAATGCTGGATATCGATTTCGGATCATATCCATATGTGACTTCTTCGAGTACTATAAGCGCCGGCGCCTGCACCGGTCTCGGGTTATCCCCTAAAATGATTGGCGAAGTCTTCGGTATCTTTAAGGCATACTGCACAAGGGTTGGCAGCGGTCCCTTCCCCACGGAGCTCCTAGACAATACCGGGGAAAGGCTTCGGGAACTCGGACTCGAATTCGGGGCAACGACAGGAAGACCGCGAAGATGCGGATGGCTCGACCTGCCGGCCCTCAGGTATGCGATTATGATCAACGGGGTTACTCAGCTGTTCATGACCAAGAGCGATGTTCTGTCTGGATTCAGTTCGATCAGGGTATGCACATCATATCTGTCGGGAGGAGAAAAATGCTTCGAGCTTCCATTCGACAACTCTCCTATAGAGCCTGTTTACACTGAGTTCCCGGGCTGGGAAGCTGAAATAAGCCGCATCAGGGATTACGATGAACTTCCCGGAAACCTCAGGAATTATATAAGGTTCATTGAAGAGCAGACCGGGGTGCCGGTGACTATGATTTCAGTCGGACCGGGTCGCGAGGAGACTATATTCCGTAAAGTATAATCCTATTTCTTGCTGTAGATCCAGGCATCGATCTGCACAGTATCCTGGAACTGGTTTACACGCCTGACAGCCTCACCGGCATTTTCATAGGCTTCAGCCACCACAAGCTCGA
>JALONU010000259.1 GCA_025454775.1 Bacteroidales bacterium | reverse complement strand
GCTACCTCGTGCTGCCCCTCGACTTGCATGTGTTAAGCCTCCCGCTAGCGTTCATCCTGAGCCAGGATCAAACTCTTCATTGTAAAAATTTATCTTAAATCTCTTTACGAAGGCTTCTCCTTGGTCTCATTCTAAAAATACTAACAAGTTTCTTAGACGAGATTGTCTATCTCGCCTGGTTGCTACTTCAATCTATCAAAGAACTTCTTATTCAATTTTCACTTTTGGGACGTCAAATTTAATTGATTTTTCCTTCCCAACCAAAAATTTCGAGATATTTTTTCCGGCTGCGCTCCATCTTCCACTTCCCCAACTTCACCCAGCCGGAATCCTATCTCTTTTCTAACCCTTCAACCAACTTCTTCGTTCAAAAGCGGGTGCAAATGTATGGATTGTTTTTTTACCCGCCAAATTATTTTCTGTTTATTTTCAAAATATTTTTCCGCTTCGAAAATAAACCTGTATTAGACCCTGAATATAAGACTAATACATGTTAAAGAACTTTTTCTGATTTCGGATTTCGGATTTTTGATTTCGGATTTAAATCCGCAATCGGCAATCCGAAATCCGCAATCCTGTCCCTCCTACGCTAAAGCTATGGAGGGCGAAGGTGGAGAATAAGGGAGTCGAACCCTTGACCCCCTGCGTGCAAGGCAGGTGCTCTGGCCAACTGAGCTAATTCCCCTCACGTAGTCCCGCCCGGAGTTGAACCGGGGACCTCTACATTATCAGTGTAGCGCTCTAACCAACTGAGCTACGGGACTGTTTTCAGTTGCAGGTCCCAGGTTCCGGTCCCGACACTCTGGCCGGGATCTCAGCTTCGCTTCGAGTTGCAGGTTTCTGTATTTTCTTCAAACCCAGAACCAAGCCTGCGCTAAAGCTACGGCTTGCAAGGCTTGAACTTTGAAATTCTATCATCTGGTCAATGAACCCTGATATTGTTTTTGTCTTAAGCGGGTGCAAAGATATAAATTGATTCCTTTTATGCAATGAAAGAATCAAAAAATCTTTAAAATCTACTCGGGTACCACCCTGTGATTAGCAATAGTGGCTTTACTGCCATCCTTTAATCTCCCGGGTTTCTGAATATCTATACTTACCTTCAGCATCTGCTCATTGTAAACCAATCCCTCCATGACGTGAACCGACCATGTCAGCCTGATATCAGTCCGCTCCCGCCTGAGGAACTTTATATACATATCAAGCCGGTCATGATTGCCCGCCCTGTAAACAGGATCTCCCCAGTACAAACGATTACCATGTTCTCCGTAGAAACTCATCATCTCCTTCCCAATATATAGGGTGTTTAAAATACCTGCAAAGTTGTACTCGGCACAAAGCTCAACCAGTATCCCGTTTCCCGAAATCCAGCCGGCATTACCTGTCCTCTCCCTTTCCAGGCTTAAAACCCATCCTGCATTCAGGTCGAGCTTTGTCAGAGAAGTGCTTTGCGAAAGATCCCAGCCCAGGGATGTCAGAAAAAGCATGTTGTCATGCAAAGGCTGATGTATCACCGGATCGAGCCGCGAAGCATAATGGAACATGTAACTGTGATGGCTGGCATATAAATTCCTGTACCAGTACCTGCCGCAAATACCGATGAAAAAAGCTTCCCTCACAGTCTCCGACTGCCTTCCGGTCCAGTCAAGCCAGGCATTGACATACCCACGCCTGGGATGATATTGAAAAAACAGGCCGTTGATGTTCGGCCGGTAATAACCGACCGAGTCCTGGAAAAACATCCTGGGATAATTCTCACCTGCCAGTGTCCTTGGGAAAGCTCCCATCAGGAAAGTGAATGGCAGGGAATTATATTGATAATATGCAATTGGATAGATCTTGTCAAAAACATCCTGACTCCCGAATTCATGAATTATGCTTACGCCTCCGGCAATGCTGTGTGCCGAATCCCATTTGAGTCCTATTTCCGGGGCCGCCATAACACCAGCCATGGTCTGCGACTTTTTCACCTCCGAACCGGCAAACTCAAGGTTGTCGAAGAAGGAAAAAAGGGAAGCCTTCCAGAAGAAATCCTGCGATGCAAGCCTGAAAACGATAAGGATACTCAGGAATAATGTGAGAGATAATTTTTTCATAATTAATGAATTTCCTTATTTTCGCACCAATATCTGCTGAATGTCAAATATAGTCATTATACCAACATACAGGGAAAGGGAGAACATCGAAGACCTGATAAAGGCCATCTCTGAGCTCGATCCGGTCTATGACATTCTTGTAATAGACGACAACTCTCCCGACGGAACTGCAGATATCGTAAAGGACCTGATGAAGGGCAACAGCCATATACACCTAATCGAAAGACCCGGTAAAATGGGACTCGGTACTGCTTACATAGCCGGTTTCAGGTATGCGATCGAAAAAGGCTATGACTATATTTATGAGATGGATGCGGATTTCTCCCACGACCCAAAGGATCTTGTCAGACTGTTCAGGGCCTGCCACGATGACGGCGCCGACATGGCAATAGGATCCAGGTACATAAGTGGTGTTAACGTTGTAAACTGGCCTCTTTCGAGAGTGCTCATGTCATATTTTGCCTCAATTTACGTCAGGATTATAACAGGGATGAAGGTTATGGATACAACAGCCGGATTCAAGTGTTACAGAAGAGAAGTACTGGAAAACATACACCCCGATCATATAAAATCCGTAGGATATGGTTTCCAGATCGAAATGAAATTCACTGCATGGAAACTAGGATATAAAATCATTGAAATACCAATTATCTTCACTGACAGAAAATTAGGAACCTCCAAAATGACCGGAGGTATTTTTAATGAAGCATTATGGGGGGTGCTAAGGATGAAGCTGAGGAGCATGGTTACGAGGTATCCTAAAAAATAAAGGCGCAAGGGCACAATGGCGCAAAGGCGCAATGGCAATAATGATGGGATTTATGGTTCCCCTCCCTGGAAGGGCCAGGGGTGGGTTAGATTCTGAATATGAGCAATATCCTTATAAATAACGCAACAATCGTAAATGAAGGGAAGTCCTTCACAGGCAGTCTTCTTATTAAGGATGAAGAAATAACAGCTGTCGGAAATATTCCTACAAAGGACATGCCGGACAATACTCTTGTTATTGATGCAACAGGATTACTTCTCCTTCCGGGAATTATCGATGATCAGGTTCACTTCCGTGAACCCGGTCTGACACATAAGGGTGATATATTCACTGAATCAAGAGCTGCAGTTGCAGGAGGTGTCACCTCATTTATGGATATGCCAAATACAAATCCTCAGACAGTTACTGTTTCTGCACTGGAGGATAAGTACCGCATCGCATCAGAGAAATCATTAATCAATTATTCCTTTAACATTGGAGCCACAAATGATAACCTTAATGAGGTGCTTAAGGCAGATCCTGCAAAAGTCTGCGGAATCAAGATCTTCATGGGCTCATCAACAGGCAACATGCTGGTTGATAATGAGAAAGCGCTCAGGGACTTGTTCAGCAAGGCTCATATGATAATCTCTTCCCATTGCGAGGATGAAACGACAATAAGAAAAAACAGCGAGCTGTACAGGCAAAAATACGGAGAGGATGTACCAATAGA
>JALONU010000258.1 GCA_025454775.1 Bacteroidales bacterium | reverse complement strand
CCCCATTTCATCTCAAAGCAGTTGAAATTGCTTTTATTATCGTAGGTAACCGGAGGATCGGTGAAACTGTATATCTCAATAAAACGGGCATGAGCATACCTGTATCCCATTTTTACGTATGATTCTATCTTCCCTAGCGGCCATAACAATCCCATGCCGGTGCTGAATGTCCACCCGTGTTTGTAATCGTATTCGAAGTTTTCATCGTCTTCATCCAGTGGCAAATGGATCAGGGCACCCACCCTGAAATGAAGGAAGGGCGTGACATCCTTTACTGATGTATTAAGCCTGTATTCAACGAAAAGGGGCATCATAAGCTTCTCCCAGTATTCCAGGCCTGTACCGGCACTTACCGAGTTGTACGGGTCAAAGACATAGTCCACCATCGGATTGACGGAAAAATGGATAGGGAATCCCTCATCTGAAGAACCGATTGGAATTCCGCTTTCCAGATTAAAACTCAGACCCATGTCCCTGCCTCCTGTATTGTCTTCCTTCCGGGCTGCAAACGAAGATCTCTCGATCTCTTCGGGAGAAAAGCTGAACAGCAGACCGTCCACGGTCTTGATTTTGACGTTTGTTCTGGAGTTTTCAACTATTCTGCCAAATGCTATACTCCCGTTTTTCAGGTAGAGGGTGTCTGGTACCTGACCAACAACCTGTAATGAAATGAAGATCATTACTGTGTATAAAAAAGAGAAAGTTCTCATTATTATAGATTTAAGTCAGTAACCTTTACCATCTACTTCGGGTGCTTTTGAAAATGGTTCTTACCTTATCCTTTATTGATCATCCGATTTGCCGGATCGTTGTTTTAGTTTCCATTAACAAATCTATGCCATATATGAACCAAAGTCAAGTAATCCGGGAATTAAAAAGAGGCTGTCTCAAAAGAAGAAATCCATTAACGGCAACGCAGCCCCTGGTAATAGGGATCGCATAGAGCGCAAAGTGCTACTTATCAAATTCTTTACTTTGCGTCCTTTGCGGTGATTTCCCCGCCGCAGCTTTCCCTGAATCATGAAGTTTTAGCGTAACTGGTAGCGTAGGCGGGCTTAGGGTCCTTTGCGGTTAAAACTGACTTTCATGACTCTTTCTGCTGCATTCATTGTACCGGAATTACGGGGATCCATTGTGGGAAAATTCATTTCTATTTCACGGATATTATTCAGGATATGAAATGGTTCACACATCCTGGAAATAATCTGCCTATCTTTGTTTTTGCAGAATCTGCTTTATGAGGCGATACAAGGTAATGCTGCTCCTCCTTTTCTTCCCTTATGCCATCACAGCTCAGGTGCTTCCGGGGTTCAGGCTCTCAAGAACTTATAACGAACAACAAATGATTATCGAAGATTCCCCTCCCGGGACCAGGATACTTATTAATGCCCCCCTGATAGGATTCGGGAAAGATGACCAGGTGCTACTGGTATTCTATGCTCTCCCAAATGGCAATACAATCGAACAAACCTTCGGGAAAAGAACTAAAGAGGGAGATGACTGGCATTTCAATATCCAGCATATCGCCGGTCAAACCAGGTTCCTTAGAAAAATAGTCAGAGACAGGACTATTGTTGTGGCATATCTTGAGACAAAACAGAAGAGCTGGCCTGCTTTTGTGGCGAGCACACCTGGATCCGTTGATAAAGTTAAAAAGATCGTTGATGATGTCAGCAAAATCTTCTCACCCTGGCAGCCGAAGATAGTCCTCAATGGGCATAGCGGTGGAGGCAGGTTTATTTTCAGCTATATTAACTCGGTGCCGGAAATACCTGCGGAAATCGAAAGAATAGCGTTCCTTGACAGCAGCTACGGATATGAGGATACCCTCCACGGCCCGAAACTGTTGAAGTGGCTGAAAGCAGACAAAAATAAATTCCTTTGCACCCTTGCCTACAACGACAGTGTAGTAATCTATAACGGGAAACCGCTGGTATCATCGACCGGTGGAACCTGGTATAGAAGCAAAATGATAAGGAATTACCTGTCCGGCGAATTCAGGTTTAGCGTGAAGAAGAAAGATTCCCTTCAATGGAACAGTGCCCTGGGAAAAAGAATTGAAATAATCCTTAAAACCAATCCTGCCGGAAGGATCTACCATACTGAACAGGTAGAGTTCAACGGGTTTATTCACAGTATGCTCAGCGGCACCAGGCTTGAGAACAAAGGATACAGGTATTTCGGTCCGCGGGTTTATTCCGGTTACATCTCTGATTCCATACTGATCCCGATACGCCGTCTGAATATACCGCCGCGTGATCAGGGATCCGTGACAGGATCAGAATTCATTAAACGGGTTGCTGACCTTCCTCTTAATGAAAGGGAGGAAGAGATATACAAAACGCTGTCTGCGGGGAATGTCCCTGACTTCCTAAGGAAGATGGTGACACTCACCACCGAATTTCCGGACTCGGCAGGTGTCCTTCACAAGGTGACCTTCGAAGTGATGCCTGACTACCTTTCAGTCGGAAGCGACTCTGATTTCTGCCGTATACCTATGAATCCTTATACTGCACAGAGGCTTGCTTCGGAATTCGGTGCGTCGATGATAACTTCGAAACTGAGCGACTTTCTTTACCAGGAAGCAGAAGTAAAGCTGAATCCTTATAATTACATTCCTGTAGGAAATGAAAATGAGCTTGTTACGAAATTCAGGGAACACAATTCCCGGATAGAAGCCCAATTAAAAGAAGCAGGTGGCTACCAGGGCCAGCTGGTTGCAGGTATCAAAAAAGATGTGATCCTCTCGCGAAGAATAGCTATCCAGCCCGGGAAGGTGGTTATTTACGGCTGGCATAAGCCCGACGGGATCCCTATCCAGCCTGTATACAGCGGTCATGTTTGGTGGTATGTCGATTACAGCCACGGCATCCGGCTGATAAACAACCAGGTACTGATCGACGGCAGACCCTGCCTTCTTACAGATATCCTCAGGGATCCCTTGCTTTACACGATCTTCAGCGACGAAGATGCCCCCATGGATCAGGTAATTTACAGGAGACATGATTAATCCCTGCCTGCTGGCAAAAAGTCAGCGGCTCACAATTACACTCACTGAATTAACCTTACCCCCGACAGGAGGATTCATCTTTGAAACCTTTACCGTTGCCTTGCCTATTCCCGGCAGCTCACGGTACAATGCATCTATTATCCTTCCTGCAATGTTTTCGAGAAGATAGGATTTCCTTCCCATCTCGGCCTTGATTATCTCATACGCTTTCTGATAGTTGACAGCATCCTTAAGATTGTCGCTTTGAGCCGGTCTCTGAGTGTCTGCCTCTATGGTCAGGTCGACAAGGAACTTGTTACCGACAATCTGTTCTTCCTTAAAATGCCCGTGAAAGGCATAGAATTCCATTCCTTCAATTTGTATCAGCCCCATAATCTATATAGGTATAATCCTTTGTGTTACTTTGTGACTGCCTTTGAGCCTCCTTTGTGGTTTATTCTTCTTAACCACAAAGGTACACGAAGGTTGTCACGAAGGTGCTCAAAGAGAAAAAATAAAAACCGGACTTTTATAAAAGCCCGGAACCTGAGTCCTATCTAACTGTATTTCTGTTTATTATAAAAGTGGTTTAATAATTT
>JALONU010000085.1 GCA_025454775.1 Bacteroidales bacterium | reverse complement strand
TCCTTTGAATCGGTGAATTTGGTTATCCATCCAAGGCCAGCCTCAATCGGTGATGTTGTATCGTTTATATCATTGCCGTAAAGGCAGTATCCCATTTCGAGCCTCAGTGTATCACGGGCACCTAGCCCTGCCGGTCTGATCCCGTATTCCTCACCTGCCCTGAAGACTGCTTCCCAGAGCCCCGGTCCGTCTTCATTCCTTACATAGATCTCGCAGCCTCCGGCACCGGTGTACCCCGTTGCAGAAAAGATGACATCCCTGATACCGGCAAATTCGATCACCTTGAAAGAATAGAATTCGAGACCCGTCACATTTTCTGAAGAGAGCTTCTGCATGGCCTTCATCGCCAGGGGACCCTGTACTGCAAGCTGGGCAATCCCGTCAGAGGCGTTGATAAGGTCCCTGCCAACACTTATCCCGAACTTCCCGGCATTACTGACGCACCAGTTCCAGTCTTTCTCTATATTGGCAGCATTTACTACCATCAAGTATTTCTCCGGGTTGAAACGGTAAACCAGGAGATCGTCGACGATACCACCCCTGCCGTTCGGGAAGCATGAATACTGGACCTTACCATCATATAACACAGAAACATCATTTGAGGTTATATACTGAAGGTAGGGCAGGGCTGCAGGACCTGTGACCCAGAATTCACCCATATGCGATACATCAAAAACGCCAACCTTCTGCCTCACGGTTATGTGTTCCTCATTTATCCCGGTGTATTCCACGGGCATGTTGTATCCTGCAAAAGGGATCAGCCTGGCACCAGCTTCCTGGTGAAACTTAGTAAATGCAGTGTTTTTCATCCGGCATTGGTTTTAATTAAGAATGAAATAAGTTACCAAACGACAAAATAAGCTAAAAGCTGCCTGACTGAGGCTGATTATTGTCAGAGTTCAAGAATTTTGAATTCCACCCTCCTGTTCATTGTCCTTCCGGCGGGTGTCGCATTATCGGCAATCGGCTGAAGAGATCCGAATCCCCTGTATTCAAGCCTTGTGGGATCTATTCCCTTTTTGAGCAGGTAATCCACCACTGCCTTTGCCCTTGCCTCCGAAAGCCTGAAATTGAGAGGTTCGCTGCCTGTTTTATCTGTGTGCCCTGAGATCTCTATTTTCATCCCGGTATTTTCAGTGAGTATTCCGTACAGCCGGTCAAGCTCAGTGTAAGATGCTGCCGTAAGCACTGATTTACCGGTTTCAAAGAGGATATTGTTGAGGACAACTTTTTTACCGACCTTCACCTTGACAAGAGAGACATCCATGGTGAAAGCTTCCTGGCTGTAATCGGAAGGAATGCTGACCCTTTTCATTTCGGAAAGAAACCCGGTACCCCTTACATCTATCATATATGCCTTCCTCTCCGGAAGCTTTACCCTGTATGTACCGTCAACGTCGGAACTGGCCGTCGTCGTGATGATCGCATCTGTTGAGAGGTCTATCACATCAATCTTTGCAAGTACAGGTTCTCCTGTCTCAGAGTCGGAGACCTTCCCTGTGAGATAAATTATCACCTCCCTGGGTACTTCGGCTGCTGGCGGAGCTGGCGGAGGAGGGGGAGGTGCCTGCACTACCTCCTTGATTATCACAACGGTGTCCCTGATCACAACTGTATCCGGCTTTTCGATCTTTACAGCCGGAACCAGAGGAATTGCCGGGATTGTGATCTTTTCCGGAAGAAGGTACCTGCCCCTGAATATGTCGAGCCCTCCCCGGCTTTCAGGACGGTTCGAAGCAAGATAGAAGGTCGAGTCGGTTTCTCCCATCGGATAGAAGAATATCTCATCCCAGGGTGTGTTTACCGGGTAACCGTAATTTACAGCATTGCCCCAGGAGCCATTCATATCCCTGACGCTGTAAAAAATGTCGAAGCCTCCGATTGTGTTATGACCCATGGAACTGAAAAACAGGGTATCGCCATCGTCCGAGAACCTTGGAGACTCCTCGTCGTACGGTGAGTTGATCATCGGTCCTGCATTGGCAGGTTTCGACCATTTTTTGCCGCTGAGCATCTTTATTATGTAGATATCCTTACCTCCGAGTCCATCTTTCCCGCCTCTCTCCGAGACAAATGCCACCTCTCTTCCGTCAGGTGAAAAAGTCAGGGAGGTCTCGTTGCCTGAAGTGTTTATTCCAAAGGGAACCTTCCTGGGTTTCTTCCAGTCATCATTCCTGCGTACTGATACCAGTATATCGCCTCCATTTTCATAACCGGCATATATGTACAGCTCCTCACCTGACTGGCTTAGGTAAAGCGGTGCCTCGCAATACCTCGTTGTCAGGTTTTTGCCTGCCGATCTTGTCATACCCCAGTTCCCGTTCACCATCGTTGTGAAAAGGATATTCTCATCATATTTTGAGTCTTCATATTCCCTGCTTGCGTTCGAAAGAGGCCTCCGTGACGTAAAATACATCGTCGACCTGTCTGCCGAGAGCACCTGCGCATACTCATCTGCCACCGTGTTTATCCCAAGGTCGAGAGTCCTCATTTCAACCCTGAGAGTGTCCCTGGTAACCTCCGCTGCAGCCAGGCATTCTGCCATGATTTTCCTGGCAGGCTCCACCAGACTTTTTTCCTTTTTTCCTGCAGATTTCAGGAATTCGGAAAGCTTTTCCGCTGCTTCGGCATATTTACCGGAATACTGGAGGGCTCGGCCGGTGAAGTACATCAGGTCGCCTGTCAGGCCGCTTTCAGCTATAAGCACCCTCTGAAAATACTCTGCCGCACTCTCCTTGTTATCTGAGTAAAGTGCTGCCACCCCTGCCTTGTAATTCAATTCGGGATTGAAATTATTATATAGTGCCGCCTTCGAATATTCTTCAAAGGCATTGCCATACCACGTGCCTCCGGTCCTGAAGTATGAATCGCCTTCGACAACGTGCTGCCAGGCTGCTTCAAAGCCCGTTCTGTCGGTTTTGAACTCCTTCTTCCTGATTTTGACATCCGTCTGTGAGCTCAGGTAGGAAGGAAAAATCAATGCAACAACTATCAGTGAGAACAACCTGTGATACATGGCAGACAATTTTAAACACCCTAAATTAGTACTTATTTCCCTTTTTCAAAAAGCTTTTTAACTGCACCCCTGTTTCCCTTGCAAAGAAAAAATCCTATATTTGTTTTAATCTTTGCATTCGTTGTTACTGTATCGAAGTCCTGACCTGTTAATATGGAATACAAATTCATCAATCCGGAATACATCGATTCGGTGTCTTCAGGAGACAGCAGCATTATTATCGAAATAGCCAAATTGTTCGAGGAACAGGTCCCCGAGATGCTGAATGAAATGAAAATCCTCTTTGGCCAGAAGAAATATTATGACCTTGGACTGCTTGCCCACAAGGCAAAATCGTCCGTAGCCATCATGGGAATGGCAGGTCTTGCCCAGATGCTCAAGACGTTTGAGCTTCAGGCCAAGGAAAGCCTGGAAACGGAAAAATACAGGTCATATATTGACAGGTTTGATAAAGAGACTTCCGAAGCAATCCGCGAGCTGGGACATCTTGTAAGCACCCTGCAAAAACCATAGGTAATGATCGCGATTGAAAAGAGGGGAAAGATCGATATAATATCCTTCATGGTCGACAGGATTAATGCACTCATCACCGATGACCTTCGGGATGAGGTGACAAAAGTGTTACAGAACGGCTCGTCGAAAGTGATAATCAACCTGAAGAATGTGAAATACATCGACAGCTCTGGATTCGGATGCCTCCTGGTCCTGGTGAAGAATGCCAGGAACAACTACTGCACTCTCAAGTTTGCCGAGACCGAACCGGAAGTCATGGAGGTAATGAAAACCCTCTTTCTCGATTCTGTATTTGATATCTGCACCACCCTGGATGAGTGCGTGAGGTCTATGAGCTGAATTTCAGCCTTCCGTTACTTACCGAAACCTTCACCGTAGCTCCGGCCATAATTCTCCCGGCGATGATCTCCTTCGATAGTTCATTAACTATTTCTTTCTGGATCAGCCTCTTAACAGGCCTTGCACCACTCTGGGGATCGTAACCTTTCTCACTCAGCCAGGCGATGGCTTCGTCGGTGACTTCCACTGTCATGTTACGTTCTTCCAGGATCTTGCCTATTAATTGCAGCTGTATCCTGACGATTTCCGATATCTGATCCCTGGTAAGCGGCCTGAACATCACAATTTCATCAATCCTGTTCAGGAATTCAGGCCTGAGCGATCTTCTCAGAAGACTGAAGATATCCTTTCTCAGCTGTTCCTGCTCATTCCCGGGCATATTGTTATTCCATTTCTCCATCCTGTCCCTGATGATGTCGGATCCCAGGTTGGAAGTCATTATTACGATAACGTTCCTGAAGTTCACAGTCCGGCCCTTGTTATCGGTAAGCCTGCCCTCATCAAGCACCTGCAGGAGCAGGTTGAACACGTCGGGATGGGCTTTCTCTATTTCATCGAGAAGAACCACGGAATAGGGCTTGTGCCTGACTGCCTCCGTCAACTGACCTCCTTCCTCGTACCCTATATATCCTGGAGGTGCACCGATAAGCCTTGATACGGAGTGACGTTCCTGGTATTCCGACATGTCAATCCTGGTCATCAGGTTCTCGTTGTTAAAAAGGAATTCTGCGAGCGCCCTTGCCAGCTCCGTCTTTCCGACACCTGTTGTCCCGATGAATATAAAAGATCCCACCGGCTTCTTCTGGTCCTGGAGACCCGCTCTCGAACGCCTGACTGCATCCGACACAGCTGCAATGGCTTCATCCTGCCCTACCACTCTCCGGTGGAGTTCTTCCTCGAGCCTCAGCAGCTTTTCCTTTTCGCTTTCCAGCATCCGGGACACCGGGATCCCGGTCCATTTTGAAACGATCTCCGCGATATCCTCAGATCTGACCTCCTCCTGGATCAATGAACCTTTCTGCTTCTTCCTCTCTGTTTCCTCCTTAAGCCTTGCAATTTCCTTTTCGAGCTGTATAATCCTGCCGTACCTTATTTCTGCTACCCTCCCGTAGTCGCCAGCCCTTTCAGCCTGGTCTGCTTCGAATCTCAGCGATTCGGCTTCTTCCTTCCTGACCTGTATGCCGGCTATCATTTCCTTTTCCGTCTTCCACGCTGCCTTCAGCTCATTTCTTTTTGCCTGCATCTCCGCAAGCTCCCTCGAGATCTCCTCTTCCTTGACTTTATCTCCGTCCCTCCTTACAGCTTCCTTCTCAATTTCAAGCCGTGTTATGGTCCGCTCAACCTCATCTATCTCCTCGGGGACGGAGTTCATTTCCAGCCTGAGCCGGGCTGCTGCCTCATCAATAAGGTCTATTGCCTTATCGGGCAGGAACCTGTCGGTGATGTATCGGGTTGAAAGGTCGACGGCAGCCACTATGGCTTCATCCCTGATGATGACCTTATGGTGTGCTTCATATTTTTCGCGGATACCACGCAGTATCGAAACGGTATCATCACGGTCAGGCTCGTCGATCATAACAACCTGGAACCGTCTTTCCAGGGCTTTATCCTTTTCAAAATATTTCTGGTATTCACTCAGGGTTGTTGCCCCTATGGCCCTCAGTTCCCCTCTTGCCAGGGCAGGCTTGAGGATGTTTGCGGCATCCATCGCCCCCTCCGACTTACCTGCTCCCACAAGCGTATGTATTTCGTCAATGAAAAGCACTATCTCGCCGTTTGCCGCTATAACTTCATTGACAACCGATTTGAGCCTCTCCTCGAACTCTCCCTTGTATTTTGCCCCTGCAATAAGGGCTCCCATATCGAGGGAATATATCACCTTCGATTTCAGGTCCTCGGGAACGTCTCCCCTCACTATCCGGTGCGCTATACCTTCGGCAATGGCTGTTTTGCCAACACCGGGCTCACCGATCATGAGCGGGTTGTTCTTCGTCCTGCGTTCGAGGATCTGAAGTATACGTCGTATCTCGTCATCTCTGCCTATAACGGGATCGAGTTTCCCTGACCGTGCTCTCTCATTCAGGTTGATCGCATACCTGCTGAGTGAGTTGAAAGTGTCATCCGAGGTCTGGCTTTCAACGGCAGCTCCTTTCCTGAGCTCACTGATCGCGGACTTAATCACCTTCATCGTCAATCCCTTGTCCCTGAGCAGCTTTGATGCCCTGTCGTCCGAATCCAGCAATCCCATGAGAAGGTGTTCGGCAGTCACGAACTTATCCTTCATCGAGGTTGCATGGTCTCCTGCTTTCCTGAAAACTTCAGAAAGTGAAGATGAGATATATGGTTCCGCGCCCGACACCCTTGGATAGGTGTCAATAAGCCTGTCAACCTCCTTCGACAGTGTTCTTCCGTCGATACCGGCCTTACCGAAAATAAACTCGGCAACATTCTCCGCTTCGGAGAGTATACCCTTAAGGAGATGGGCACATTCGATGGACTGCTGTCCTTTTGAATTTGCTATGTTGAATGCCTGTTGTACGGCTTCCTGGGCCTTCAGTGTAAAATTACCAAAGTTCATATAATCTGAATTTTATAAATCACCTGCAATTTTTTTGCCATCCCTGGCGGAGGGACTATTTGACATGAAATACACCCGGAAGAATGTCAAACTGGCAAACCCGATGATAGCAATTAACTGTATCTTTAGGTCAAATTTTAAGATACATGCCGAAATTACTATGGAAGCCGGGGACGATGCTCTACCCTTTGCCTGCGGTTATGGTCAGCTGCGGTGCGGAACCGTCTGAATATAATATTATTACAATATCGTGGACTGGAACCATCTGCACCGATCCCCCGATGTGCTACATTTCAGTCAGACCCTCAAGGCATTCGTACGAAATCATCAGGACGACCGGCTGCTACGTAATCAACCTCACAACGAGGAAGCTGGCAGGCGTCACCGACTGGTGCGGGGTAAGATCGGGCAGGGATCACGACAAATTCAGGGAAACAGGACTTACTCCTGTTCCGGCATCAAAGGTCAGGGCTCCCATGATACTGGAATCACCCGTAAACATCGAATGTATTGTAAAGGAAATAAAGGAACTCGGCTCTCATTCGATGTTTATCTCGGAAGTGGCTGCGGTACATGCTGCAGGAGAATACTACAACGAAAGAACAGGGGTTTTCAAACTTTCGGACGCTGAGCCGGTCAGCTACATTCACGGAAGGTACTACGACACCGGGAGCTTCATCGGCAGGTTCGGATTCTCTGTTGAAAAGAGGAAAAAGAAGAAAAAGTAAAATTTGGAACAATTGATTATTTTCATAACTTCAAATCGGATTACAAAATAATTCCACATGAGCGAGAAGATCCTTAAAACCCTTATGCAGCTATTTGCGATCATCGCCAATCCGCTCGCAAATGATTCTGAGAGAAGGGGTGTGGTTGAAGCTTTCCTGAAGCACCAGCTCGACAGGGAGCAGGTGAACAAATACCTTGCGACCTATGATGAGGCATTCGAAGAGGCCAGGCAGAAGCTTGAAAAAAGAGGTTTTGAACGTAGGGAAGGGGCAATTGCGGTAAGGATCAGGAAACTCTGCAAGGATATTAATGAACAGGGAATGCTCGACCAGGAACAGAGGATCTTCGTGGTCATCCAGGCCCTTGAGTTCTGCAAATCCGGGGCCCAGGGAGTAAGCCCTATCGAACTGGGATTCATCAGCGCACTTGCCGACGGCCTTAACATAACAGAAGAGGAATACGGCATTATCGAAAAGTTCGTCCTAAACGAACCTGATAACAGTCCCGACTTTGAGGACATTCTGATAGTCAACGGAGTGAAGGACTCCGGACTGAAAAGGGCAAAACATGCTTTCAGGGACCAGATGAAGGGGCAGATATGGTTCCTTTTCGTACCTTCTGTCCAGCTGTATTTCGCAAGATTCTCGGGTACAGGCGAATTACTGATGAGCAGCCAGCTGCTGCAGGAAGGAAAGGTTTACACATTCGGACAGGGAGCTTCAATAAAAGGCGGCAACATAAAGCCGATATACTATCTCGATGTTACCGATCAGTTCATGAAGGAGGTCTTCAGGGAATCGAGAGTTGTATATGAAGTTAACAATATCGAGTACAGGTTCCGCGGGGGACAGGTAGGAATTCACCACATGAGCTTCTCGGAGGAATCAGGGAGAATGGTCGGAATTATGGGCGCAAGCGGAGCCGGGAAATCAACTCTGCTGAGCGTCCTCAACGGTGTCAATCCTCCCTACGACGGAGAAGTGCTGATAAACGGCGTCAACATTCATACTGAGAAGGAAAAGATCAAGGGACTTATCGGTTATGTCTCGCAGGACGACCTGCTAATCGAAGAACTGACGGTCTTTGAGAACCTCTATTTCAATGCCAGGCTATGCTTTGACAACCTGAGCGACGCCGAGATAGTGCAGAAGGTCGACAGCACGCTTAAAAGCCTTGGCCTTCTTGAGATCCGTGACATGAAGGTGGGCACCCCCCTTAACAAGAAAATCAGTGGTGGACAGAGGAAAAGACTCAACATTTCGCTGGAGCTGATCCGCGAACCTGCGATCATGTTCCTCGACGAACCTACATCGGGGCTTTCTTCGCGAGACTCTGAAAATATCCTTGTCCTGCTGAAGGAACTGACCCATAAAGGTAAACTTCTCTTCATCGTAATACACCAGCCGTCGTCAGAAATCTTCAAGATGTTCGACAGGCTGATAATGCTCGATACGGGAGGCTACCTTATTTATAATGACAAACCGGTAGAGTCGATCGCATATTTCAAAAGGAAGATCGAACAGGCAGCTTATACGGAAAGTGAATGCTACGCGTGCGGAAACGTAAATCCCGAGCAGATATTCAATATTGTCGAAACAAGGGTTGTTAACGAAAGCGGACAACCTACCGACACAAGGAGGATAAGCCCTGCCGACTGGAGCGCCTTTTACAAGGCCAGCCTGGGCGATAAAAGGGAAAAACGCTTTGAGAGGGGAAATGGTATCCCGGAGATTAATTTCAAGACACCGGGCAAGCTCGGGCAGATACTGATCTTCATAAAACGTGATGTCCTTTCCAAGATATCCGACCTGCAGTATATATTGATAACCCTTCTGGAGGCTCCGGTGCTGGCTGTCGCCCTTTCTTTCCTTATAAGGTATTTTGACGAAAGCGCTCCCGACGCTCATTACACTCTCTTTAAGAACGACAACCTGCCTGTTTACATCTTCATGTCGGTTATCATTGCCATCTTCATGGGGCTGACAGTTAGTGCTGAAGAGATAATAAAGGACAGGAAGATACTCAGAAGGGAGGCCTTTCTCAACCTCAGCTGGAACAGTTACCTGATGTCAAAAGTTGCTGTGCAGCTGGGCATCTCGGCGATACAGGCATTTACATTCGTCCTCATAGGCAATTCGATAACGGGCATAAGGGGAATGTGGTTCGAATACTGGCTGATACTGTTTACATGCTGGGCCGGGGCAAATATCGTGGGACTCATTATTTCGGACAGCTTCAAGGCGGTGGTCACAATCTATATCCTTATCCCTTTCCTTGTCATTCCCCAGATAATCCTCAGCGGTGTGATGGTTAACTTTGACAAGCTGAATCCAACTGTATCAAATCCGGTTTCAATTCCGTTCTATGGAGAAGCGATAACTGCAAGATGGGGGTATGAAGCCCTTGCTGTCAAGCAGTTCAAGGACAACCGGCACGACAGGCTGTTCTACGATGTGAACAAGGATCTCAACAATGCAACATTTAAATCCGGCTTCTGGGTCGACAGGATGAAGAAGGAACTTGAACTGGTGAGAAGCGATATCAGGACAGGTACACGGACAGGTGATTTTGAGAAAAGGGTCAGGCTCATCAGGAATGAATTCATCAGGGAACAGAATCTTATCCCGGCAAGCCAGAAAAACGGGGCCTTCAGCAATCTTGATCCCGCGACTGTCTCAGAGGAAATAATCAATTCAGCTTCATTATATCTCGACAACCTGAAGAAATACTATAATAATGCAGCCAACTCGGCAAGGAACAGGAAGGATGCCATTACCACAAAGCTTCAGGCACAAAGTGAAGCATCGTACTACGAGCTTAAAAACAGGTATGCAAATGAATCGCTGGAGGAGTTCGTAACGGGAGGAAAGAGCGATCAGACCCAGATGACCGTCATTCATAAGGGAAGGATTGTTCCGTATTACAAGCCGATATATATGGAACCTTTTAGCAACTTCGTAAAGGCTCATTTCTATGCTCCCGTGAAAAAGGTCTTCGGCAGGCCTGTCGACACTTTCGTTGTGAATGTCATTGTCCTGTGGATCATTACTATCCTCTTCTATCTTGCACTTTATTTCAGGGTGCTGAAGAAGATTCTTGACTCAGGCGAGACAATCATGGGCAGGAAAACGAAGAACTCCGAATAGAAAGAACCGGACATATAAAAAAGAAAGAGGGGCCTCAAAGCCCCTCCTTAATTTTTGAACACCGATCAGGTTTTTATGCGAATTACCTGGTTTATTCCACGATCTCAATCATTTTAAAAGGAACCCTGATGATGGATTCATAGTCTTCACCTGCTTCCAGCATATCTTCATCATCCTCCTCGTAATACCAGTTCACCTCCACTTCGTTTTTTGCCTTGTGTATGGCTTCCAGCTTCTTGAAGACATCGAGAATGCATTTTGAGGAGCTAGTATTGAAGTATTCCAGCCTTATGTTGACAACGGTTTTTGGAAGAGGTGTTTCCTTATACGTATCAAGCCAGTCAACCAGCGGTTTATAAAACTCAACTGAGTTTTCCGGAATTGAGCGCCCCTTGATTTCAAACACACCTTCATTCGAGTCAAATCGCACTGTAGGGGTTTTGGGTGTTCCATCAATCATGATCGGTTCCATATCGTTTTTTATTTTAAAGTTTGCAATTTATAGCTGATCCCTCTCGTCAACCAGTATATTCAGACAGAAGAAAGAATAATCATCGTTGTATTCCCTGAACGTGTAATCAAGCTTGTTGCCTGTCTTGCGGGCTATATCCACCAGACCGAGGCCTCCTCCTCCTTTGGCGGATATCCGACCTGTTGATGCGTTTGATCTTTTCCTCAAGCTTCTCAACATTGTCGGTGCGCACAAAATTGCCGGTAATTATCTTGTAGCCCCCTTCAACCTTCTGGACTGTCAGCATACCGAATTTCTCCGATGCCTGATCTTCAAAATCAGCCGGTACCTTGTCTACATGATGATACAGATTCTGCAGGCTTTCAACAAGAACATTATAGACCTTCTTCCTGAGCCTGGATTGCTCGTTCACCTGGACCATTTTATCTTCAACCGTATCCAGAACATGATTGATCACATCCGAATCAACATTACCCTTGTAGTACAGGATAACATTGTTCCTTCCCTGGTCCTTAAAAAAATTCTCTATATCGAAGGCCATTTAAAAGCTTCCTTTTGGATACAGTCCGGTTTTCCGGTAACAAATATAATAAAAAAGTGAAGTTACAAAATTAATAGATTGATCTGATGCGCATTTTAAATTTACGGGCTTTTTTTGATAAAAGTAGCTAAAGTTGATGATAAATGCCACTATTGCGGCGATTTCAATCTGCGGCCTTCTTCCGGCTTCCCTCATAAAGCTCATAGCCTGCAAGGATACACTCTATAGGCCCGTTATACAATGTGGTTTTAGACCGCGGCTTCAGCCCGATGTGCTTCAGCAGTTCTTTTCCCTGGGTGAGTATCCATGCCCTGTAGCCGGGGAAATTATGCTTCATTGTACTGCCTGTCATGCTGTAAAGCGCCTCAATATCAGAGGGTTTTATCCTTTCCCCATACGGAGGATTGAATATCAGCCAGCCTGGCCCGGGTGAAGCTCTCAGGTCCCTGAAGTCTGCCACCCTCAGCGAAATGACATCCGAAAGTCCGGCAGACGCTATGTTCAGTTCTGCCTGTGCCACAGCTTCAGCCGATATATCGCTTGCCCCTATACTCAGTTTCTCAGCCGCAACCTTGCTGTCGCTCTGCGATCGAACCTTCCTGAAAAGTTCTTCATCATGGTTTTTCCACTTTGTAAAACCAAAGGTCTTCCTGAAACTGCCAGGGGGTATATTCAGCGCCATCAGACCTGCTTCCACCGGTATTGTCCCTGACCCGCACATGGGATCGATAAGCGGAAATGAAGCATCCCATCCCGAGAGCTTCACAATTCCAGCAGCAAGCACCTCGTTCAGCGGAGCCGGCCCCTGCGACTTCCGGTAACCTCTCCTGTAAAGCGGGACGACTGAAGAGTCGATCGAAATATTGACGTTCTCATTGCTTATATGGAGATTAACCACGATATCGGGATCAGAAGTGTTTACCGAGGGCCTTCTGCCGCTACGCTTCCTGAAATGGTCGGCAATGGCGTCCTTGACAACAAGCCCGGGGAATGCAGTATGCCCGAACAGCCTGGAGTTCACCACACTGACAACCGAGAATGTTGTGTCGGGGTCAATTATACCGCTCCAGTCGATTAGCAGGGTGCGTGCGTAGAGATCATCCTTCGAACTTATCCTGAACTCGTCCACCGATACCAGGAAGGAAAGAGCAAACCGGCTGTTATAGTTTACCTTGTACAGAAGTTCCAGGCCGCCGGAGAAAAGAACCGCTCTGTTGACAGGCCTGACACCGGCTGCTCCAAGGCCGCGCAGCTCTTCGGCCAGTATGTTTTCAAGGCCGAACAGGGTTTTGGCTGTTATTTTCATTTTATATACTATCTCTTTCAGCGGATTCCGGCTCCTGTGGCACCATGAAAACCTTCACCAATGTACCCAAAAAATGTGAATAATATTCCTCAAAAGAACACAGAACGGTACAACAAGTTTAAATAAATATCGTTCCTTTGCAGGCGAACATAACATAAACATTATTCCATGAAAAAGATAACAACTATTTCCAGACTTCTCACACTATCGGTGACTTTGCTGCTGCTCAGTTCATGCGAAAAGGAGAAACCTCTTCCCGAAGCTATAGTCGGAAAATGGGAGGTCCAGTCTGAACAGCGTATTTTCTACCTGCAGAATGTAAAGAAGTTCGAATCCACATACTACTATGAAACTGAAGAGCTTGCCTTTGAATTTACAGGTGGGGGCAGTATAATAGTTTATGAGGACGGACAGTCGGTCGGAATGCTGGATTACACCATCACGGGAAGTACCATTATCATTGAGACAGGATCAACTGACTGGGAGTGGGAAAGTGTTTCAGTAGACGGAAATACCCTCACATGGAAGGAAACCGGTACCGACACACTAAATGACATCACTTACAACGTAGATATTATATTCACTGCAGGTAAGATCTAATTCTGGCGGTAACCCAGTATCCTGTTATAGGTGCTGCCGTCATTGATAATCTGAAGAGCTTTATTGATGACGACATCATTTTCATTTATTATCCTGAAGTATTCGTTTGTCTGCCAGATATTGCTCGCGACCAGTGCCTTCA
The DNA here is from genome assembly GCA_025454775.1 of Bacteroidales bacterium. Taxonomy (GTDB): domain Bacteria; phylum Bacteroidota; class Bacteroidia; order Bacteroidales; family VadinHA17; genus LD21. The sequence goes on along the minus strand of JALONU010000085.1, from coordinate 9,799 downwards.
GTACCATAAGGATCTCCTCCTCTGAGTGCCTGTACTGGCTCTCGTCAAATTTAACCCCGGCATCCTCACCTTTCTTAATGAATGTCCTGATCTCGTCATTTGTAAAACGGAATCTTTCCCTGAAGTTCTCAAAATCTCCGTAATCCCTTTTGATCCTTTCGCGGTTCAGGTCAGAATACTCAAGAGTAAAGGTCCTGAATATGTCCTTCCTGAACACAGCCTTGTAGTAATCGGAAAGATATGAAGTGTCCTGGGCTATAAATACATCCGGGATTATACCGCCGCCGCCATAGACCGTCCTTCTGTTCAGAAGAGTTTTGTACTTCAGTGAGTCCGGCATGTTAAGGCTGTCAGCATCATAGACGCCTCCATTCCTGGAATACCTGTTCATGAAATTCATCAGGTACCTGTCATATCCGTCCTTGTAAGAGCTTTGTATCGACCTGCCTGTGGGAGTGTAATACCTTGCGACGGTAAGCCTGATCATCGACCCGTCGGTAAGGCTGTAACCCTGCTGCACCAGTGCTTTGCCGAAGGTACGCCTGCCAATCACTATGCCCCTGTCCCAGTCCTGCATTGCTCCGGCAAATATCTCACTTGCAGAAGCTGAGTTTTCATCGGTAAGGACAACGACCCTTGCATCCGAAAGATCTCCCAGTCCTGTCGATTTGTAATCCTGCCGCGGAATTTTCCTGCCAATAAGGTATACCAGCAGCCGCCTGTCGGCAAAGAAGTGGTTGGCCATATCGGTTGCAGCGATCATATAACCTCCTCCGTTCCCGCGGAGGTCGATTATTATATTCTTTAAACCGCTCTTTTTCAGCTTCTCAAGCCCATCCGTGAATTCCTTCTCGGTTGTTACGGCGAACTTGTTGAACTTCATGTATCCTGTCCTGGTGTCGAGCATATACACTGCATCGAGACTAAATATCGGGATCCTGTCCCTTGTTATTGTAAAATCAAGAAGTTCCTTTTCCCCTTTCCTCCACACCGAGAGGTTAACTATAGTCCCTTTTGGTCCCCTGAGCCGGGAATAGACACCTGAGGTAGACAACCCGATATTGGTCACTTTTTCACCGTCGATGATGACAATCCTGTCACCTGCCCTCAGTCCGACTTTCTCTGAGGGGCCTCCTGAGATGGGCTCGACAACAATAAGGGTGTCGTGAAGCATATTGAACTGGATCCCTATGCCTTCAAAATTACCCTGAAGAGGTTCGTTCATCTCCTTTACATCCTTCGCAGATATATATGTTGAATGCGGGTCCAGCTTCTTGAGTGTCGATACTATCATTTCTTCGGCCAACTTTCCGATGTCAGTCGAATCGACATAGAAGGCATCTATCAGGCTTAGTGTCCTTCCAACCTTGAATGTCTCCTCGTTCAGCACCTGCCCGCTCGTGTTATTGAAAGGCATCCAGGCGAAAAGCAGTATGCCTGCTGTTAAAAGCCTATTGATCTTCATACGAATAATATTTCTTAACCAAATATGCAATTTCCGTGCCTCTTATCCCGGCACCCCTCACAACTCACTACTCACAACTCACTACTCACTACTCAATACTCAATACTTTTCTATTCCCACTCAATCGTTGCAGGTGGTTTGGAACTTATATCATAGACCACCCTGTTGATCCCTCTCACCCTGTTTATTATCTCATTCGAAACGACTGCAAGAAACTCATGAGGCAGAGGTGACCAGTCTGCCGTCATACCGTCAGTCGAATTCACCGATCTCAGTACTGCTGTGAATTCATAAGTCCTTTCATCGCCCATCACGCCTACAGATTGAACAGGCAACAGGATGACCCCTGCCTGCCATACCTTGTCATAAAGGTCGTGTCTCTTCAGCCCTTCAATGAATATGTCATCTGCTTCCCTGAGGATCTCCAGCTTTTCGCGGGATACCGGACCCAGAAGCCGTATGGCAAGCCCGGGGCCGGGAAAGGGGTGCCTGTTCAGTATAATGCCTGGCAGGCCAAGGGCATCTCCCACCCTTCTGACTTCATCCTTGAAAAGCAGCCTGAGCGGTTCGATAACCTTAAGATGCATCTTTTCAGGAAGTCCGCCGACATTGTGGTGGGATTTTATTGTTGCTGAAGGTCCCTTAACTGACACTGACTCAATTACATCGGGATAAATGGTTCCCTGTGCAAGCCATCTTACATCCTTTACCTTATGTGCTTCTTCATCAAATACTTCGATGAAGATCCTTCCGATGATCTTTCTTTTAGACTCCGGATCAGCCACTCCTTCGAGGGCAAGCAGGAATTTCTCAGAGGCATCCACTCCGATCACGTTCAGGCCCATCTTCCTGTATGATTCGAGCACCTTCGCATACTCGTTCTTCCGGAGCAGCCCGTTATCTACAAAGATACAAGTGAGGTTGTCGCCTATCGCCCTGTTAAGGAGCATAGCTGCAACCGATGAATCCACACCTCCTGAAAGACCCAGAATAACCTTGTCGCTGCCAAGCTGTTCTTTTAGTCCGGCAACTGTGCTTTCAGCAAATGAGGCAGGTGTCCAGTCCCGCTTACATCCGCAGACAGTGCTCACGAAGTTTTCGAGTATCTGTTTCCCCTCTGTTGTATGGTAGACTTCCGGGTGGAACTGGATACCCCAGGTATCCTCTCCTTTTATGTGATACGCTCCGGCCCTGACATCTGCCGTCGAGCCTATGATCTCATAATTATCAGGCCATCTTACAATAGTGTCGCCATGGGACATCCAGACTTGTGTTCCCCGGGTGAGATTCCTGAAGAGGGGATCTCCGGAATTTACGAATTGCAGGTTTGCCCTTCCGTATTCCCTTGTGCCTGAAGGAAGCACTTCTCCACCGTAACGGTGAACCAGGTACTGGGCTCCGTAACAGATCCCCAGGAGTGGTATTCTTCCTTTCAGCCTCTCAAGATTGGGTGCAGGTGCATCCTTATCCCTTACGGAAGCAGGGCTTCCTGAAAGTATCACTCCCCTGGTATTTCCGTCAGGAGGAGGGTAATGGTTGTAAGGATGTATCTCACAATAGACACTGAGTTCCCTTATCCTCCTGGCAATTAGCTGAGTATACTGGGAACCGAAATCAAGTATTAGGATCTTTTCCTGCACGCCCTGTTATAAAATGTCCAAAGATATGGAATCTTTCATTACCATTCACCCGCGGAAGCGATATCATAGGTTTTCCCGTCGATAGCCGGAAATGTTGCGGGGAATGTCTTCCTGGCTTCTTCCACGAGGGGTTCGACATCCTTGTACCTCGCTGAGAAGTGGCCTATAAGCAGGGCCTTGACACCGGCTTTAGATGCTGTCGCTGCTGCACCGGCAGTGGTGGAGTGTCCTGTTGTCAGTGCCAGGTCTTCAAGTTCTTCACTAAAAGTTGCTTCATGGTACAGAACGTCTGCTCCCTTTACAAAGGAGGGTAGTCTTCGGAAAGGTTTAGTGTCGCTGCAGTATGCGTATGAAAGAGGTTCCGGCCCGGGGATAGTCATCTCTTCATTCTTTATTATCCGTCCCTCAGGAGTGGTGAAGTCGCTTCCTTTCTTTATTGCAGGTATTCTTATTGTGGGGATCCCGTATTTTCCGATTGCTTCCTTTATCATATTTCTGTCGCCGGGCTTTTCCCTGAAGATAAATCCGAATGAGGGCACCCGGTGTTCAAGAGGGAAGGAAGTGACAGTAACATACTTGTCGTCGAGTATTTTTACAGGATCCTTTCCGGAAAGAGGATTAAAGTCTATATCGAAATTAAGGCGGATATCGAAGTCGCTGAGATGGGAAAGGAGCATTTCACGGTAGTTCTCCGGTGCATGGAGATGCACGGGAGATGTTCTTCCCATAAGGTTGAAAGTGGACAGCAGGCCATAGAGTCCGAACACATGGTCGCCATGAAGATGGCTTATGAATATATGGTTTATTTTTCCGAAGCGGATCCTGTGCCTGCGGAGCTGCATCTGTGTTCCCTCACCGCAGTCTATTAAAAACAACCGCTCATGCACATTGAGCACATGAGCGGAAGGAAACCTTTCTGATGTCGGCAATGCAGAACTGGTGCCAAGTATTGTCAAATTCATCGGCATCCTGCACCGCTGAAGATCAGGATATCATTTTTTCTGCATCGGCCACTGTCCCTGTGATTGTCAGAACAGTATCAAGCTGGGAGATGGTTATAAGCCTTTCAACCGCTTCGTTAAGACCGCACAGGATGAACGTGCCACCGGCATTTTTGCACAGCCTGTTGGCAACAAGAATGGCACTGAGGCCTGAAGAATCGCAGTACTGACATTTTTCAAGATCAAGGATGATGTTCTTCTCACCCTTGCCTGAAACCAGCACGAGCTCAGACTTCAGCGCAGGAGCTATATGTGTATCAAGCTTCTCCGACTGGATCTGAATAACCGTACTGTTGCTCCGGCTTTCAATATTAAAATCCATAGTGATTTTTTTTGACTGCCTCTAATTTATAAAATATTTCTATTTCCCGGAAGCTTTATTTTCTTTTTCTTCCATTTCCTCCTTCAACGCTGCCAGCTGGGTTATGTCGCCAAGGGTTGTTTTTTCAACACTGGTCTTGGTCTTTCTTGCTGATTTCTTTGATGTTTCGCCTTCAGCTTTCTTAGCCGGAGCTTCCGTTTTCTTCTCATCTTCAAAGGTTCTGCTGTGCGAGACAATGATCTTCTTGGCTGATTTGTTGAATTCAATGACCTTGAACATCAGCTTTTCATCAGCCCTGGCAACTGTACCGTCCTGTTTGACAAGATGTTTTGGAGTTGCGAATCCTTCAACACCGTATGGAAGGGCAATTACTGCTCCCTTGTCGAAAACTTCCATGACTGTTCCCTCGTGAACTGAATCGACGGTGAAAAGACCTTCGAACACATCCCACGGGTTCTCTTCAAGCTGCTTGTGGCCGAGGCTGAGTCTCCTGTTTTCCTTGTCGATCTCAAGAACGACAACCTCTATTTCGGCGTCAATTGATGTGAATTCGGCCGGGTGCTTTATTTTCTTCGTCCAGGATAGGTCGGAGATATGTATCAGTCCGTCAACGCCTTCTTCTATCTCAACGAAAACACCAAAATTCGTAAAGTTCCTGACTCTTGCCTTATGCTTCGATCCTACGGTGTATTTCTCGTCGATTTTCTGCCATGGATCAGGCTTAAGCTGCTTTATTCCGAGCGACATCTTCCTTTCGGTCCTGTCGAGTGTGAGTATAACGGCTTCGACCTCATCGCTCACCTTCATGAATTCCTGTGCGCTGCGAAGGTGCTGCGACCACGACATCTCTGAAACGTGAATAAGGCCTTCAACACCAGTAGCGATTTCAACAAACGCTCCGTAATCGGCCATAACGACAACCTTGCCTTTCACCTTATCTCCCACCTTCAGGTCAGGATTGAATGAATCCCACGGATGAGGAGTCAGCTGCTTCAGACCCAGGGCTATTCTCTTCTTGTCATCGTCGAAGTCGAGGATAACTACATTAAGTTTCTGGTCGAGCTGAACGATCTCTTCGGGATGGTTGACCCTGCCCCACGACAGGTCGGTGATATGTATAAGTCCGTCAACGCCGCCGAGGTCGATGAACACTCCGTAAGATGTAATATTCTTGACGGTTCCCTCAAGAACCTGTCCTTTTTCAAGCTTGGCAATGATCTCCTTCTTCTGCTGTTCAAGTTCAGCTTCGATAAGGGCTTTGTGTGAAACAACCACGTTTTTAAACTCCTGGTTGATCTTCACAACCTTGAATTCCATGGTCTTGCCTACAAACACGTCATAGTCGCGTATCGGCTTGACGTCGATCTGGGAACCGGGAAGGAATGCTTCAATACCGAAAACATCCACTATCATACCTCCCTTTGTGCGGCATTTTATGTAACCTGTAATAATTTCGTCCTTTTCAAGTGAGGCATTGACCCTGTCCCATGAATTTATTGCACGGGCCTTCTTGTGCGAAAGGAGGAGCTGACCCTTCTTGTCTTCCTGGCTTTCAACATAAACTTCAACCGTATCCCCTACCTTGAGGTTGGGATTGTACCTGAATTCACTTAGGCTCACAACACCTTCCGACTTATAGCCGATGTTGATTACAACTTCACGTGATGTCATTTGTATCACGGTACCATGCACCACTTCGTCAACAGCGATGGTTGAAAGGGTCTGATCGTACATAGATTCGTACTCCCTGTGTTTTTCCGAGCTCTTGAGTTCATCCTTTTCGAATTTGTCCCAGTCGAACTCCTCGTTTGCCGAGGTTTGGGCAACAACTTCCTTCTTTGTTCTGGCGGGCTTCTCCTTGACTACCGGTATCACAGGCTCTGCTGGCTCTTCCGTTATTTCTTCGGCAGACTCAGCAACCGGTTCTGCTTCTTTTTCTTCACTGGCCTCAGCCGGGATATGAACCTCTTCCTCGAGTGCTTCCTCGATAAGTTTGTCGGCAGATTCCATGATCTCCTTGGCCTTAACTTTTTTAACGGGCTTCACGCCTTCTTCTTCTTTTTCAACAACCTCTTTCTTGGTCGTTTTCTTCTTGCTTTCAGTCATGATTAATTTTTAATCTAATGATAATTAATAAGTTAGACATTATATTGTTAAAATGGTGTGCAAAGATAGAGATATATTTCAAATAATAAGTAATTAAATTAAAGATTTTCATCCGGTTAAAGCGGCTGCCGGCTACCGGTGACCAACGACCCGGAACCTGGAACCTGGAACATGGAATCTGGAACATGGAACCCAGGACTCATCCCCCGTCCGTTTCACAATTTCGATGCTTCTGCTATCTTTGCATATCACACTTTGACAAACTGATGTTGCTTTTATGAAAATTGCAGTTGTGGGAACAGGATATGTAGGTCTTGTCACCGGGACATGTTTTGCCGAAAGCGGCGTGACAGTGACCTGCATCGACAAGGATAAGGAGAAGGTAGCAAGGCTTTCGGAAGGGATGGTTCCCATATATGAGCCCGGGCTGGAGGATATGATGCGCAGGAACATGGAAAAGAAAAGACTGTCATTTTCCTCCGACCTGAAAAAAGGCATCAGCGGTGCGGAGGTGATCTTCATAGCTGTCGGAACGCCTCCGGGCGAAGACGGAAGCGCCGACCTCAGCCATGTGATCGAAGTAGCCGGAGAAATAGGTTCTGCCTTAAAGTCCCATGCAGTGATCGTGACAAAAAGCACCGTACCTGTAGGAACATCTGAAAAGGTCAGGAAAGCGATCGCTGCAAGTCTTGCCAGGAGGAAATCCCGTGTCACTTTCGATGTTGCTTCAAACCCTGAGTTCCTGAAGGAAGGAGCGGCTGTAGAGGATTTTCTGCGTCCTGAAAGGATCGTAATAGGAGTCAGCAATGAAAAGACAGCAGAGGTAATGAGAAACCTTTATATGCCATTTGTTCTCAACAACCATCCGATCATTTTCATGGACATCCCTTCCGCTGAAATAACCAAGTATGCCGCAAATGCAATGCTGGCAACACGGATTAGCTTTATAAATGAAATAGCAAACCTTTGCGATCTGCTCGGCGCCGACATTAATCATGTGAGGAAGGGAATCGGAAGCGACTCTAGGATCGGAAGCAAGTTCCTTTACCCGGGCACCGGTTACGGCGGCTCCTGCTTCCCGAAGGATGTAAAGGCGATAATAAAAACAGCTCACGACAACGGCTATGAACTAAAGGTGATAAGCGCTGTTGAAAAGGCAAACGAATACCAGAAGAACGTCATCTTCAATAAGATGGCAAAGCTTTTTAAAAACCAGTTCAGTGGAAGGTGTGTAGGTATATGGGGTCTCTCATTCAAGCCCAAAACAGACGACATAAGGGAATCTTCATCACTTTACCTGATTAATAAACTTATAATGGAAGGCGTAAGGGTGAGAGCTTATGATCCGGCAGCCATGGAGGAGACGAGGAAAGTGATGGGCAGGAAGGTCTTCTACGCTGCAGACCCCTATGAAGCCCTCAGGGGAGCGGATGCAATGGTATTGATGACGGAATGGTCGGAGTTCCACCTTCCCGATCTGAAAAAAATGGCATCCCTGATGAAGGGAAGGGTGATCTTCGACGGAAGAAATATCTATAACCCCGAAGAGATAAGGAAACAAGGATTTAAATATTTTGGAATCGGAAGAAGATGAAAGGAATAATCCTCGCAGGCGGTTCGGGTACAAGGCTTTACCCCATAACTCATGCCATCTCCAAGCAGATGCTGCCTGTTTACGACAAGCCGATGATCTATTACCCGCTTTCGGTGCTGATGCTTGCAGGTATCCGCGACATACTCGTGATATCAACCCCACGCGATCTGCCCGGCTTCAGGAATCTGCTGGGTTCCGGAGAACCCCTCGGGATTAAATTCAGCTATATCGAGCAGCCTTCACCCGACGGCCTGGCTCAGGCATTCATACTCGGGGAAAAGTTCACGGGAAATGATGAGGTCTGTATGATCCTAGGCGACAACATATTCTACGGCCACGGCTTCGGCGATGTTCTCCTGCAGACGGCAACACTTAAAAAAGGTGCATGCGTTTTCGGATATTACGTAACAGATCCGGAACGTTACGGAGTGGTCGAATTTGACAGAAACCGGAAAGCCGTTTCAATAGAAGAAAAACCAGCCAGTCCAAGGTCCAATTATGCCGTAACCGGGCTTTACTTTTACGACAACACCGTTGTTCAAAAGGCAAAATCACTGAAGCCTTCCGCACGCGGAGAGCTTGAGATCACCGACCTGAACAGGTTGTACCTCGAAGAAGGATCTCTCGAGGTAAAGCTCATGGGACGGGGAATAGCATGGCTCGACACCGGGACATATGAAAGTCTTCTGCAGGCAGGTAACTTCATAGCAACCCTCGAACAGCGGCAGGGACTCAAGGCATCCTGCATAGAAGAAATCGCATACAAGAGAGGATTCATAACAAAGGACCAACTGCTCGCCCTGGCAGAACCATACAAAAAAAGCCAGTACGGGAAATACCTCATAAGGATTGCCAGCGAGGAAATAAGCTTTTTTGAAGGAAAATAGAAAATGGAAATCATCAAAACAGGATTCAACGGGCTTTTCGTTATCAGACCCGACGTATATACCGATAAAAGAGGCTATTTCTTCGAGAGCTTTAATATTGCAACCTACAACGGTGCCGGCATAGCTTTCACCCCTGTCCAGGATAATGAATCCCGGTCATCGTGGGGTGTCATACGCGGCCTTCATTATCAGCTCCGTCCCCACGACCAGGCCAAGCTGATAAGGGTTATAGAAGGAAAGATATATGATGTTGCACTGGATATAAGGAAGAATTCCCCGACCTACGGAAAGTGGTACGGCATAGAACTTGACTCCGAGAACAAAACCCAGCTGTTCATTCCGAGAGGATTCGCCCATGGATTTTCAGTGCTGAGCGACATTGCCGTAATACTTTATAAAGTAGACAATATCTATAACAAATCGTCAGAGAGGGGCATAGCACTCAACGACCCTGATCTCGCGATCGACTGGAAACTTGACGGAACAGTTCCGGTGATCAGCGAGAAGGATCAGAACAACCCTCCCCTGAGAATGGCTGATAATAATTTCTGAACAGTATGGCTGTAATACTTGTAACCGGCGCGAACGGACAGCTGGGAAGTGAGCTCAGGCAGGCTTCAAGGAATTTTAACGGCTACGACTTTACCTTTACCGATATAGCCGAGCTCGATATAACTGATGCTGATAAAACCCGGGAATTCATTGGAACACTAAAACCCGACTGGATAATCAACTGCGCAGCATATAATGCGGTAGACAAAGCTGAGTCGGAAGCCGAGGCTGC
>JALONU010000257.1 GCA_025454775.1 Bacteroidales bacterium | reverse complement strand
TTACTATATTTGCACTCTGATTATGGTCCCGTAGCTTAACTGAATAGAGCATCTGACTACGGATCAGAAGGTTGGGGGTTTGAGTCCCTTCGGGATCACAATTTAAATCCCGCGCGAGCGGGATTTTTATTTGAAGTTACAGGCTATAATACAGATAAACGATCATAACTGGATCAGCCCTGCCTCAAGCAGCCTGACATGCTTTTTCAATTTTAAAGTAAGAAAAACGGAAAGCACCTTCAGGATAAGCAGGTTAAGCAGGCTGTAATTGCAACTTTCCATCTCCAGCTTCTTATTTCCCATAAGCTGTGCGTAATGTTTCCGCAAGAATAACATCAGGTTCCTCAATAGAGGATAACTCCTCTGGAACAACCTTCTCCAGGCTTTGTAGAAAACACGTGGTGACAGATTTGTGGGTATTACCGCATGGGCATAGTCAAAATAATCATAATCAAGGAATATCCGATCCTTAACTTCTTCGTGATAGACCGATCCCGGGATTGGAGTGAGTATCGGAAAAATGGGACTGTTCAGGCGGAGTTTTCTGATGTAGTCGCCGGTCCTTCTGAAATCAGCCAGGTCAAAGGATGGATCGATAAGGAAATGTGGCCTGAAGGTTATACCAGTATCATTCAAAATCTTTGCCGCATCTTCATTATTCGATATTTCGTTCTTCTTGTTGAATTTCTGCAGCAGGCTATTATCCGTTGCCTCCATTCCCACGCAGAGATTATCCAGACCTATATTCTTCCATTCCCTCATGAGTTCAGGGTGGTGGACTATAGTATCTGAACGGCAATACCCGGAATATTTCTTTCGTATGCCTGCATTCATAATCATCCTGCAGAGCCTTGCAGCATTATCTGTTCTTATAAATGTATTATCGTCAGCAAAAAAGACGCGATTTATATCATCAGGAAGAGATGCTATTTCATTAAAGATATCTTCAGGCCTGCGGACAAGAAAATGGCCGTTTGCAGCCCTCCATACCGAGCAGAAAGTACACCGGTTTCCACAGCCACGAGTCGTATTGACAAGTGCTGTGCGGAAACCCATATCGCTGCGATACCGGTTCCTGTATCTGCTTACCAGATCGCGCCGGGGGAAAGGTATTCCTGAAGGCTGAAGCTTCCAGGGGTTTTCCCTCCTCCCGACCACTTCCGCGTTTGCCAGTATCTCCAAACCCTCAATATGATCGATGGAACATTTTTGTTCCATACACCTGATGAATTCAGGAAAACTCTCTTCAGCCCAGCCCAGGAAAATATAATCAACACAGCTGAGATGAAAATCAAGCGGCACCATTGTAGGATGGTGACCTCCTGTTATCAGTTTGATATCCGGATGATTACTCCTTATTTTCTCAAGGATACCAATGGCCTGCCTTACATGGATAGTATTATTGACAGTTACTCCTGCAATTTCAGGATGGAATGAATCCAACTGCCGTTCCAAGGCAGTGATGGCATCGAATCTCAGGTCCAAAATCCTTACTTCATGATCAGGGATGGTAGCTGCAAGAATTTCATGAGCCAGCGGTTCAAACCGTCCCGGAGCAATGCAGTTTTTATTATCCGGAGGGTGAATCAATAATACTCTCACGACCTATGATTAAGTCCTATAAGAGTTAACGTATATTCATTTTTCAGTAAGAATATCTTTTAAATGCTATTTTCTGCCTCAGGCTCGTTCAAAAACAGTTTCGCTCACATACTTATAGTCTACATCATTATAGGTTTCCTCATATGTATTTGTAATCGTAAGTCTATCCTTGGAAACGGAAAAGCCCATTGTCATCTGATCATCATCTTCGGGAGTAATTAAAAGTTTACTGCCGTCAAGCGCCCATGTGAAGTCAGAAACTTCGCCGTCCTCATGAACCTTACCCGTTCCATTTTCGAAGATCTCGATAGTCAGTTCGCCCGCATCATAAGTTTCAGTTCCTTCATCCACTTTTACATTATCTTCATAGTCAATCCAATGCTCTGAAATCGCATTCCACGTTCCGACAAGGAGTTCCTCATCGCTTTTTTCACATCCGGCTGTTGCAAAGGCCAGCAGCAAAACGGTAATACAAACAGGAGAGATAATCTTTTTCATTTTTTCAGTTGTTGGTTAATCAAAGTTACAGATTGTTTAAGCAAAATCCAATTTAATTTCAGCAGATGTAGATTAATTCTATGCCTGATCAATATATCTATCTGATATACAATGACATAAATAATCTGTACGACCAATGCGATCTACTTTACAGAGCTCAGAATCAGGACGTTTCATACGACCGGCTTCCATCCCGGCTGGTACTTTCTCGACCATAATCTGGCAGCTTTTGGATTGCCTTTTATATGTCCGTTTGAAGGATCTGTTTCGAGAGTTCCTCCTGAGCGGAGGGCTATATTGCCAAGCTGAACAAGAAGTGTGCTTTTATGACCGCCCGCAATATCAGCATGCAGTGCTGCTCCCCTTCTTATGCCATCGAGAAAGTTAGAGATGTGAAATCCGTCGAGGTTTCCGGCAGGATTGCTGATGTTCCGGGAATCGACCTGCGTACCGCTGACTTCCTTCAAAAGTTTTCCACTAATATCGTAAACAGAATAGGCATCTCCTCCGTCTATCCTCAGTGAACCGTTCTCGCCGCAGAAGATCACTCCCACACTACTCCCTTCTATCGGCCTGTTGTTACAGCTCACTCCTTCCCACGTGATCATTGTGTTGTTCGCAAACTCAAGATTTATCACCTGAGTATCTGGCGTTTCCCAGTCATCCTGATAGCGGTACCGCCCTCCTGAGGATGTTACTCTGACCGGATAATCCACACCCAGTCCCCACCTGGCGATATCCACGAAATGGGTTCCGTTGTTCAGAGCCTCCCCTGTACCCCAGTTCCAGAACCAGTGCCAGTTGTAGTGGATCAGATTGTCTTTGTATGGCATTCTCTCTGCCGGTCCCTGCCAGAGTTCATAATCGAGCCAGGAAGGAACCGGGACTTCTTTTCCGCTACCTATGGAAGGCCGGTTATTGGTATACCAGGTTTTTGCCAGGTATGGCCTTCCTATTATTCCTGACTTCAATTCTTCAATTCCCCTGACAACATTCGGAAATGAGCGCCGCTGGTTTCCCATCTGTGCAACCTTCCCGTACTTTTCCACTGCGGCAACCAGAAGCTCGCCTTCCCGCGGATTATGGCTGCAGGGCTTTTCAAGGTAAACATGCTTTCCTGCTGCAAGTGCCATTATTGCAGCAGGTGCGTGCCAGTGGTCGGGAGCTGCAATAACGAGAACGTCAACATCTTTGCTTTCTAGAGTTTTTCTGAAATCTCCCTGCTGCCCCGGTCTCATGCCAAATGTTTTCGCCAGGCCCCCGATGCATTTTTCTGCCGCCCGGGTATCAACATCACATATATAAAGTATTTCACAGTTTTCCTGTCTGGCAAAAGTTGAGGCAAGCGCCGATCCACGCGAGTTTACACCCTGTCGTTCGAGCCCCGTATGCGGTTGTAGCTCCGTGCACTGAAAGCTGGCAGCAGTCCTCCTGCAGAAACGGCAGCAGTTCCTGCCATCATGCTCTTTAAGAATATTCTCCTGGTCTGTTTCATGGGTTTGGTTACTGTTATTTATTTCACAACGACAACGTCCTGTCTGGTTAAAGATACCAAACAAAGGTTGTGAGCAGAAAAATGTCATTATTAAAAACTGATTATCCCTGGTTTTGAAGAAATATTCAATCCTTGATGCATCTTACACTGTTTCCTTCGGTGCTGTTGGCACCTTCGCTCATAACTGAATTTGCAGCGTTAGTAAAAGCGAAGTGAAGGACACCTCCGCCGGAACCCTGTCCCCAGAACATTGCCATCTCAGTGAAACTGTTAAAGACTCCGTCATACCAGCGGTAACCCCCGGGGAGAGCAGTAAAGCCTGACTCATTAGTCCCCGTATTGGGACTCT
>JALONU010000084.1 GCA_025454775.1 Bacteroidales bacterium | reverse complement strand
GCTCCTGCAGGATCATAATTACATTTTCCTTCCCTCCACCGCATTCCGCAACGACAGACTCAACAACTGCATTTATCTCGTTGATATCAACCGGATTGCAGTTGCATTCGGCTCTATCCATATCTTTTGTTTCCGTGCTCAATTTTCTGAAATGCAGTACAGGTTATTTCTTCCTCTTATGTAAATACTCTTGTCTGAGAATGCCGGTGTACAGTCTGCCGGTTCTCCGATAGATGCCGTGGATATAAGCTCAAACTTATCCGAAGCTTTTACAATATATGACTTTCCTCCCCGGTCGAGCAGGTATACCTTTCCGTCAGCTATCACCGGTGATGAATAGAACTGCTCCATGAAATAATGGGTCCAGAGTGTATCGCCCTTCATGGCATTATAGCATGCCACATCGCCGTAGCCTGTTGCAATCACAAGGATCTCGTTGTTCGCCACCGGGCTCGACACATCCGTGGTATATGAGTTATCCTCCCATACGATTGCGGCCCCTGCTCCCGGTTTTACAGCAGCCAGCCGGGCGTAATCGGTGACTGCGAATACATAGGAGCTGTTAACGGCAAGCGAAGGTGCAACATCGCCTGTGAGTACATCAACCGACCAGAGTTCTTTACCGTCAACCGGATCATAGGCACTTACAGCAGGATTGCCGTTTATGATCACCTGGGGCTTTCCATCGAAGGTTCCGATAACCGGCGACGACCATGCCGGATGACCTTTCCTGGGAGTTTCCCAGATCATATTTCCTGTTTCGATGTCATAACCTAACATTGACAGCCGTTCATCTGAATCGTGCTGTATTATCAGTGTGTTTCCATGAATGATCAGTGAGCAGGAATAACCGTAGATGTTTTTCAGTGATCCTATATTCAGTGCCCACTTCCTGTTACCTTCATGATCGTGGCATATCAGATTTCCGTTGGCAAATATCGCGCACACTGCTTTTTCATTCACCGCTGCCGTCGATACCGCCATTCCCGCTTCAGCATCCATGTCAGGCACTTCTGATGGTTCTCCCGGGATCCCGCTTGCATCAGCTGTCCACAGGATACTTCCATTTTTCTTGTCGATGCAGTAAAGTTCCCCTTTCAGGCCGTCTGCCCCGGTGACAAATATCCTGTCTCCCCATATCACAGGAGAGCTCTTTCCCATCATTGGTACCTGAAGCTTCCACTTTATGTTCATTCCAGTTTCCCCGTTCCATTCTGTCGGATATCCTTTACCTCCTGCAACCCCTCGGCCATGATGACCCCTGAAGAAGGGATAATTGGTACCGTCGGGAGAAAAGTCTTCAGCAATGACAACTTTGTCTTCCCGCTTTGATCTTTTCGACCTTGCCGCTTTTTTATCCTTCTGCTGTTCACTTACCTCATCACTGCTTGCTGACAGAGCCTGAGGCCGTAGATCAGGGAGATTGTTTCGCAGTATTATGGAAATTGTCAGTGCGCCAACGGTAAGAAATGAAGCTGCAGCAAGAAGATATTTCCTGTTCCGTGCCTGGTTTTTCCTGAGGTCAGGCTTTAAACCCGGAATGCCGGGCATGGCTTTCTCATTTCCGGAAATGAGCCTCTGGCAAATAATGAACATTATAACACCTGTAAGCAGAAGCAGTGCCCCGGTCTCGACCTGCCTCCGTGATGAAAAATAAGCCTTCCGGGCCATCAGGTCCATTGCCCTTACCTGTTCTGCTTTGGAAGCATTCTCGGGTTCCTTGTCAAACTGTTCCTTGATCGTTATGAATGCAGGATTATCGAGAGGATTTATCGTTTTCAGCTGTACCAGGCTGTATATCATTGTCAGGGCTACGATAACCGTGAATATGCCCGAAACCTGGCTTACAACCTTCAGGATCCCTATCTCATTTTCTGTCACCTTCATCATTTAGCTTTCCTATTTACTTCAACAGGGCAGTATCTGAAACATCTGCCGCAACTGTAACATTTCCCCTGGTGGGGTTTGTATTCTGTTCTTTTTCTCACAACTGTCAGCGAAAGCAAACTTATACCGAGGGAAAGGCCAAGGAAGATACCTGCCCAGGGAGCAGACTTCCTGAACCTCTTTATTATTTCCATTTCCTTGGCAAACAGCTGTTCGTTGGTTTCTCCTGTTTCCCTGAAAGCAACGGCTGCTTTCGAGATTGCAGCAATCCCTGTCTCCTGTTCGATACGCATTTCCCTGGCAAGACGCACATCCCTGTGTATCCTTGAAAGGCCGGGTGCCATGGTATGAAACAATAATCCTCCGGCAGCTGCAAAAACGGGTATAAGCAATAAATATGCGATGAACCTTTTTCTCGACCTGGCAGTATCTTCTTTAAGTTGTCCCTCATTTGAAGGAACAATGGCTTCGTAGGGACATGCATCTTCTTCACAGAGCCTGCAGTTGGTGCATTCAGCCGGAGTGATCGTGAGATGCCTGCCGGCGAATCTCGAAAAAATTCCCAGCAGGACACCATAGGGGCAAAGGTAGCGGCAGTAGGGTCTGTTCAGGAAGATTCCGGCAACAAGCAGAAGAATCCCGAAGATTATCATGGTGTATGGCGCATCCAGGCGATATATGCCTATAAAGGGATCGTACCTGCAGATAATGAATTCGCTCTTCATAGCTGAGAAAAGTACTGCCAGCGCCAGGTATACAAAAGGGATGGAGGTCATGACCGCTTCCACTGTTTTGGGAAGCTTTACAGGTCTGATTCCTGTAAGCTCCTGTATCGCACCCAAAGGACATACACCGGCGCAGAAAACCCTTCCGAAGAAAAGTGCAAAGACAAGCGGGATAAGAAAGAACAACAGGGCTGTCAGCGGTATGGAATAATCGGCATTGAAGAGTGCCAGTGAGACATTCTGTACCGATCCAACAGAACAGATGCAGCCTTCGCGGAAGAATCCGAAATAAGCCATCGAGAAAACTGCCATCCATATCAGACCCTGCCGGGAACGCTTCCATATTGCAAGCCATGCACTTACTGAGAGTGCCAGAACGAGAACCGCCACGTCGATATACTCCCACGCTACCGATCTTTGCAGGGGCATCTGCACCTCTGGATAGACATATCCTGACTCAAATTCAGGCCTCGGAAACCTCTCCTGGGCAAACATTACAGTATGCCACAACAACATCAGCAGGAATAATATATATGGTATCGTCCGCTTGTTCATTAACTACTTTTTCTTTATCCGCATACTGCAATTTATTTCATATCCTGTCCTTTATCCTGTATTGCATATCGGCCGGAACTCTTGAGATAGCCTGTGAAGGGCAGTTTCGCGCTATTGCACAATCATTGCAGTTCACGCACAGATCCTGTTTTATCTGCATAAACAGAGAACCGTTCCCGAAATCCTTGCAGCCCTTGACGCACTTTGCACATCCGTCGCATAAGTCTTCGTTAATGTTGTACTCGAAGAAAGGTTCTTCGACAAATCTCCTCTCAATGGCCCCGACAGGGCACATCTGAACCTCAGCGCCCGTGCTTATCGTCTTTGCACCTTCCTTCAGGTAACCCCCGCAAAGGTCGCAGTAGCCGCAGAGCACATGTGCATGCACGCATTTTGAGGCTGATGGCGTAAGCACACAAGTGGTTTTGCAGTTTCCGCATGTAGTGCACTTGAAGGGATCTATCTGCCAGACATATTCTTTTGCATAGGTTTTCTTCGACAACAGCAGCGGCAGTGCGATAAGGGGGCCTGCCACCAAAACTTTCCCTGCTTTCCTTACAAAGTCCCTCCGGGATTCATATTTATTCCTTTTCACCTTCATCTCTTTTCGGTTAAGAACTTTTCGCAGTCAGAATCACCGCTGCAGATTCCTTTACCCGGGCAGCTGCTGCAATCACTTCCGGTGCTGATCCTCCTGGCCAGCACACCAGCAATAAATACCAGGAGTGAACCCATAATTATCCTGATCATATTTTTCAGGAAATCTGCTCTGTTAATTTTGTTACTGTTCATAATATCTCTATATCTTGGCGGTAGGGGCTCTAGCATGCTAGAGCCCTACCCACAATCATCATTTCTTTACAAATACATACAGTTTCGAATCAGCCGGATTCGCACCGTAAATTGTTATTCCGTCAGCTGATGCAATGTCCAGCGGGACGCTGGCGATAAAATCGTTGACTGAGGAAACATACTCGATAAAACCACCATCCGGGTTTAATATTTTGATCCTGTTAATGCCTTTCTCTGCTGTAAGAAATCCCTGTGGAATGATCGTGAAATGAGCAGGGTTGCAGCAGCCGCAGAAATCTTCCGGACCTTGTCCCGATTTTCCGTAAGTGTCTGTAAGGATGCCGTCAATGCTCCTTTTTTCGATCCTGAAGCTCCCGGTATGGGCCATATAAAGAGTGTTGTCAGGCGTAAGGCAAACATCAAAGTACGGACTCGGTATGATGAGTTTCTCGCCGAAATGACCGACCATTGATGCCACCTCTCCGTCTTTCTTTATTATGAATACAATCTTGTTGACAGCATCCGCAGCAGCTACATAGTCTTTATTTGAAGTTATCGAGGTAAAGAAGCTTCCTGCTTCATATGGCCCCCACTCACCGGAAATTTTTCCGTTCATGCTCACCAGGTAGATTATATCTTCCGACGCTGCAAACAGGATGCTGTCCCCTGCAGCCAGTGCTGTTATCTTTCCGGGAATTGCAAGATTCCACAGTTCCTCCATCTCGCTGCTGAAACATTTTATGAAAGAGTCTCCTCCCGCATATACTGTTCCTTCATGACCAACCGCTACAGCCCTGAGGCCTTCCTTTACAAACAAGGTATTTGCGACCATCCACTGATCGGGAGGATTGTCCTTTGCGACAGGAACCGCTTCCTCATTGGCATCCGAGCCATTCCTCGCCGTATCAAATACGATATAGCCAATGAATGTAAGGATTACAAGCAGGGAAACTGCAGCTACTATCTTCTTGTTCATATCTGGGAATTTTTACCGACAAATAAAGAAACCATATTTCTGGAATCCCTCATTATGAGGTAACTACCTGCAAAGGCCATGGGTCCCCAGGCCTCGATTCCGTTAAGTATCCTGTGCTTCGATATCAGTGTTGCGCCTGTTGTTCCGAGACGGAATACATAGAGCATTGCTTCATCATCGAGAAGGAACATCCTGTCTCCGCTTACTATATAGGGCCCCAAGCCGCGTCCGAACCTGGCATCCTTTCCTGACGACCAGACCGCGGTCCTCAGGTCATTTATGTTGTAACAGACCAATTGCTTTTTAAGTCCTCCTGCATTCTCTGGAAGAACAGCCCAGACCAGGTCTCCGGTTATTACTGGTGTGTGCTGATCGCTCGATAATCCTTCCATTGCCTTGTGCATCTCAACCACCGACACCGAGAATGCATTACCGTCAAAGTTGATCCGCAGGCGTGCTCCTCCTGCGCCGTAGGCTCCGAAAACTGCTATCTCGTTATTTCCAAGGAAGAGGGGAGAGGCCGCAGTAGTAGCAGGATTCCATTCCTTTGTTTTCCACAGCAGCTTTCCGGCATCGGCTTTTTCGGCCGACACACCTGCCACTCCTCCGATTGCGTTATAAACGTACATCCTTTTCCCGTGAATTACCATCGGCATTATCGAACCGTGCGACATTCTGAGTGTATCAGGATTGGGAGTCCTCCAGACCTCTTTGCCGGTGGCACAGTCAATGCCGATCATAAGAGCTTTGCCTCCGGGTGCAAGGACTGCAATCTCATTATCAATAAGCGGGCACTGTCCGGTGTACCAGTCAGGCGTAACCTTGCCCTTTGTGCTCTGAGGTATCCCGAACTCCTTTTCCATATCAAGTGTCCAGAAAAGATCCCCTGTGACAGGATCAACGCACATAACATGCGACCTGGGACCAATTGACACAAGGTACTTGTCTGTTACTGCAGGGATCGTTCTTGAATAACCGTGATTCCTCTTTATCTCCACATAGTACCACCTTCTCCACAGTTCGGTGCCAGATTTGAGCGAGTAGCATCTCAGCATGTCGGCCCTCCTGCGCTCGTCATAATCCATGACATAAACCCTGCCGTTGTGTACGGCAGGACCAGCATAACCTTCGCCAAGGGTTTTCTTCCAAACTACAGGGGGACCTGCAGAATCCCATGTTTCGGCAAGAGGTGTTGTGTCATGGTTTATATTATCGAAAGCGGCTCCCCTGAACCTTGGCCAGCTGCCCGGAACATGTTCATCGAAGACATTAACTGTGTCGAAGAATTCACCGATGACAACGGTGTCGGGACGCGGTTCAGTTTTCGGCCTGTTGTCCAGCCCCGGGACCCTGAGAGCTACCTCCCCGGGAAAATGATTGCCTGAGAACCACCAGATAAGGACCCCTGCAGCTATAATAGCTGCCAATCCTCCGGCAAATCCTTTATTTATCCTTGCAGGCAATTACTGGTAACTTTCTTATTCCTTATACAGGTAATCAGTGTGCTCCGGGATCTTCCCGGAGCATCAGCCAAATTTATTCTATTTCAGCGAATATACCGCGAGGTAATCGCCGTGCCTTATGAAGAGCCTGCCTTTGTCAATAACCGGATGCGACCAGTAAGGCCCGGTGCCCTTGGTGATCCTGAATTCACTTACTATCTCGAGTTTTTCCGGATTCGGTTTTACCAGGGCTACATTTCCTTGTCTCTCTTCGTAGATTATCAGCATGCCGTCTGCCGAAATAACCGATCCCTTGTTGTTCCAGTTGGTTGTCCACATTGTCTTTCCGGTGTTCCAGTCAACACAGATCCATTTTCCGAAAGAATTATTGTCGTGTGTGGAGCTGTATATGTAATTCCCGAGGAGAACCATTCCGCCAACATGAGGATTTATTTCAGGATTCTTCCAGATAAGTTCAGGCTCCTTGCCATCGTCAGATAGTTTCAGCTTGGCTGCAGTCTGTCCGTAACCATTGGCAGCAAATAGAAAACCATCCCTGTAGAGGGGTGTCTGTATGTAGTTCTTGCCGTCACTGCTGTTGTTGTTTACAGTTTTGAAATTGTATTTCCACTGGATCTTGCCGTCTGAAGCGTTTATGGCTATTATCCAGGTGGGCGTATGTGTAATTATAAGCTTCCTTCCGCCCCGCTCGATGAGAAGGGGGTTCAAATACTGAGCCTCCTCATTAAGAGATTCAGTTTCCCATACTACAGCTCCGTTATTGACATTGAAAGCTACCATTGCAGCCTTCGGTCCGCCGGGTGAAACTATAACCTTATTGTCGACCACAACAGGCGATTCCGAGATGCCGAACCTTGGAACCGGCGCATCGTATTTCGAATAATGATCGACAGTCCATACTACTTTACCGTCTGTAGAAACGCATGTGATCTCACCCATGCCGCTGACGATAAAAATTTTGCCGTAGGCAGCCGTGGGAGTGCTTCTGCTTTCGGGATAAGTCTGAACCTTACCTTTTTTGCCGTACGCAACTTCCCAGAGCTTCTTTCCATCCTGCGTGAAGGCAGTGAGAACATCATTGTCTCCTTTCACACCTGTAATATATACAGCATCGGGTGTTACTGTGGCACTGGAATGTCCCGGGCCTATTCCTTCTGCTTCCCACAATAACCTCGGACCTGAAGCAGGCCATGACTTCAATAACCCCGTTTCGTTGTAAATGCCCGTTCTTCCGGGTCCCCTCCACCCGTAAATTTGCTGTCCTTCTGAATAGCTGATCAGCAATAAGGACATGGTAAGAACCATAGTTAATCTAAATGATATGCTCTTCATGATTTTGCAGTTTAATGTGACTATCGCAATATAGAAAAAAACTGCTTGCTTAATTAAATATTTGATTTATGGCATATGGCAGACTGGGATTTTAAGAATTTTTAACTACAGCAGCTTCCTATTCCCTGCACAGAAAAATCAGGTTTATAATCATTAGTGTCCGGATAAAATCAGAAGATTCTGAGCGAAACGAAGTGAAGCGAAGAATCTCAATATCATATCACATTTTATCCGGTCAGTGGTGGTTTAATACGGGAAATATGACTTTTGTCATGTTAATATATTTAGTTATTTCATATATTTGTATTATATTTTATCATTATAAATGCATTTCTAATTAATATTATTCATTATATTTGCCTTTTTAATATAAATATTTGATCAGGATAATATGTGCGGAATAGTAGGAGTCTTTGATCTCAAGGTGAGTCATACTGAACTCAGGGCCAGCGTTCTCAAGATGTCGAAGAAGCTGCGGCATCGCGGACCAGACTGGTCAGGCATCTTCATTTGCGAAAAAGCGATCCTGGCACACGAACGACTGTCAATCGTCGACCCTCAGTCGGGACGCCAGCCCCTGTACAGCAAAGATGGTAACCTGGTCCTGGCAGTGAACGGAGAGATCTATAACCACCAGTCAATCAGGGATCGCTACGAAAACAGCTACGAATTCACAACCCACTCCGACTGCGAGGTAATACTTCCCCTTTACAGGGAAAAAGGACCTGCTTTCCTGGAGGAAATGAATGGTATCTTCGCGTTTGCGCTTTACGACAGGGAGAAAGATTGTTATCTCATTGCGAGAGACCACATCGGGATCATACCTTTATATATAGGGTGGGA
Source organism: Bacteroidales bacterium (assembly GCA_025454775.1). Classification (GTDB taxonomy): domain Bacteria; phylum Bacteroidota; class Bacteroidia; order Bacteroidales; family VadinHA17; genus LD21. The sequence continues at coordinate 3,706 of JALONU010000084.1, read as the reverse complement.
TACGTACGGTAATTTCTATGTAGCCTCCGAGCTTAAAGCCCTCGAAGGAACCTGCAATAAGATCCAGGAGTTCCTTCCCGGACACTATCTATACAGCAGGGATGGAGAAATAAAAAGGTGGTACCAGCGCGACTGGATGCAATATGAGGCCGTTGAGAGCAACAGTACATCCCTCAGCGACCTGCGAAGTGCGATGGAAGCTTCGGTCCACCGCCAGCTCATGTCCGACGTTCCCTACGGCGTCCTTCTTTCGGGAGGCCTCGATTCATCGATCGTTTCTGCCGTGGCAAGGAAATTCGCTCCAAAAAGAATAGAAACACAGGACCGCAGCGATGCCTGGTGGCCCCAGCTTCACTCATTTGCCGTTGGTCTGGTCGGTTCTCCCGACCTTGCATCAGCGAGGAAAGTGGCGGAACATATAGGGACGATCCATCATGAAATTAACTTTACGGTTCAGGAAGGACTCGACGCGATCCGCGATGTCATATACCACATCGAAACCTATGATGTGACCACGGTAAGAGCATCGACACCCATGTATCTGCTTGCAAGAGTGATAAAATCGATGGGAGTGAAGATGGTACTGTCCGGTGAAGGAGCCGATGAAATATTCGGGGGTTATCTGTATTTTCATAAAGCGCCTGACCCCAGGGCCTTCCACGAGGAAACTGTCAGGAAGCTGGGCAAGCTGCATCTTTACGACTGCCTCAGGGCCAACAAGTCGCTGGCCGCATGGGGAGTAGAAGGACGTGTGCCTTTTCTCGACAAGGAATTCATGGATGTTGCAATGCGGCTCAATCCCGGGGATAAGATGATCACAAAGGAGAAAATGGAGAAATGGGTATTAAGAAAATCATTCGAAGATTATCTTCCCGCAAGTATTGCATGGAGACAGAAAGAGCAGTTTTCAGACGGTGTCGGCTACAGCTGGATAGACACCCTGAGGGCCCAGGCAACTAAAGAAGTATCTGACGATCAGCTGAAAAATGCAAAATACCGCTTCCCGATAAATCCGCCCATGTCTAAGGAGGAATATCTCTACAGATCAATATTCTCCGAACATTTCCCGTCCGATTCAGCAGCATCGTGCGTGCCGTCTGTTCCTTCCGTAGCATGCAGTACTGCCGAAGCTCTCGCATGGGATGCATCTTTCAGGAACATGATCGATCCTTCGGGAAGAGCTGTTAAAAACATTCACGTGGACTCCTACAAATAAAATATTTCTTACATTTAAGGCAGACCTAACACTGCCTTTCAATGGAAGACGACAGCAATGATTATGCCTGGAAGATCATTCTGTGGCTTATTCTTTTTCTTGTATTTGGTATAATCATAATTGCCTGCAGGAAAGAGCCGCAGAATGAAATAATGACCGTCAGCGGACCGATCAACCAGGACCGACTGGGAATTACCCTTTCGCACGAACATGTCCTCGTCGATTTCATTGGAGCCGACAGTACAGGGTACTTCCGCTGGAACAAGGATTCGGTCATTGCAAAAGCCCTTCCATTTGTCCTTAAAGCAAAAGAAGCAGGGATGATTACCCTGATTGAATGGACTCCCGAATTCCTCGGGCGTGACCCCGTCATACTTAAGGAACTGTCTTACATGACAGGCGTCAACTTCATCACAAATACGGGCTGGTACGGTTTTAACAATAAATTCCTGCCCGGAAACTTCAGGACTTTTGATGTTAACACTCTGTCGGATAGATGGACCGGTGAATTCTTCAACGGCATCGACGGAACGGGTATACGCCCGGGATTTATCAAGATAGCAGTTAATCCTCCTGATTCCCTGTCGATTGCTGACAGTATACTGATCTCCGCTGCCGCAATGACCCACATTAAGACAGGGCTTGTAATTGCTTCTCATACCGGACCGGAAAAACCTGCTTTCGCCCAGTTCCGTATTCTGAAGGACTATGGAGTCGATCCTTCGGCATTCATCTGGGTGCATGCACAAAGAGGTACAGTTGAGAGCAATATTGAAGCCGCAAGAGGGGGAGCCTGGATCTCTCTCGATAACATCCGGAACCGTCCAAACCTCAAACCGGAAGATAAGTTCAGCATCGACTGGTATGTCTCAAGGATTGCCGGACTTAAGGATGCAGGCATGTTGAATAAGATACTTCTGTCACATGACTCCGGCTGGTATGACCCGGCAATGCCGGGCGGCGGTAATTTCAACGGATATACCGACCTCTTCGAATACCTGCTCCCGGCCCTGAGAAAAAGAGGTTTTACAAAGGAAGACATTGACCAGTTGCTAATTAAGAACCCTTCCGAAGCATTTACCATAAAAATCAGAAAAGCAAACTGAAACATGCAACATGTCGGTGCCTGAAATACGTTGACCGAAAAAATGGTTAACGATATGACAAAAGTAAGTTATTTCGATCACGAAACTAAACCTAACTGCCATAGGAATTTTAGTGAGGATTTTAAGAAGAAGAAAGTGAGGGAATTGGAGAAGAATATGTCATCTGTTCCCGATATTTGTAAGACCTACTCTGTGAGCAGGACATCAGTTTATAGATGGATTTACAAATACTCAGCAATGGCAAAAAAACAAGTAAAGCAAGTAGTCGAAGCAAAGAGCGACACCCAGAAGATAAGAGCTCTGGAAGAACGTATTAAGGAACTTGAGCGAATAGTAGGACAAAAGCAGTTATTGCTTGAGTTTAAGGATAAGATGATAGAGATAGCAGAGGCTGACTATGGAGTTGACATCAAAAAAAAAGTAGGTTCAAAGCTCTCGTCTGGTATCACTTCAATAAACAAGATCACCGGGAGAAGATGAACAGTCTCTTTGAAGTATTAAGTATAAGTAAACAGTCTTTTCATCAGATGCTAAGTCGCAGACGCTACAAGTATGAAGAGCAGGAACAACTTATTCCACTGATCAATGAGATACGCGTTGATCATCCTCGTATGTCAGCCAGGGACATCTACGTGAAGCTTCAACCAAGTTGTATGGGACGGGATCAGTTTGAGCGTTTTTGTATGGATTCGGGATACAGGATAAAGAAACTCAGGAACTTCAGAGTAACCACCAACAGCCTTGGCGTGACCCGCTTTCCAAACCTGATAAAGGATCTTAGGGTTACACGTGTCAACCAGGTTTTTGTGAGTGACATAACCTACTTTGACATAGGATCTGATACTTATTATCTGACCTTCATTATGGATCTTTACAACCGAGAGATAGTAGGATGGTCAGCAAGTGATAATCTGCGAACTGAAGATACAACATTACCGGCCTTGCATAGGTTAATATACGAACGAGGCAGGGTTAATTTAAAAGGAGCCATATTGCACTCAGATGGTGGAGGCCAGTACTATTGTAAGGAATTTAAAGATCTCACCAAAGATCTGAAAATGCTAAACTCAATGACTGAAGAAAAGGTGTATGAAAACTCACATGCTGAGAGGCTAAACGGGATAATCAAAAACAACTATCTTTATCCATATGGCCCTACAAACATGACTTCTCTTAAGAAGCTGCTGGATAAGGCTGTACTAATGTATAACACAGGAAAACCACACAAAGCATTGGGAAAACTAACACCAAGAGACTTTAGAACAACTATTGATAACGAGAATAACTCTCCGAGTTACCTCCCGTTATCAACAGTAAATCATATCAGTTATAATAGAAGTAAATTAAGTAATAAAAAGGTCAACGTTATTTAGGCATTGACTAC
>JALONU010000256.1 GCA_025454775.1 Bacteroidales bacterium | reverse complement strand
CTTCATGAAAGGTCCTTTTAAGGGGTTTTTCCCAGTCGGGATAGGGAATCGGTGCATACTTGTCGTACTCACGAAAGGCGCTGAATTTTTTCATGGCATGCAGTATCATCAGGTCTGTATTTTCAGCTATAAATTCAGTCGGTATCTCAAGAGCAAAATCATAGCCTTCATCTATGGCTTTTCTGTATGCCGCGAATGTCGATATCTTTGTGCCTTTCGGATCCCAGTATTCGTCTGCATATTCATCATAACTCCATACCAGGTCCGAAATGCCCCGTCGTTCAGAAAGAGCGCTTCGCATTGATATTTCGAGTGGAATGTGGTACTCAGGAGCTCTAAGGTCCATAGTTTCGTTCCTGAATGGGTGGCCATGCCTTGAGAGTATCAGCAAAAGCTTTGAACCGGATGGAATAAGTGCAAGATTATCGCGGAGCAGATGAACATAAGCCTCACGCATTGAAGGCTAATTGCCCAGCTGATCGGCCCAGATGGTTTTTGCCCTTCCCCCGACGATACGATGTACTGCAGGCATTGCGTATGCATAATCCTCAAAATCGGAATAGACAGGATTGCAAAAACACTGGTAGATAATCGTCCTGCATCCGGCTTCAAGCAGTTCTTCCACCGCTTCCTTCAGGGAATCTTTGATAGAGTATCGGGCCATCCTGAATTCTGCTCCGGGATATAAGCCTGAAAGAATTACAACTGATTCCTGGTATATCTTCCTGCATTGTGATTCCCATGCGACCTTCTTTTCCGGGATAAGATGGCCGTAATACCATCCTGCTATCTTTGCCCCTGTTTTCTGGCATATATCGGGAGCACCTCCCTTACCGTCCCCTTTATAAAGAAAATATCCGTGATCTGAAGGATTCTTCTTTATTCCGGGCGGTCTCCATTCAACTTCACAATCTATATATGCACGGCCATCGCGGTTTGTAAAGGAGCCGTACATATCTACCAGGCTTGCAGGGGTAAACGAGTTGCGGGCGAGCGGATTGGCCGGATCTATGAGGGCAATACCCCTGTCGGCGAGAATTATGCGGTGAAGAAACCAGGGAATGGAATAGCTGAATACATGTTCCATGAAGGAAGAATAGAAGTCCGGACTGTACTCTTCAGGCATCCCGAGCTCAGCGAGGATGACCCCGGGCTTTCCTTCCAATCTGTTGTTCTGCCGTTTAAAAAGCATCTCATGACCATACTTCTTCCCGTATCGCATTTTAGAATACCACTCTGCCATAATAAGGTAATTTATCCTGCCTCAGTTCAGTCAGATGCCTTTTCAGGTCTTACGTTTAAACAATGCTGTGACAGCTCCGGATCCTGACAAAATCTAAATATAGGAAATTTCCGGCATAATTCATTAATAATCCGGCAGCCTGCATGTTCCCATATAGCAGTCGCTTTCCGGTTCTCCTGTCTTCCTTATCGTGTTAACCGGAAGAAACTGCCATGGAACAGGCTCTTTAGTGGTCAGAACATGGAAGAAACCGTTCCTGACAAGAACTCCCGTATTGTAGAAATCAGACAGGAAGTATCTTCTGAAAGGAGCTTTTGGCAGCTCCTTCCCTGTCAGGATGGCAAAACGGACAAGCCCCGTCTCCGCGAGGGCTGCACCTGAAGGCACGGGGTGATCGAACCATGAAGCTTCTGTGGTTAAGAAATCATCAGGATCCGACTCAATCCACCTTCCGTCCCTGCGGAATGACATTGTATAATCAGCCAATATCTTCATCGTTACTTCCCATGAAGGATCATTCTCGAAGAGCATGGTGACGGCAGTAAGTATCGCCCCGGCATCTGACAGGAAGCTCTGCCTCTGGACAGTACCTCCGTAATATGAATGACCCAGTGTCTTACCGTCCCAAAAGATCTCTAGCAGCCGGTGTATTAATCTGTCACCTTCTTCTGCGAGAGAAGGCCTGTCAAGTAGTCTGCCCGCCTGGATAAAAGCTGTAGCAGCCAGTGCATTTATGCCGCAGATTATCTTACCGTCAGCCGATGGCTGGGGTTTCAGGTTCCTTGCTGCGAGAAGCTTGGTCTCTATATCCCCGAGAGCCGTGGTGCCTTTCCTGAGCAGGTGATTCTTTCCTTCAAAATTTCCTTCCCTGCTGATTATATAAACTTCAGAGAACCTGGTGAACTCTTCAGGCTCCAGTATAAGTTCAAGTTCATCGTAACTCCAGAGATATGTTTCCCCCTCGCGGTGTTCTGTGTCGGCGTTGTAGGCAGTAATAAACATTCCATCTTTCATGAAACACTCCCTCAGACACTGCACTATCTTATCAGCCATCACGCGGTACTCCGGATTGCCCAGCACCCTGTATGCCAGCGAGTAATTCCAGAGCGCCAGTGCCTGGTCGTAGAGCATTTTTTCAAAGTGAGGTATTGTCCATGAACGATCAACGCAATATCTGAATATACCTCCCTGAAGATGGTCATTAAGACCTCCCAGCTGCATAGCATTCAGTGTCCCGGAGCATATATGCCTGAGCACTTCATTATCTTCAGCTGAAAGTCTGTAGAGCAGGAAAAGCAAAGTTGAATGGGGCGGGAACTTCTGCCCTTTTCCAAACCCCCCGTAAACATTGTCGAAATGGCCCGCTATCTCTTCCAGGACTGTGCTCTCATCAGATTCCGGAGGCGCGCTGCTTTCAGCTGAAAAAGGAGGAGTGTCGTTCCCCGCTGATATGAAATGATCATATACCCTTTCTGCCAGTTGAAGGAATGAGATCCTGTGCTCATCGGATACGGGAGGAAGATATGTCACAGCCACGATCGGTCTTAGTGAGGGCGTAAGGAAGACATTCAGGGGCCAGCCTCCGCTTCCGCTCTGGGCATTCATGAAATCCATCATGTACTGGTCGATATCGGGGCGCTGTTCCCTGTCGACTTTTATGCTGATGAAATTCCGGTTCAGGAACTCCGCTGTTTTCATGTCTGAAAAAGCTTCAGCAGCCATTACATGGCACCAGTGACAGGTTGAATAGCCTACCGAAACCAGGATGGGCTTATTATTCTGTACAGCGTGGTCGAGAACCGCCCTGCTCCATTCCTGCCACCAGACCGGATTCCCGGAATGCTGAACAAGATATGGCGATAAGGCTTTCGCCAGGTTGTTCCGGCTGAAATGATCTGTCGTACTCAATACACAAATCCTTAAAGATTAATATTCATCTGCATCTTCACCTGAATTATTTCTCAAAATTATAAACATCATGAGCCCCTTTTTGTTTAGCATACATTTGCTATATTGCAGATCAGCAGGTATGTTGTTATGATAAAGGTAGGTGATCCGGTTCCTCTCTTTACACTTCCCGACCAGGACGGGAACATGTTTGACATTGGCACCATTGTGGGTAAAAAGAAGCTCGTTATTTTTTTCTATCCCAAAGACGGCAGTCTTCTCTGCACAAGGGAAGCCTGCTACTTCAGGGATTTCAATGATGCCTTTACAGAAGCAGATGCTGTTCTCATAGGAATAAGCAGCCAGTCACCGGAAAGCCATAAGAACTTTTCCCGAGATAATAATTTAAAGTATACCATCCTCAGTGACACCGGAAACAAGGTAAGGGAATTATTCGGGGTCCCTTCAAGTCTTTTCGGG
>JALONU010000255.1 GCA_025454775.1 Bacteroidales bacterium | reverse complement strand
CAGGAAGCCGGCGGTGCTCGCGGTAGATCCCAGCAGCGGACAGACCGGCGGAAGCATTCTGGGCGACAAAACAAGGATGGAGAAGCTGAGTGTTCACCCCGCTGCCTTCATAAGGCCCTCACCGGCTGCAGGAACCCTGGGAGGGGTGGCCAGGAAGACCAGGGAAACGATCATCCTGTGCGAAGCTGCAGGCTTTGACACCATACTCGTGGAAACGGTGGGAGTAGGGCAATCGGAGACAGCTGTTCATTCAATGGTTGATTTTTTCCTTCTCCTTATGCTCGCTGGTGCGGGTGATGAGCTTCAGGGCATAAAAAGAGGCATCATGGAGATGGCCGACGGAATAGCCATTACAAAAGCCGACGGTCAGAATGAAGGTGCTGCAGACATTGCCAGAATACTGTACCGCAATGCACTTCAGCTTTTTCCCCTGCCTTCATCAGGATGGAAACCGGAAGTAGTGACATGCTCATCTCACCTCAACAGGGGCATAGCCGAGATATGGAACACTATCCTGGACTATGCAGAATTTACGAAGAACAACGGCTGGTTTGAAAAGCGCCGCGAGGAACAGGCCATTTCAAGGATGGATGATGCTATTTCCGAATACCTGAACTTCACTTTCCGGAATCATGAAAAGGTGAAGCACATGAGACCCCGGATCGAGAAGCTTCTGCGCGAAGGGAAAATAACCTCCTACAGGGCTGCCATCAGTTTGATTGACAATTATCTCAAAGAGTCATAAATATTAATATATTTGCGCAATTATTTATTTACCTGTAACCAATCAATAAATCAGATATGAAAAAGGTCATTTATGTTGTTCTCGCAGCTCTCCTTATGGCTGCATGCAGTACAGAACCCCAATTTGTCATTAAAGCAAATATTGAAGGTTCCGACAGCGTAACTTTCATCCTTCAGACGAGAGGGGCCACCCAGATGGATACTCTGGGAACGGCAGTTTCGAAAAAGGGCATGTTCACCATGAAAGGATCGGTGGAATACCCCGTACAGGCTCAGCTTGTAGCCCTTAACACAACCGGCAGAGTCACTTTCTGGATTGAAAATGCCAATATTTCGATAACAGGAAAGCTCGATTCCCTTTTCGATGCAACCATTACCGGATCAAAAACACAGGATGATTACCAGTCTTATCTGGACGGTAACAAGCCTCTGTCAGAAAAATACCAGACACTAGTCTCGGGCTACAGGGATGCACAGACATCCAACGACACTGCCAGGATGAGGAAGATCAGGGAAGATGCAGCGGTCATTGAGAATGACATGACGAACTTCCAGAAGGAATTCGTTAAAAACAATCCGGCATCATACGTAACACCTACTCTCCTGAGAAGCATGTCGTATGAAATGTCAGCAGAGGAAATAGAGTCTGCCATTGCCGCTCTCGATACCAATGTGGCAAAAATACAGATAGTGAAAGACCTCAAAATAAGGGCTGAAGCTATGAAGGCTGTATCGGTAGGACAGAAAGCTCCTGATTTTACACAGAACAATGTAGAAGGGAATACCGTTTCCCTGTATTCGAAGGTAGGCGCCAAGCTTCTGCTTGTTGACTTCTGGGCAGCATGGTGCGGACCGTGCAGGGCTGAAAATCCGAACGTGGTGAAAGTCTACAAGGAATTCAATAAGAAGGGTTTTGACGTTTTCGGGGTTTCACTCGACAGGACCAGGGAAGACTGGGTTAAGGCTATTGCAGATGACAACCTGACATGGACGCATGTTTCAGACCTCCAGTACTGGAACAGCTCTGCCGCCAAGCTCTATGCGGTAAATGCCATACCCGCCAACTTCCTCCTCGACGAGAACGGCGTCATCATTGCCCGCAACCTCAGGGGAGACGACCTCTATAATAAGGTTAAGGAATTACTCGGTAAGTAATTTATAGCTTATTTGAAACTTGAAATACAGGTTTCATGTTACAGGTTCCAGGTTGTTACTGACTTGAAACCTGGAACTTGGAACCTGTAACTTTTTATACTTCCTTGTTGATTTCCTCGAGTATAAACCCCGTACCCCTTACTGTCCTGATATCCAGGTTCCTGTCTTCGGAAATATATTTGCGCAGCCTGCTGATGAAGACGTCCATGCTCCGGCCGAGGAAATAATCATCCTCACCCCATATTTCGGTAAGGATATCCTCCCTGGCAAGGACCTTGTTCCTGTTTATGATGAAATATCTCAGCAGCTGTGCCTCCTTGAGGGTGAGCTTTTCCCTGTGGTCTCTGCAGGTGAGCTCGAGAGAATTCATTTTGAGGACAGTGTCGGAAATTTTGTATTCGTCAGTTGATGAGGAATATGCCCTCCTGAGTATATTGTTGATCCTCAGTATCAGCACTTCGGGGTCGAATGGCTTTGTAATATAATCGTCGGCACCTATTTTCAGCCCCCTGACGATGTCTTCCTTGAGGCTTTTTGCAGTCAGGTAAATGAGGGGGACATCAGGCTGAAGCTCCTTGATCTTCTCTCCCAGGGTGAAACCGTCCATCTCCGGCATCATCACATCCAGCACGCAGATATCGGGCTTCTCCCTCTGAAAAAGGTCCCATGCCTCATTGCCGTCACGGGCCAGCGTCACGTCAAAACCGTTGATCGATACATATTGCGACAGGATATTTCCGAAATCCCTGTCATCTTCTGCCAATAATACTTTCATAGACCCTGTTTGTTTTTCAATATGGTATTGTCACAGTAAATATACTACCTTTTCCCGGTTTGCTGCTGAGTGTAACGTCGCCTCCGTGTGCCGTTGCAATCTTTTTTACATAGTACAGTCCGAGCCCGAGCCCTTTATACTTATGGATGTTGCCTGACGATGCCCTGTAGAATTTGTCGAATACATGCTTCTGGTCCGATCTTGAAATACCGATGCCGTTGTCGGCAATGCTAATGTTGATTTTCTTTTCTTCAGCCGATCCCTCAATGTTGATCACCGGCTCCTTGTCGCAGTACTTGACCGCATTCGATAGAAGGTTGTTGACCATTGTTGTGAAATATACCAGGTCGACATCGGCTTTTACACCCCTGAAGTCATATTTCTGGTTAATTGTTGCCATGTTGCCGTAACCTGATTTAAAACTATCAACTATGTCGTTCATGAATTCCTCGATATCAACCTTTTTCCTGTCGAGCTGGAACTCTGTCCTTTCCCACATGCTTATCTCAAGTATCATATTGATGAGCTGGTTGAGATGAACGCTCTGCTTCCCGATAAGCTTCGCAGTGTCGAGTATTTTCGACTCATCCTTCCGGATCTTCTCCATCTCAAGTGTTTTTCCCGCCACGGTAATGGTGGCAAGGGGAGTCTTGAGCTCGTGGGTCATGTTGTTGATAAAGTCTGTCTTCAGGTTCGACAACCTCTTCTCTTCCATCAGGTTGCGGTAGGTAATGATGAAAATGATCACCACAACCAGTATGCTCAGAAGGCTGATTATCAGCGATGCAGCCGTTTCCTTCAGTATCTGCTTCTGCTTGTCGGAAAAGTCGATGTAATATTCAAAATTCAGGAGAAAGTAATTTCCCAGCAGCCTCTGGCGCAAAACGGATATCGTCGATTTGGCCTCCTCGGGTTCCGGTGGAAGGTTCCTTCCTC
>JALONU010000002.1 GCA_025454775.1 Bacteroidales bacterium | reverse complement strand
AAACCGTCATGAGGATTGATATCAAAATAAACGCTTACTTCTTCCTTGAAAGTGGCTTCCAGTTCTTTCCTCAGATTATCGACAAACTCCGTTACCCAGCCGTCGTATTTATTATCCTTCTGGCGGTAGCTTATGAAGATATCGTATTCGTAACCGGGAATGAGGCTTGCCATACCGGTGGTTCATTTTTATAAAGTTACGAAAGAGCTGAATGCAAGGCAAATATTTTTTAGTCTTGCAGTCTTGCGGTCTTGCAGTCGTGCAGTTGTGCAGTCATTTGACTTCGATGTCAATCATAAATAAACTATTGAATGACTATTGAATGACTATTGAATGACTATCGAATTACTATCGAATGACCATTCTCCCCTTTCCGCTGCCGCGGGATCTTCACTTCGGTCCGACCTGCAATCGCAATATTCCCGGGATTGCCAGTTGCCGTCCCGATAGCTATCGGGAGCCTTTCACCGGTTGCCCTTCAGGTTTTCCTCAAACAGCTTGAATATCCGTTTATACTCATCTGTCCAGCTAGAAGCTTCCACAAAACCATGGCTCTCCAGCGGATATACAGCCAGCTCCCAGTTCTCCTTACCCAGTTCTATAAGCCTCTGCACAAGCCTTACAATATCCTGGAAATGAACATTATCATCGACCATCCCATGACACATAAGCAGAGCCCCCTTAAGCCCTTCTGCATAGTAAATAGGTGAGCTGCGGACATAGGCAATGCTGTCTGCCGCCGGCGTATTTAGGATGTCGGAAGTGTAACCATGATTGTAATGTGCCCAGTCGGTAACCGATCTCAGACCTGCTCCCGCTGCAAATACATCCGGCTTCCTGAACATTGCCATCAGGGTTATAAACCCTCCATATGAGCCTCCGTAAATACCTATCCTGCCAGGATCGACCTGGCAGTTTTCAACAAGGTATTTTGCTCCGTCAGCATGATCATCGAGGTCCCTGCCCCCCATGTCCCTGTAAACAGCAGTTCTCCAGTCGCGTCCGTATCCGGCACTTCCCCTGTAATCAAGGTCGAGAACCGTATAGCCGTTGTCCACAAGGAAATTATGGAACATATATTCCCGTGAGTAGCTGCTCCACCACCTGTGAGCATTCTGCAGATAGCCGGCACCATGAACAAAAATAACTGCCGGTCCTTTCATCACGGGATTCTTAGGCCGGTAGAGCCTTGCCGGGACCATAACTCCGTCAGAAGCCCTGAATTTTACATATTCAGGAATCCTCCAGTTGTAGCTCCTGAAATCTTTAGTTGTTGATTCAGTGATCTTCACAGGAACTGCCTTGCTTTTATTCTCCATAATATACAGTTCCCATGGTTCGTTTGCTTCCGACATCAGCAGTGCGAAATATTTCTCATCGGGAGATAGGTCATATTCGATCCCGCCTCCCAGGGACGTCAGTTTTGTCATTGGTCCGCCCTGTACCGGCATCCTGTATAGTTCCCTGATTCCTGCATCTGTTTCATTGGCAATAAAATACCAGGTCTTTTTGTCATTGGAAAGGGTGGGGCTGTAAATCTCAAACTGCCCCGACGTCAGGGCTCTCTTCTGACCGGTTGTCACATCGAGCAGGTACAGGTGTGAATAGCCCGATTCTTCCGACTGGAAGAATATTGTTTTATTGTCAGGAAGCCATCCCAGCATCCCGTAGCCTACACCTGGACCGCCTATCCAGGCTTCATCGTGCTGCCTGTCGAGGAGCGTCAGGGCTCCTGTCCTGATTTCGAGGAGCATGATCCAGCGGTCCTTGTTGTCATCCGATAAAATTTCAACCACCGCTTTTTTCCCGTCATCCGACCATAAAGGATCGCGGAAGGAAACGACCCGCTTTTCAGGCTTCGATGCTTTCCTTCCCGGATAGTCCTTTAAATATTCGGGAGTATCCTTTATCCCCGGTATGTCGTCGGTTTTAACCTGGTAAAGTGTGTCATTCACGAGATCATAAATATTGAACGTTCCTCCTGCTGACATTGATGCTCCCACCTTTGACCGGGCCGGAATATCTTCCGTATATCCCGAAAGTGTAACATAGCTCGGCACAATGGTTCTCTTCTGCTCTGTCGGTGTTGCAGTCTGAAAGGTGATGAAATTCTCATCAGGGCTCAACCGCACCGACCTTGCCTGTCCGGTGCCGGTATAGATCACCTGTGGTGTCTCCGGTTCCAGGAGCCTTGCTTCGGCCCTGGCTTTATCCCTTTCCTTTTTCCTCTCAGCAAGTGTTTTGAAAAGAAGGAGCTGGTTCTCGTAGAGGAACTTTTCTGTTTCACCCTTATATGGCGGTTCCTCGACTCTTTCCCTTCCGGTTCGCAGATCTGTTAGCTGGATCGTTGATCCATCTGCAATGTTCCATGAAAAGAAATTGTTCCCGCTCATGTAGATTATCTTGTCCTCCCTGAGACTGAACACAGGATTACCCTCATTTGCCGAGGTAAATGTGATTTTCCTGATGCCTCCTGTTTTGACATCCAGAAGACAGATATCCCCGTTCTGTGAGTAAACCATTTTTGTTCTGTTCCTGTTGTAGGTTCCGAACATGGGAGGAAGGTTTTTTCTCTCCTGCAGACTGACTTTTTCCGGCATCCGGCTGCCCTCGCGAAGCACGTAAAGGGAAGAAGCAGAATCCACATTCTCTGTCCAGTTGAAATAGAGGTTGTTGCCCGTGGCAGACCATCTTGGTGATTCGGGAGAAATACCCGTGAATTTTTCTCCCTGCATGATCCTTTCAATTGTAAGGGTACTCTGGGAGATAAGAAGAGAAGGGGTGAACAGTGCAAAAAGCAGGCAGAGTGAATGAAGTTTTCTTCTCATGAATGGAGTTTTGTAGATGATTAATACTGTTAGGATCAGGTAAGTATATCGAGCTTAATACCTATTTTATTCATGGCGTATCCGGCTTCTTTCAGATAATCGCCGTAAGTTGTGATCCAGTGAAATCCCGGCATCTGTTCCGCGACTTTCCGGCTGTCGCAGTCGAACCTGACGTCGATCTGCGAACGGCAGATATCGAGCATCGGGTTATCCACTATCCTCCCGGCCAGACCGACATTGCGTTCAAAGGAAAAATCGGGCATAATATTCGTTACGACCTGTCCGAGGCGCATCTCAACCTTCGGGGCAGCGCCAAAATCCGATTCGAAATGAGTAAGTATCCTTGCCGGTTCGGCTTTCTTTCCATCCATTCTCCTGGGCGCTGTGCAATGGGCCAGGGTGATAATGTTATCATGAGGGTAGGTAGGATCGTTCAGGAAAGAGGGTTTGCCGGAGATGTTTGCCATAAGAATTCCTGAGGGGACTACGACAAAATCAGATTCGCAGAATGCCAGGTAGCCTTCATCATTCAGAAGGCTGAGCGTAAGGCAGGCTGTTGTTTCGGCCATGGGCATGATGGTTCCCATGCAGTTATTGACGGTGATCGCCCTGCATCCGGACCTGTCCATGAGCCTGATGAAGATCTCCTCAAGAACAAAGCAATTCTCCACATATTTCCTGTCAACCTCCAGAGTGATACCTGTGTCTTTGAGGTATTCGTCTGCCTTTTTGCCTGCATTGCTGATCAGAGACCTGTCCTTTCTTGCACTGGCAATAAGTTCTCCCAGGTCCGAATAGGGAACGTCCTGTACATCGAGCCTGTATTTTTCGGTCACAACCTTCATTACCACCTCAAGAGGCTGCGACCAGGCACCCGGGCCTCCTATTGCCAGTATCCTTGAGCCAACAGTATTCTTCAATCCGCACAAAGCCCTCATTCTCCATAACAGCTCTTCCGGGCTGTCGATCACTATATCGTTTTCGTTGATGCCTTTCACCTTAAGGGTGTCTGTATGCTGACGAAGATAGCGGGGACTTATTATCTCATACCACAGGTATACAGGCCCGGATCTGTGACGGCAGAAAATAATAATATCCTTCCCGGTTTTGTTGAGCATATCGAACCTGTCCATTCCACCGCCGGCAGCATATACAATAATTAAATCAGCGGATCCGAGGTCAGCTATTTCATTTATTTCATTGCTGGCTTTTACCGGGCTTACGGGAAGAAATGAAACAGGAAAATCTGCCTTTGAGCTGAGTTCCCTGAGCTCTTCTTCAATACGGTAGATTTCTTCGGTGGCTGCTTTCGCAGTCTGTACACCTCCCCAGCTTCTCCAGCTTGTCATGTCACGCGGAGTGGGGATATCATATGAAAGAACTGGCTTCACTACCAGTGGTTTACGGACAGGTTTGACTCCCGTGACTCCCTGATCCCGGCCGGGAAGATTCCAGGAAAAGCCTGAAAAAGCCGCTGTGCCGATGGCTCCGGCACCTGTTACCCTCACAAATTTTCTTCTTGTCATGTCTCCGGGTTGCTCTGCGTGATGCCCGTTGCAGCAGGAACAGCCCATTTCCAAATGTTTTTCCGGATTACCTTTGTCTATAGTATTCATTGCTGGAAATTTGTTACGGATGAGACCCAATCGTTTCATGTTTATTGTGTTAAAGTTATAAAAGATAGAATATGATTTAGCAATTTCAATATTTTTGTTTTTATATATCCGTCACATGCTGAACATTCTTAATCACCCGCTTATAACCCACAAGCTGACACGTCTCCGGAAAAAGGAGACAAACACCAGGGAGTTCCGTGAGACACTGGAAGAATTAGCCGGACTCATGGCATTTGAGATCACACGCGACCTGCCGCTCAGGGATATTACAATTGAAACTCCCATGGGCATGTGCAACACCCAGGAGCTTGCCCGTGAAGTGGTACTGATCCCTGTTCTGAGAGCTGGTCTGGGAATGGTTAACGGGATAACTAACCTGATACCCTCGGCAAGAGTTGGTCATATAGGAATGTTCCGCGATCATCAGACCCTCGAGCCGCAAACCTATTACAGCAAATTCCCCGACAACCTTGCGAGTGCCACCGTTATGGTTCTCGACCCGATGCTGGCCACAGGCGGAAGTGCATCGGCCGCAATAAGCTTTTTGAAGGAAAAAGGTGCAAAAAACCTGAAGCTGGTATGTGTTGTAGGGGCTCCCGAAGGAGTGGAAAAAATCCGCAGGGATCACCCGGATGTTAGGATCTACCTTGCCGCCCTCGATGAAAAGCTAAACGAAATCGGGTACATTGTTCCGGGACTGGGTGATGCAGGCGACAGGCTTTTCGGAACCAGTTAGGTGGAGTTACTCCAGGAAACCAAGGGAATATTTCACGTATACATCATTCAGCTGGCAGAGGCCGGCTGTTTTTACATCTTCCTGTCCCTCTGTAAGGATAAACCTCAGGAACTCAATTACAACAGGGTTCTCCGGCTTGCCATTGGAAGCAAAGGAAAGTTCCCTGCACAGCACTTCCGGATATAGTCCGAGCCACACGCTCCTGTGGGCTTCCTCGAGGTTTCTGAAGGGTATCTCCTTCCTGTCTATCTTGTTGTCGAAATCAAGGTCAAAGGGTATAACCTGGATATTTTCCGTCCTTTCTCCATTTGGTCCGCTGAAGGCATATGAAAAATTACAGAATCCCAGGGCAAGCGGATCTGACTGGATTCTTTTTATCATCTCGTTGTCGCCTGTAACCTTTGTCCCTCTGAATGAATCTGCTTTTTTATAGAGGAAGAGGGCGAGCATGTCGGCTGCTCCCGATTCATCGGCCCTGGCATATACGTCCACCTTCTCGTTCCCTAAAGTATCCAGTAGTTCGCTCCATCTCACCGATTCCTTTTCAGTAAATACCAGTTGAAGTTCATCGGGGCTCAATCCTCTTTCAAGTATCCTTTCGAGGTATGGGTTTTTCGAATTGACAATAGGGGCGACACCATCTTTTGCAACAGGAATTGTCCATATTCCGGCGCCCTTTTCTTCATCAGTCAGAGGCCGTGAGACCATGGCCAGATCCGCTTCTTTGCCTATAACAGCTTCCAGACCCTTACCGGTTCCCGATGCGATGATCTCCATCTTCACTCCGGGATGAAGCTTCATGAAACCTTCAACCCATTTCTTTGCCAGGGGTGCAAGCGCATATGCACCACAGACTGTTATATCACCTGTAAGCGGCAATTTTTGAGCAGGAGCCTGAAGGGTTTCGGATGCATTGTCTTTCCTTCCATGGCCGCATCCGGAAAGAAAAATAAGGCAAAGAGCCGCAGAAACGCTATTTCTCAGGTTCATTTTTATTTTAAAGTTAGTAAAAACCGTGCAATTTTCAGACAAAAAATGTTAAATATGTTTGAAATATCATTCGTGTATTTCCGTCCGGCTGAGTGGACTCACAATCTCTTCAGTTCCCCGTCGAGCCTTACAACCTGCCCTTTCCTGGTTGGAGTGGAATATAGTTTGTCCTTGTATCTTACCGAAAGAGGCATTCCTGCATTTGATTTGATCTTCAGTGTATAAAGCTTCCCTCCTGTCCATCCGAATTCGACTTCAAATCCGCCGCGGGCTCTCATTCCCTTTATATAGCCGTTAGGAAGGGCATCGGGCAGAGCAGGGAGCATGTCGATGGCATCGAGATGGCTCTGAAGCAGCATTTCAGCTATGCCTGCCGCACCCCCGAAGTTTCCGTCGATCTGGAAAGGGGGATGTGCATCAAAAAGATTCGGATATGATCCTCCGCCTGCGCTTCCACCCCCTGTTGCAGAGGTTTTTGGCTCTCCCTGGGGCCTTAAAAGCATCTGTACCATTTTCCATGCATGGTTTCCGTCCCTGAATCTTGCCCAGAAATTAATCTTCCAGGCCAGGCTCCAGCCTGTACCTTCATCACCGCGGGAAATAAGTGAGGTTTTCGCTGCTTCCATCAGTTCGGGCGTTTCTTTCCAGTTTATCTCCTTCCCGGGATGGATACCCCAGAGATGTGAAACATGCCTGTGCCTGTTGTTTGGATCGTCCTTGTCTTCGAGCCATTCCTGGAGCTGCCCGAACCGGCCGGTCTGGTAAGGTGCAATACGCGGTAAAAGAAGCCTGAGAGTGTCTGCAAGCTCCCTGTCCTTTCCGAGTATACCGGAAGCTTCAATGCATGCCCTGAAGAGGCTTTTGATGATCTGGTGATCCATTGTCGGTCCTGCCACCAGCCCTCCGTTTTCCGGTGAATTTGATGGTGTGGATACCAGCCATTTTGTCTTGGGATCTTCAACAAGGAAGTCGATGTAGAAAAGAGCCGCTTCCTTCATCACCGGCCATGCCTGGTGAGCCAGGAAGACCTTATCGCGGCTGTAAAGGAAGTGTTCCCAGAAGTGATGGGTCAGCCATCCGCTCCCGGTCACCCATATCCCATGGTTTGAGGCATTTATAGGAGCCGCTCCCCTCCAGATATCAGTATTGTGATGAAGCACCCAGCCCCTGGCATCGTAATGTTCCCGGGCAACGTTCCTTCCCGACGGCATGACTTCATTCAGCATCCTGAAAAGGGCATCGTGGCATTCTGCAATGTTCAGGGGCTCCACAGGCCAGTAGTTCATCTCAGTGTTGATATTCACGGTGTACTTGCTGTCCCAGGCAGGATTCATCTTGTCATTCCATATCCCCTGCAGGTTTGCCGGGTAAGTACCTTCACGGCTCGATGAAAGCATCAGGTAACGGCCATACTGGACATAAAGGGCTGCCAGCGAGTTATCCATGCTCTCTGCTACTGCCCTTATTCGTGCATCAGTTGGAAGATCTTCCTTTCCGGAAGGACCTAAATTAATTGTAAACCGGTTGAAATACTTCCGGTAGTCTGCTATATGCTCAGCTCTCAGCTTTTGGAAAGTTTTGCTTCCGAGACCGGCCAGGTATCTCACGCACAGGGCATCGGGGTCTCCCGAAACAATCTTCGGATTTATGAAATTCGTTGCGGCAACGAGCTGGAGCATGGCCTTTTCAGCTTTCTCGACATGAAGCCGGTTTTCGAGGGCTGTGACCTTTCCCCCCTTCGTAACCAGCTTCAGCATTGCGGTGCCGTTAAGGGCTCCGTCTTTGACTTTAACGTTCATGGTCATAAAACCGTCACCAGTGGCCACTACAGATGTCCTTTCATGGGGAGATGAAAGCATGACGTCGAATGTGAGGGCATTTTTCCTGTCTGCGGTCAGGTTCACTGCCAGGACGTTCCCCGGAAAGCTTGCAAGGTATTCACGTGTGAAAGTTGTATCGCCAATGGAATATGTTGTCCGGCAAAGTGCTGAGGACAGGTCGAGTTCGCGCCTGTAGCCAGACACTTTCAGGTGACCGGGGAAGCTGATCCACAGATCGCCGAAAGGCTGGTATTTCTCCTGTCTCAGTGGTACGCTCATGAACTCCTTCATTGCAAGGTCTTCAGCCTCTTTCTGTCTGTTCTGCCACAGAAGCTCCCTTATCTGCCCGAGGTATTTATAGGCGCCGGTATGGGCATAATCGTGCGGCTTCCCCGACCAGAGGGTCTCTTCGTTGAACTGAATATGGTCGACAGAGGGGGCTCCGAATATCATCGCACCCAGCCTTCCGTTGCCAACGGGAAGTGCTTCCTCCCAGACGGCCGCCGGCTTTTTGTACCATATCTTCAGGTCGTTGTCAACCTGCCCGTTGCATGCGAGTGAAGAGAGGACGCATGCCAGCATGATAAGGAAGAGATTCTGTCTCATATATCCGGTGATTTTTGTTGTACACTAAGATATAAACTTAACCAAAGGACGTGAAAGTTTTTTGTCAGAATGTGCAGCATCAGGTAATTATTACTGTCTTTTACATGAAAACCGATTAAGAACGAATAAGGAAGGTCATGAAAAAACGGAATTATGCTACGGTACTGGTACTCTTTCTGGCATTGACGTCATGTGTGAACTGCCAGCCAAGAAAGACTGTCACCGGCAACAAGAATGTTATCAGCAAGGAAAGAAGTGCAGGCGAATTCACCGGCGTGAGCACAAGCTCGGCAATTGATGTCGTGCTTTCACAGGGAGATAAAAATGCAATAACCGTGGAAGCCGATGAAAACCTTCATGAGTATATTCTCACGGAGGTCAGGAACGGCACACTTTATGTCTTCACCGAAGTAAACATAAAGGGTGCAGAGATGAGGAGAGTTCATGTCACCATCAGGGAGATAAAAAATGTGAGCTCCTCCAGCGCGGGAGACATTATTGGCATAACACCCGTCAAAGCAGGGG
This sequence comes from Bacteroidales bacterium, assembly GCA_025454775.1. GTDB lineage: Bacteria > Bacteroidota > Bacteroidia > Bacteroidales > VadinHA17 > LD21. Next base: position 28,580 of record JALONU010000002.1, on the reverse strand, counting down.
ATTTAAAGATCTCGGCATCGAGCGCCGGTGACATAAAGCTTGAGGTTTATGCAAAAAATATCGACCTTAACGGCAGCAGTGCAGGAGATATCACACTTTCGGGCGAGGCAGATTTCCTTGAAGCCGACCTTAGCAGTGCCGGTGACCTGAATGCCTTCAACCTCCAGGTAAAGGAAGCAGATGTCTCAGCATCCAGTTCAGGTGATGCCGATGTATTTGTAACCCAGAAACTAAGGGCCAGGTCTTCAAGTGCAGGCGATATAAATTACAAAGGCAATCCGGAGAACATAGATGCCCATTCATCGAGCGCCGGAAGTATAAACAGGAGATAATAGCACCATCATATATTTTCCGGTATTATTGTAAGCCGTCAGGAGATATCCCTGACGGTTTTTTTTATCTTTGTGAGACAGGTTTCTCCGGCAATAATTCAAAACAATGAAAGAAAATATAAGCATCAATCTAAGGAATGCAGGTGCATTTGTTTCTCAGGAAGAGATACTTGCGCTTGCACAGCAATCGGTAAGGCATCTGGATTCACTCAATGCCGGGACCGGTGCGGGAAATGACTTCACCGGCTGGCTGACACTTCATGAAGATGTCGTCATCCAGCTCGACAGAATTGAGAAAACAGCCCGGCATCTCAGGTCGGTATCCGACACAACCGTTGTCATAGGTATTGGAGGATCATACCTCGGAGCAAAGGCGGTCATCGAAGCTCTCTCGCATACCTTCTCAGGACTTCAGAAGACAAAACACCATGATATTCTTTTTGCCGGCCAGAATATCTGTGAAGACTATCTGTCGGAACTCCTTGACATTCTCGAAGGACGCAATTATTCTATCATAGTGATCTCAAAATCGGGTACAACAACTGAACCGGCAATTGCCTTCAGGATACTCAGGGACCATCTTGAAAAAAAGGTTGGCAAGGCACAGGCTGCAGACAGGATCATCGCAATCACTGATGCCTCAAAAGGAGCGCTGAAATCACTGGCCGAGCTCAGCGGATACGATACCTTTGTAATTCCCGACAACATTGGCGGGCGTTATTCTGTTCTGACACCTGTAGGACTCCTGCCGATCGCGGTAGCCGGATTCGATATCAGGAACCTGGTAAAGGGTGCACAGGCGATCTGTGAAGTCACGCGGAAAAACCATAATGCCTCATCAAACCCTGCCCTTCTGTACGCAGCAGCCCGTAACCTTCTCCTGCAGACAGGAAGGCCGGTGGAGATCCTTGTTGGATTCACTCCAAAGCTGCACTACTTCTCTGAATGGTGGAAGCAGCTTTACGGAGAAAGCGAAGGCAAGGACGGCAGGGGGATACTCCCTGCATCGGTCGATTTCACCACTGACCTTCATTCCCTGGGCCAGTATATCCAGGAAGGTCAGCGTATACTTTTTGAAACGATGATCTCCGTGGGCAGCCCACGCCACAAACTTACAATTCCCAAAGAAACTGACGACTCCGACCAGCTTAATTACCTTGCCGGAAGACGCCTTTCTGAAGTGAATAGAAGCGCCGAAGCCGGTACAATTCTTGCCCACAACGACGGCAATATACCTGTTATCAGGATCATGGTGCCCGAACTGGATGAATTCTACTGCGGTCAGCTGATCTATTTCTTTGAACTGGCCTGCGCAGTCAGCGGATATATCCTCGACGTGAATCCCTTCGACCAGCCCGGCGTGGAAGCCTATAAGAAAAATATGTTCGCACTTCTCAATAAACCCGGTTTCGAAGAAGAAGGAAAAAAACTGAGGGAAAAGATATAAAACACACTGTAATCAATCATGAAAATAGAACTTAAGAAAGATTTCAAATGGGCGCTGGTAGTGCCTACCAGCATGGGCGTACGGATCACTCCGGTAAACGGACAGCCTGTACATAGCAGCAGCATGTTCATGATGCATGTCTCAAGTGCCGAATCGAATGTGGCAAGCGTTTCGTCATTCCTGGGATTGCCCGTGAAGGTCCTTACAACCTTTGTAAAGGACAGCCCTATTGCAAGGATGATCAAGGATAACCTGGCAGGCCGCCATATAGCTTATGAAGGAATTGAAGTAGAACAGGGAAGCCCATGGGGATACCGTCACCAGTTCAATATTGCTGATTCGGGCTATGGGTCGCGCGGACCACGGGTTCAGAACGACCGTGCGGGAGAAGTCGGAAGAACGTTGAATGTCAGGGATTTCGATCTCAACAGGCTTTTTGTCTCGGAAGGAGTGCAGATACTTCATCTGTCGGGTCTTATTGCAGCCCTTTCACCTGAAACCAGCAACTTCTGCCTTGAGCTGGCAAGGGCTGCAAAAAAACACGGCACCAGGATATCATTTGACCTGAACTACAGGGCTTCGTTCTGGCTTAACCGTGAAAAAGAGCTTTCTGCCGCTTTCGCTGAGATAGCATCATTATCCGATATTCTTGTGGGGAACGAAGAGGATTTCCAGCTTTGCCTGGGTATAAAGGGCCCTGAGGAAGGCGGGAAGGATCTTGCTGCTAAGATCGGCAGCTTCAAGGAAATGATAAGCAGGGTGAAGAAATCATTTCCCGGGGCATCGGTGTTCGGAACTACACTGCGACAGGTCATAAGCACCAATGAGCACCTGTGGGGAGCCATAATGCTTGAGGGCGAAAACTGGCATGTGGTTGAACCGCGCGAAATACATGTCCTCGACCGTATAGGAGGCGGGGACGGGTTTGTGGGCGGCATGCTCTACGCCATACTGAAAGGATGGGAACCGGAGAAATGGATCCAGTTCGGCTGGGCAACGGGAGCACTGGCCACCACAGTGGTAACGGACTACGCCGAACCTGCAGACGAGGAGCAGGTGTGGAGCATCTGGAAAGGCAACGCCCGCGTAAGAAGATAAATTTCCCCGCCGATAACGCAGGAGGGACATTGCATGCAATGTCCCTGCGTAAATATTATTTTTTCCCTTTTAATTTGAATTTTTTAATGAATTCATCAATAACCTGTGACAGGTTCGGATCGCCTATTTCCTGCAGATCATAGTAAACCCTCGTATTGGGCTTCCTGATCTTAATAATCCTGTTGAGGTCGATGGGTGTTGCGATGACAACGCTGTCGCATTTTGTATTGTTGATGGTTTTCTCCAGGTCGCGAAGTTGCTGTTCGCCGTAGCCCATTGCCGGCAGCAGAGTTCCTATCCCCGGGTAAAGCCTGAAGGTCTCGGTTAGCCTTCCGACAGTATAAGGCCTCGGGTCGACCAGCTCTGAAGCCCTGAATTTACGGGCAGCAACAACACCTGCTCCTATCTTCATCTCGCCATGAGTAAGAGTCGGACCATCCTCAACGACAAGGACTTTCTTTCCTGCAATCACTGACGGATCATCAACCTTGATGGGCGATGCACCATCCACGACAGTTGCCCTGGGATTTACCTTCTCTATGCTCTCCCTTACAGTCTGTACATCATCGGGCGCTGAGCTGTCCATCTTGTTAATAACAACGACATCGGCTATTCTCAGTGTCACCTCCCCGGGATAGTATTTAAGTTCGTGGCCTGCCCTGTGAGGATCAGTTATCGTGATCATAAGGTCGGGCTTGTAGAAGGGGAAATCATTATTACCTCCATCCCAGAGGATCACATCGCAACCGGAAGGGTCCTTCTCCGCCTTTCTGAGTATTGCCTCGTAGTCGACTCCTGCATAGATCACATTGCCCCTGACTACATGAGGTTCATATTCTTCCATTTCCTCAACGGTGCATTTGTGTTTTTCAAGATCCTTTATTGCAGCAAAGCGCTGCACTTTCTGTGCATTCAGGTCGCCGTAGGGCATGGGGTGACGGACGGCAACAACCTTTAATCCCCTGTCCATCAGCAGCTCAATTACCCTTCTTGATGTCTGGCTTTTTCCGCAGCCGGTTCTTATTGCTCCCACAGCTATTACAGGTTTTGAGCTTTTAAGCATGGTGGCCGACGGACCAAGGAGGACAAAATTAGCTCCTGCCGCATTCACAATAGCACTTACCGACATCACCTTCTGATAGGTTACATCGCTGTATGAGAACACACAATCATCTACGCTGAATTTTTTTATTATGTCCGGAAGATCCTGTTCAGGGAAAATGGGGATGCCCCTGGGATACAACTCGCCTGCCAGTTCCTTCGGATATTTCCTTCCGTCAATATCCGGAATCTGGGCTGCCGTAAAGGCAACAACGTTGTAATTCTCATTCCCCCTGAAGCAAGTATTGAAATTATGAAAATCCCTTCCTGCTGCGCCAATGATGACCACATTCTTCCTGAACATGAAAACCTCCTTTTTGTTAGATATTTTATTTTGCGATAAACAAAAATCATTTCCGAATGAACTGACAAATGTATAATTTGCGTACCGTAATTCCTTGTGTCGGGATGATTTTTTTAATCGCATGAATGTACTCGCCCATATTTACTTATCAGGTGATTCAGATAAAGTCATCATTGGTAATTATATAGGCGACTATGTCAAGGGACGTGATTACCTGAACTATCCCGACCTCGTCCGCAAGGGGATAATCCTTCACCGCCATATCGACGGATTCACCGACAGGCACCCGGTGGTACACCGAAGCAAGATATTTTTCTCGAGGAAATATCACAAGTATTCAGGTGTGATAACAGATATTATTTACGACCATTTCCTGACAAAGGAATGGAACACTTTTTCACGGAGGCCTCTTGAAAGTGTTACCTACAATTTTTACAGGGCTCTCGTGAACAACTACGAGATCCTTCCGAAGAATGTCAAGGACATGATGCCTTTTTTCATAATCAACAACTGGATCGAATCGTACCAGACAATTAGAGGGATACGACATGTTCTCAGGACTCTCAGCAAGAGAACCACACTGCCAGGCGAAACAAGGTTTGCCATCCGGGCCCTTAAAAAGAACTACTACCCTCTCCAGGAGGATTTCATGGAGTTCTTTCCCCAGCTGATCGATTATGTTGAAAAGGATTTCGGGATAGAGATCTCGCACAGGATAACTATCCCCTTCTGATCATATCAGGTATTCTGTCCTTCCTGCATCCAGCCTGAGGAAAATGAAAAGCAGGATCGTGAAGCCCCATAGTGAACTGCCCCCGTAGCTGAAGAAAGGAAGAGGTATCCCGATAACAGGGATGAGCCCGATGGCCATGCCTATGTTTATGAAAAAGTGAATGAAGAGCACCGCTGCAACTCCATAGCCGTACGCCCTCGAAAACAGGGATCGCTGTCGTTCTGCCATAATCAGGAGCCTTATTATAAGAAAGACGTACAGGCCGATCACAACAACCGATCCCAGGAATCCCCATTCCTCCCCTACAGTGCAGAATATGAAGTCGGTGCTCTGCTCCGGTACAAACTTGTACTTTGTCTGTGTTCCCTGGAGATAACCCTTGCCTGAAAAGCCTCCCGAACCTATTGAAATGATCGACTGGTTGACATTGTAACCCTTGCCATGAGGGTCAGATTTGAGGCCGAGCATTATTTCCACCCTCTCCTTCTGGTGTGGCTTTATGATATGATTGAATGCAAAGTCGACGGCGTTGACATATAATATGCTTCCGAGCAGGAACAGGTAAACGACAAGAACTGCCATAGCCCTTTTTGAATATATGTAATATGCAAAAAGCATCCCTGCCAGGATGACCGTGATCAGCAGCATACGATCGTTGGCCCCGGATCTGAAAATGAAATGCCCTGCCAGGAAGATCAGTCCTCCCGTGACAACCACGATGGCAAGTCCCTTCAGCCAGATTCTTGGGTTTCTCACAGTAAACCAGGCAAATACAAATGCAGCAACCACCAACCCGATCTTTATGTAGAAGTTATTTACCAGCAGGGTAAGGAAGAAAAGAATGAGCATGAGCAGACCTGAAATGAATACAAAGGGGCTCATCCCTTCCCTGAACAGTACGATGAAGAATGCCAGGTACACGATGGTCGACCCCATGTCCGGCTGGAGAGCAATCAGTATCACCGGCAGGAATATTATTACCATCGCGGGGATGATTGTCCTGAGCCTGGTAAGGTCCTGCTTCCGGCTGTTGAGGTAGGCAGCCAGGGCAAGAGCTGTGGCAGCCTTTGCAAATTCCGAGGGCTGAAGGCCGATATTTCCGAATTCAAACCACGACCTTGCCCCGTTGATCTCCTTGCCAAGCACGAGTACAAGAAGTAAAAGGAGGATCAAACCGGCATAGATGAAATAGGCGAAGAACAGGTAAAACCGGCTGTCGATGATTACAACTATGACTGCCAGGATGATGGAAGCAACGATCCAGATGAACTGTTTTCCGTATCTCTGTGAAAAATCAAGTATCTGACTGTGTTCCTCGTTATAAACCGCAGCATAGATATTAAACCAGCCCATTATCACCATCAGAAGGAACAGAAGGATGGTCACCTTATCGATATTCTGCCATATGTTAATGCTGCGCTTCAACTTTCGGTATTGAGTCATTCAGGTTCAGGTTCAGCATTCTTTCCTCAAGCCACTTCCGGCTCAGGTTCACATCTCCCCTGAGGTATTTTTCTATCATCAGGCTGGCAACGGGAGCTGCGTATGTGGCTCCGAATCCGGCGTTCTCCACATACACGGCTATTGCTATCTTAGGTTTGTCTTTCGGCGCAAATGCTATGAAAACGGAATGGTCCTTTCCAAATGGATTTTCAGCCGTGCCGGTTTTCCCGCAGACTATAATATCACTGAGGGCTGCCACCCGTGCCGTCGATCCGGCTCCTCCGTTCACCGCTTCATCCATTCCCATTATTATCTGCTCGAAGTTCGCAGAATCGATATTGATAACATGCTTCTCGGTGAAACGGGGTTCAATTTTCTTTTCTTCACCTATCGATTTAACGATATGAGGGATATAATAATAGCCCCGATTGGCTATTGCCGCAGTCATATTGGCCATCTGCAGGGGAGTGGTTCCGATCTCTCCCTGTCCGATAGCCAGTGAGATCACTGTAAGCGCCTTCCACCTTCCCTGGCCGTAGTATCTGTCGAAATATGCAGAGGATGGTATCACCCCGTTAAGCTCATTCGGGAACTCGGATCCCAGTTTTTTGCCGAACCCGAATTCGGTAAGGTATGTTTTCCATTTGTCGAATGCTTCTGCTATGGAACCATATTCAGGGTTTTCAAGTATCCTCCTGTAAGCCTGGCAGAAATATGAGTTGCACGAATTTGCCACAGCCCCTGTCAGGTTCAGTGGAGAGCTGTGTGAGTGACATCCTACCGAGATCGGTCCTGCATGGTATCCGTTGCTGCACCCGAATAAAGTCGAAGGGACTATGACCTTTTCCTGGAGCGCAATGAGTCCGTTAATCGGCTTGAAGGTCGATCCTGGAGGATATGACGCCATGAAGGCTCTGTTAAACAAAGGTTTAAGGACAGTGTCCGACTGGAGGTTTGAATAGTTTTCTGACCTGACCCTGCCTACAAGCAGTGACGGGTCATATGAAGGAGAGGACACTAATGCAAGTATCTCACCTGTTGCCGGCTCGATAGCAACAATACTGCCTGTCTTGTTTCTCATCAGCATCTCCCCGTATTCCTGGAGATCATAATCAACTCCTGAAATTATGTCGGAACCATGAACGGCAAGCGTATCAAAAGCGCCGTCGGCATAGGAACCCTTTACACGGCTGAAGACATCTACCATAAATATCTTTACCCCTCGTGTGCCGCGAAGTTCCTTCTCATACGCTTCTTCGATCCCCAGCTTGCCGATATAGTCTCCCATCTTGTAGTACGGGTCTTTCTTGATCTGGGTCTCGTCGACCTCGCTTATGTAACCCAGAAGATGAGCGGCCACGGTACGGGAGTATTTTCTCAGAGTCCGGGGCTGAACATAAAATCCCGGGTACATGAATATCTTCTCCTGAAATTTTGCATATGTCTCCGCTGAGATCTGCTTCAGGAATACCGAAGGCGACCTCCTGTTGTAATTCCTGGCCGCCCTTATCCGTTCGTTGAAGAAATCACGCGAAATGCCGAGTTCCGAGCAGAAAAGGGCCGTATCCATATTCCCTGTCTGGGCGGGCACTACCATCAGGTCATAGGCTGCCTGGTTTGAAACCATGATCTTCATGTTCCGGTCATATATCAGTCCCCGGGCAGGATACTGGGTTACGTACCTGAGTACGTTATTGTCAGCCGACATCCTGTAGGTGTCCTTGACAACCTGTATAATGAAGAGCCTGACAATAATGACCAGGGCCACAATTATTATGGCTGTAATTATGATGTACTTCCTGTTTGTATAGATATCCTTCATGGTGACCGGCTATTTTCCCCTTCTGATATATTCAAGAAGAACTATGAATGATAACGAGAAGGCAGAGCTCAGTATTACCCTCAGCATCGTCCTGAAAAAGTCAGCCATACGGAACACTTCAAGATAGAACAGTGCAAGATGATGAACGAAAACTATTATGGATGCATAGATGAGAAACCACCTTAATCCGTAGATTAACATTGAAGGATCGGTTCCGGCTTCATAGCCGTCGCGGGGAGAGCTGAGCCTGAGCACCCAGGGACGGATAAATCCTGCAAGGACTGTAGCAGCAGAGTGCATCCCGGGTGTTCCTGTAAAGATGTCGATCGTGAAACCTGTGGCGAAAGAAATGATCAGAAGCAGCCATGCAGGAATTTCGATGGGCAGAAGGAGTATGAATAATATATATATGTATGGATTTACATATCCGCTGAACTGAATGTTGTTGAACAGAAGTATCTGCATCAGTATCAGCAGCACAAAGATTATTGCGAACCTTGCAAGCCTGTTGATCATTTATAAAGGTTTTCAAGTTCCAGTTGTTCCTCTTTCATCAGGCTGCCAATTACAGTGACATGCCTGATCTGCCTGAAGTCGTTGGCAAGAAGGACACCGATAGTGAAAAAGTCACCGCCTGTTTTCTCAAAATCGCTTACCGTGCCTATCAGGACACCCTCGGGAAAAACAGCAGAATATCCTGTTGTTTCTATGGTATCGCCTAGGCCAAAAGTTACATGTTGAGGTATTTCACTCAGAACAGCATGCCTGTCATCCCTTCCGTCCCAGCTCAATGATCCGAAATAGCTGTTCGACCGAAACCTGGCGCTCAGCCTGAAATCGAGGTTCAGCAGCGACATTGCCACTGAATAGTTGTCAGAACATCCGACAATGATTCCGGCTGCTGCATTGTCGGCTATTACAGCCATGTCGGGAGTGATCCCATGCAGTCTTCCCTTGTCGACAGTGAAGAAGTTCTTCTGCCTGTTTACCGAATTATTGATTACCTGTGCCGATGTATAGGTATACCTCTGAGACAGTACTGTGTCGGTTACCGAAAAAAAAACCTTACCCTGCTCTCCCCTGTACCGGTCGAGTGAAGTCCGAAGGAGGGCATTCTCTCTCGCCAGGGACTGACTGATCGTCCTGAGGTGAAAATATGATCTAACGTTACTGACTCTCCTTTCAAAACCTCCTGCAAGGCCCCTGATGCCTCTCACTATCCTTGTATTATGATAGCTGTTTGCCGTGCCCAGCATGTACAGTGCAATGCTCTCCAGAATGATAAAGACGATCAGGTGGTTGTACTTTGCCAGAAAGTTGAGCAGGTTTCTCATTCATGAAAACCTTTTATCTCATAAGGAAAGGAAACTTATCCACATTCTTGAGGGCTACTCCGGTGCCCCTTGCAACAGCATGAAGAGGATCCTCCACAACGTTGAAGTTGATGTTGATCTTGTCGGTGAACCTTCGTGCAAGACCTCTCAGCAGCGATCCTCCTCCTGCCATATAGATCCCCCTGTTCACAATGTCGGCATAAAGTTCGGGAGGAGTTTGTTCAAGTACGCTCAGCAGGGCGGCTTCCACTTTTGACAGTGATTTGTCGAGGCAGTATGCTATCTCCTGGTACGAAACCGGGACCTCGATAGGAAGAGCGGTCATAATGTTGGGACCCCTTACCACATAATCGGCTGGCGGATCATCTATATCCGGGAGGGCAGCTCCTACGGCAATTTTGATATCCTCAGCCGTCTTCTCTCCGATCTTGATATTGTGCTGGTGCCTCATATATGCCTGGATATCTGCTGTAAACCCGTCTCCGGCGATCCTGATAGACTTGTTGCAGACTATACCCCCGAGGGCGATCACCGCTATTTCCGTTGTCCCTCCGCCGATGTCGATTATCATGGCTCCTTCAGGAGCTTCTACGTCGAGCCCAATGCCTATTGCCGCTGCCATTGGTTCATAAATCATGTATACGTCGCGGCCTCCCGCATGTTCCGAAGAGTCGCGAACGGCTCGAATTTCCACTTCCGTGCTCCCTGAGGGGATGCAGACCACCATTTTGAGTGAAGGTGCAAAAAGCTGAGGACCCTTGTTGATCATCTTGATCATTCCCCTTATCATGAGTTCGGCGGCATTGAAATCGGCGATAACACCATCGCGCAAAGGCCTGATAACCTTTATGTTCTCATGTGTCTTGCCGTGCATCTGCCTGGCCTGCTCTCCTATTGCTATGAGCTTCCCTGTGTTCTTGTCGATGGCAACTATGGAAGGCTCATCCACAACTATCTTATCGTTGTGAATGATTATCGTATTTGCCGTTCCCAGGTCTATAGCTATCTCCTGCGTCAGAAAAGAAAATAATCCCATTGAATATAATCGATTAAAATTAGTGCTTAAAATGTCTAATCCCCGTAAACACCATTGCCATGCCGTTCGCGGAGCAGTAATCAACAGATTCCTGGTCGCGCACTGAACCTCCGGGTTCCACAACGGCAGTAATCCCGGCCTTGTGAGCTATCTCGACACAATCGGGGAACGGGAAAAATGCATCCGATGCCATCACGGCACCTTTCAGGCTGAACCCGAAAGCCGCCGCCTTCTCAATGGCTTGTTTCAGGGCATCAACCCTCGATGTTTGCCCTATTCCGCTGGCGCACAACTGCTTGTTCCTGGCCAGCACAATGGCGTTCGACTTACTGTGCTTGACCAGGATGTTGGCAAAAACAAGATCTTCAATTTCTGAAGGTTCCGGCAGTCTTTTCGAAACAGGTTTCATATCACTTCCGGCCTGGGTACTGTTATCCCTTTCCTGCCAGAGAACCCCGTTAAGCAGAGACCTGAAATTGTATGCTGTGCCTGCTTTTTGCTTCCGGCTAAGTATTATCCTGTTCTTCTTCTGCTGAAGGATGCTGAGAGCACCGGGAGTAAAGCCGGGAGCAATGACAATTTCAAAAAAGATCTTATCCATTTCTGCCGCTGTTTCATCGTCGACAGGAACATTGGTGGCAATGACTCCCCCGAATGCCGATACCGGATCACAGGCAAGTGCATCTTTCCATGCCTCCAGGGCAGTGTTCCGCGAAGCTGCTCCGCATGCATTATTGTGCTTTATTATCACAATAGTGGTTTCCGTGAATTCATCTATCAGGCTGAGGGCAGATTCAATGTCGAGCAGGTTGTTGTAAGAGATCTCCTTGCCGTGCAGTTTATCAAACAGCAGGCCCGGATCTCCATAGAAGATTCCTTTCTGGTGAGGGTTCTCGCCGTATCGCAAAGGATAGGAAACGTCTATGCTTTCCCTGAAAACATTTATGCCTGCCCCTGCATTGAAGTATCTGAAGATGGCAGTATCATATCTCGAAGTTGTGCTGAAGGCGCATGCTGCAAAATATCTTCTTTCCTCAAGTGAGGTAAAACCCTTTTTCCTGTCGAGCAGATCCCTGAGTGCAGGGTACTGATCTCTCCCGGAAATGATCACCACATCATTGTAGTTCTTTGCAGCAGCCCGTATGAGTGAGATGCCTCCAATATCTATCTTCTCTATTATTTCGTCTTCATCTTTTACGTTCCTGACCGTTTCCTCAAACGGATACAGGTCTACAATGGCAATATCTATTTCCGGGATCCCGTATTTCTTCAGTTGTCCGAGGTCTTCGCTGTTTGAACGCCTGGCAAGCAGGCCGCCGAAAACAGACGGATGGAGGGTCTTAACCCTTCCTCCGAGTATTGACGGATAAGTGGTAAGATCCTCAACTTTCTCCGCAGGTATTCCCAGGTTATTGATGAAAGTCCATGTACCGCCTGTAGACCAGATCTTTATATCGAGATTGTGCAGGGTTCTTACTATCTCATCAAGGCCGTCCTTGTAAAATACAGAAACAAGGGCACTCTTTATTTTCTTGTCGCTCATTTACTGAATATTAGTCTGATGGCAGTTTTTAAGGCGTTTAAAAGTAATATTTTTTATCTTTGAACCTCATTTTTGTTGTTAACAATTGAATAATGTTTTTAAGACTATTAAGGGAGAGTTTTCTGTTTGCGGTGAATTCAGTAACCGTCAATAAGTTAAGAACATTCCTTTCGCTTTTCGGCATAACGATAGGGATATTTTCCATAATTTCGGTTTTCACCGTGATCGACTGGATGGAAAAAGCTATCCGCGATTCCATCGCCTCTTTGGGTGAAAATGTTGTTTACGTTCAGAAATGGCCATGGTCATTCGACCCCAACCTTGAATGGTGGGATATAATGAAATGGCCGTCTGTAGGGGCATCTGACTACGAGGCAATACTCGACAAGTCGGAAAAAACCGAAAATGCATGCTTCTATGTGTTCCAGCCGCAGAATCTAAAATACCGCCAGAACCAGGCAAACGATGCTGCGGTCATTGCTGTTACACATGAATTCGAGAACCTCAGGTCGTTCGAAATCGAAAAAGGCAGGTACTTCTCGCCGGAGGAATCGGCATCAGGAAAAAACGTTGCTATCTTAGGATCTGAAGTGGCAAATCGCATCTTCGAAAAAGTCAACCCCATCGGAAAACAGGTTACCATAGGCGGCAATAAAACGAACATCATTGGTGTCTTTAAAAAAGAAGGCAAGGGAGGAATAAGCGACAGCGGCATGGACGAGGTTACTCTCATCCCATATAACTTCGGAAGGAATTTCATAAACATGAGAAGCAGGTTCCTCAACTCGGTTGTGATGGTAAAAGCTAAACCGGATGTGCCTGTTCAGGAACTGACAGATGAGGTTACAATGGTTCTGCGTGCCGCCCGCAGGCTGAAACCTGAGGAAACGGCAAACTTCTCCATAAACAGGGCGAGTATGATCACCCAGGGATTCGAAGGGGTCTTCGCCGGCATAAATATCGGAGGATGGCTGATAGGTGGATTCTCAATCCTCGTGGGAGGATTCGGAATCGCAAATATTATGTTCGTCTCAGTCAGGGAAAGGACCAATATCATAGGAATCCAGAAAGCCTTAGGAGCAAAGCGCTCATTCATTCTTACCCAGTTCCTCTTTGAATCGGTCCTCCTGTCACTTATAGGTGGGATCCTGGGCATCCTGATGATCTTTATAGCAACAATAATAGTTAACGTCCAGTCTGATCTTAATATGCACCTGACCTTCGGGAATATCATTCTTGCCGTTTCAATCTCCGGTATAATTGGGATAATCGCGGGATACGCTCCTGCATGGTCGGCCGCAAAGATGAATCCTGTCGATGCTATCGGCTATTCATTTGGATAGGATCCTGTTCACATCGACCCACCTGGTAAGCTCGACGAACTGGCTGACCGAAAGCTGCTCGGGTCTCATTTTAAAATAACTGCAGTCCCCGGCAGCCAGCATAAATGCCGACCTTAATGAATTCCTCAGGGTTTTACGCCTCTGGTTGAAAGCAGCTTTCACCACCCTTATAAAAAGGGCTTCATCACAGCCTAGAGATTCAACGTTGTTCCTGAGCAGCCTGATAACACCTGATTTAACCTTTGGCGGCGGAGAAAAGACATGCTCCGGAACCGTAAACAGGTACTCAGTGTCATAATATGCCTGTATCAGAACACTCAAAATCCCATAGACTTTATTTCCTGGGCTGGCGCAGACCCTTTCAGCAACTTCTTTCTGGAACATGCCGGTGAGCTCGACAACCCGGTCCCTGTACTCAAGGACCCTGAAAAGTATCTGGGATGAGATGTTGTACGGGAAATTCCCTGTCACGGCAATCCTTTCCGGAAAGCCGCTCCCAAGGTCCATTTTCAGGAAATCCCCCCTGAGGACCTCCAGCGACGGAAAGCGTTCCCTGAGATAATAAGCTGATTCGTTGTCGATCTCAATTACCCTGAAATCGGCAAAATCCCTTTCAAGGAGAAATTCAGTCAGGACACCTGTCCCCGGTCCTATTTCCAATACTGAATTATACCCTTTGCCTGTGAGAGTTCCCGCAATCCTCAGTGCAACAGCCTTATCCCTGAGGAAATGCTGTCCGAGATTCCTCTTTGCCCTTACTCTCACCTTCTTATAATATTCAATTTCACCGGATCATTTCTCAAGAAGTTCCCTGCCGAATCGCCTCCTGATGGGCAGCTTGAGACTGTCGAGCCAGACTATAAAACGCTTCAGGAGATTATAGTAAAGTGCAGCGAATAATCCTGCCGTCATTAACCAGATCATGGCAATGTTGAATATGAGCGTATCGATCCTGAGGTTGCCAATCATCTTGTAAGGCGCATAGAAATGAGCACGGCCATGTTTAGATCCGGGAGGCATGTATACGGGATCCGACTTCTGGATAAGCCTGCGCTCAGATTCATATATCCTGCTGATCGCAAGACGATTAAGGACAAAATCAGCCAGCTTGTTGTTGTAATCGGTTTCGCGGAGCCTTAGCAGTCTCGCCTCTCCCATTTTGCTCGTCAATGCCTTATATAGGGAGTCGCGGCTGAAAGTGATCATTTTTATATTCCTCCTCATGGCACTTCTTGCACTGTCGAGGAAGACCTTCGCCTCGGTTCCGGTAAATTCAGTGAACCTTTCATAATTCATATCCGACATCCAATTGCCGGGATTCACTCCGGTCAGTTCTGAAAGTTCCCTGATATGGTAGTTCAGCTTCACAAGATTGTTCTTCGATAATTCCCGGTATTCGTCCCGCTTGCCGGCGGCAATGCATTCATCAACCTTTACTTTGAGCACCGGGAGAAGGAATGCTGTGTTCCATTCGTTCCTGCTGAGCTCCATATTATACTTAAAAAAGGGTTTTTCGAACCTGTTCGACTTGAATTGTTCAACAGTAAGAGCTTCATAGGCCCACCTTGTTGCCATAATATCGCCTATTACAGGCACATAGATCTTCCTTGTGAAGGCTTTATGGAGGTCGTCAAACCTGATCATGGCCCCCCCAAGGATAAGCTGAGGCACGAGCAGCAGCGGAATGAGAATGTAAATACTGACAGCGGTCCGCATGCCTGCTGAAATGTTCAGCCCCAGGAGGTTTCCAAAGCAGGCTGCCGAGAAGAGAATAAGCCACTGCTGAAACAGCATCCCCCTTATCTCAAGTATCAGGCTTGCCACCACTACGAACGAAAGTGTCTGAATTGCCGAAAGAATGAAAAGGAAGTTGAGCTTGGAAACAAGGTAGCTCAGACGGCTTATGTTGAGGAATTTCTCGCGTTCCAGAATCTTCCTGTCCCTGTATATCTCCTCAGCGCTTACGGTAAGCCCGATGAACAGGGCAACGATGATCGACATGAAAAGGAAGACCGGATAATTGATATTATCAGCAAACACGTACCTGCCATCCTGGCTATACTTTGATATATATCCGAGTATGAGGGCAAGCAGGGGAGCCTCAAGAAGGTTAATGATCATGTATTGCTGGTCAGCCAGTTTTCGGATAATGTTTCTTTTTATGAAGGTTTTTATCTGGCTCGACTTGCCGGGCACTTTGAAATTACCGGGTGAAACAGCTGTTTTTTCCGGGGGCGGCAAACTGGCAGGCATCATTTTCTTCCTGTACTTGTCGTACCATTCCATAGGGCTGACCTGTCTTTCCTTCCCTGGAAGACCTTCATTGTCGATAACTTTTACCTCGACAATCTGCAGGATATCGTCTGTCTCTATATTGCCGCAATTCGGACACTCACTTTCCGACGCGTTGGCCTGCGAGGTTTCCGTCTTGAAATATACAAGAGCCTCCACGGGATCACCATCGTATATCATGTAGCCGCCCTTGTCGAGTATCCACAACCTGTCGAACTTCTTAAGTATATCGGAGGAAGGCTGGTGTATGATAGCAAAGACCAGTTTCCCTCTCAGGGACTGATTCTTAAGAAGGGCCATAACTTTCGCCGAATCGAACGACGACAGCCCCGATGTCGGTTCGTCAATGAAAAGCACCACAGGTTCGCGCATCAGCTCAAGTCCGATGTTCAGCCTTTTTCTCTGGCCCCCGCTAACCTTCTTATTAAGCATATCCCCCACCTGAAGGTCCTTTATGTCGTACAGGTCGAGGTCGATAAGTACCTTGTCAACAGTTGCCTTTAGCTGCTCTTCCGTATAATCGCCGAAACAAAGCCTGGCATTGAAGTAGAGGTTCTGGTAAACGCTGAGCTCTTCAATAAGCATGTCGTCCTGAGGCACATATCCGATCAAGCCTTTCACCAGTGAAGCTTCTTCGTTTATGTCGTGCCCGTTTATATAAATATTGCCGGTCAGCGGACGGATCTTGCCATGAAGCATATTCAGCATGGTCGATTTCCCGACGCCGCTCCCCCCCATAATGCCGATCATGTTCCCCGACTCAACCTTGAAATTCATTTTCCTCACGCCGTTGTCGGAGTTCTTAAAGAGGAATTCAATATCATGCCCCTCAAATAAAACTCTTTCCTGGAAACCGCCCGAGACGAACTTCTTGTAGATCTTTGAATAATATACCGGTTCTATGCCAATCCCTTTTATGTTCACACCCCGTTCCAGGAGATAAGGCCTGCAGGCTATTATATCCCTTCCCTTGAAATAAAGTGCCAGGGGTCCGTCGTAAGTAAGGAGCAGCATCCCGGAGCTCTCGATGTGAAGAACGATCATGTGTCCCTTGAATCCCCTGATCCTTATATGTCTCCATTTTTCATAGTTTGCATAGACCGGGGCACCGGAGGCTTCGGGCTTGTCGCTTTCAATTATCAGTACGCATTCAGGGGAGATGTTGTCAAAGTTCCTTCCTATCATAAATGCAGAGGCATTGTCGAATTCCTTCTTTGAAATATTGAAGGTCTTTCCGACGATACTTACAATATTCATTTCCTGTTCGGAGATCATGCCGTCCTCGAATGCAAATTCCATAAGTTGAAGGAATACCAGCATGCGTTCCTCAAGGAAGAGGCCCTTCTTTATCTGCCTGCATATGTTTGTTATCTGGAAGGAAATCAGTGAATCCTCATCAGCCAGCTCTGACTTGTCGACGCTCTTGAGTTCATTAGAATAGAATTCCAGGTTATTTTCGAAGAGGGCATAGTACTCCTCTTCGAGCTCCCTGTTCAAATAGCGCCTGAGGTAACTGCGAAGTATCTTCCTGCCGCGGGAAGTTATCCCGGCAGGATTGACAGTGGAAACGATCGCGAAAATATGGATCAGTGCTAAAAGTACCGATTCCCTCATAAAGACATCTTATAAAAAAAAGACCGCAAAGTCATGGTCTTTGCGGTCAGTCCGGTTATTTTATATTACTGTATGATCTGAGCCCTTATTTCTGCAATGGCTTTGGTGATATTTATTATATCCTGGGTTGTAAGACTGGTTGTCAGTCCTGCATACACTTTCCGTATAGGTTCAAGCTTTGCCAGGAAATCAGCTATGCCTGGGTCTGTTTTATAGGATGCCGTGATTTCTTCAAATGTTTCAAATGATTTTTTCTGTTCGATAAGATTTCTTGAGATCCCGGCAACATTATAGGCTTGTTCTGAAACATGACAGGTGAGGTACATGCCTTCAACCCAGGCACCTCCTACTACCAGAAGAGCCAGGTTCTGCTGCTCATTTTCCGCCAGGTAATTGTACGTGGTCTTGAAGGCTTCCGTAAGAATATCAACAAGCAGGTTCTTGCTGTCTGAATTGGCCTTGAGCTTGTCGTAGAGCGAAACATCATAAATCTTCGACATATTAAGCTCGTTGGCAAGAACCCTTATGCCGTCAAGATAATTAAGTACTTCCTGGCTTATATTATAAACGGTGCAGTAGCTCAGGTCCGCACCGAAGACACCCATGTTTATGGCCCTGGAGGTGCTGCTGATATACCTGGATGCATTCTCCACCGGGTTGGTTATACCAAACTGGTAAGCTACATCGAGTTCCGAAAGCATTTTTATTACCTCGGCAGAGGTCGGGATCGGGTAATCTTCTATCTGACCCGAAAGAGTGTCGACTATACCTATTTCGACCTTTTCCTTCTGTGACTTCTGCCTGCATCCGGTAATACCGGAAAGACTTATCAGGACAAGTGGTATTACCAGCAACACTAATGCCTTTTTCATATGATAATCTTTTAAATTATGTTATTTTAAACTGACTATAAAAATAGTAAAAATATTATATAATAGACCGCGATTGATAAAATGTCTTAAATAATACCGGGCTCTTTAGGCACTCCGGTAACTCCTGGCACACCAAACTTTTTATAACTTTGCGCCCCTGAGCTGACACAGCAACCCGATGAAATGGAATTTTGAAGAACCGGTTCCGCGTGAAGGGACAGACTGCATAAAATACGACCTCCGGCAGGAAACATTCGGAAGGGCAGACATAATTCCCATGTGGGTGGCCGATATGGACTTCCGGACACCTTCCTTCATAACTGAAAAGCTCCGGGAACGGGTCGGTCATGAAATTTACGGATACTCCTTCCGCCCTGAAGAGTACTTCAGTACGATGATCCGGTGGCTGGACACAAGGCATAAATGGAAAGTGGAGAAGGACTGGATCTGCTTCAGTCCCGGCATAGTGCCTGCCCTTAACCTCTCAACTCTTGCCTTTACCCGCCCGGGAGATACTGTAATTATCCAGCCCCCTGTTTACACTCCTTTCTTTTCTGCAGTTGAGAGCCACGGCAGGAACCTTCTCCTCAACCCGCTGGTTGAAGAGAACGGCTACTGGAGAATGGACCTTGATTCGCTGAAGCGGTCAGTCACCGCCAATACTACAATGATCATCCTCTCCAATCCGCATAATCCGGTCGGAAGGGCCTGGAGTGCCGGGGAACTGAATTAACTCGTAAGCTTCTGCCTCGAAAACAAAATACTTATCCTTTCCGACGAGATCCATTGCGATCTCATCATGCCCGGATATAAGCACACGCCAGTAGCCTCACTCTCTGCAGATGCAGCTGATATAACGGTAACCTGCATTGCGCCCAGCAAGACTTTTAACCTGGCGGGACTTTCAACATCATCGGTAATCATTTCCAATCCTGTGCTAAGGAAATACTTTATAAAGAAGATCGACAGCCTCCATATCGGCAACGGGAATATTTTCGGCAATATTGCCTCCGCAGCAGCATACTCAGGGGGCGGTGAATGGGTCGATGAGCTGATGAGATACATAGCCCTGAATGCTGCCCTTGTTAAGGAATTCTGCGAGGAACACATCCCGGAAATAATCCCCGTTATGCCCGAGGCCACTTACATGATCTGGCTCGACTGCAGAAAACTGGCCATGACAGGCAGTGAGATTAAGGATTTTTTTGTCAGCAAGGCAGGCGTGGGACTGAATGAGGGATCTTCCTTTGGCAAGGGAGGAGAAGGTTTCATGAGGATGAACCTTGCAGCGCCGCGTTCAACTGTGAGGAAGGCAATGGAACAGATAGGAGCAGCTGCGGAAGGGATCAGGAAAAATATAAACAGCTGATTGTCAGTAAAACAGAATTAGCAGCAATATGGCAAATACTGAAAACACAAGAGTAAAGCTGACCCTCGAGGACGGCACGGTTTACTTCGGAAGATCCTTCGGTGCTGAAGTTCCCGCCGCGGGCGAGGTGGTCTTCAATACGGCCATGACAGGTTACCCTGAAAGTCTTACAGATCCATCCTACAGGGGCCAGCTCCTGTGCCTCACCTATCCTCTCGTGGGAAACTACGGGGCTCCCGCAAAAAGTGAGGAAAATGATCTTTACATGTTCTATGAATCTTCTTCAATCCATATTTCAGGGTTGATAGTTTCTGATTATTCCTTCGAGTACAGCCACTGGAACGCATCTGAGAGCCTCGATGAATGGCTGAAAAGAAATAATATCCCCGGAATATACGGCATAGACACCAGGGCACTCACCAAGAGGATCCGGGAGAAAGGTGCAATGCTCGGAAAACTTGAACCA
The DNA here is from genome assembly GCA_025454775.1 of Bacteroidales bacterium. Classification (GTDB taxonomy): domain Bacteria; phylum Bacteroidota; class Bacteroidia; order Bacteroidales; family VadinHA17; genus LD21. Next base: position 8,431 of record JALONU010000002.1, on the reverse strand, counting down.
GACGGAACTGAAACGGAATTCTACGATCCGAACAAGGTAAACCTGGTTGCTGAGGTAAGCACACGCACAAGGAAGACGTACGGCTCCGGCAGGTACAGGATAATCCTGGTCGACTGCGGCGTGAAGTATAATATCATCAGGAATCTTCTTAAAAGGGACACGACGATAATAAGGGTTCCGTGGGATTATGACTACCACACGGAAGAATATGACGGGCTCTTTCTCTCAAACGGCCCGGGCGATCCTAAAATGTGTGTCACTGCAATTGACAATATCAGAAAATCCTTCGGGAAGGATATTCCTGTAATGGGGATCTGCCTTGGGAACCAGCTTATGGCCCTGGCTTCCGGTGCTGATACCTATAAGCTCAAATACGGACACCGCAGTCATAATCAGCCTGTTATCCAGGTTGGCACCAACAAAGCCTACATCACATCCCAGAACCACGGTTTTGCCGTTGACAACAAAACACTTGCACAGGAGTGGGAACCTTTCTTCGTGAACATAAACGATAAAACCAACGAGGGAATGAAACACAGGTCGAAGCCTTTTTTCTCAACCCAGTTCCATCCGGAGGCTTCCGGCGGCCCGACGGACACGGATTACCTGTTCGATGAGTTTATAGAGAATATCCAAAGAAATCTGAAGTAAGAACATCTGATCAATCGAATTCAGAACTCAGAAACTCTTACTTCTCTGTTTGTTTGTTCGTTGTTCTTAATTCAAATCATTTAACGTACCCCATCATCTTGTCAGCCAGTTCGCCAGCTGACTTGTTTTTAAAGCATTTCATCCTCTCGCTGAAGATCGATGCGATTTCCTCATTACAGAGGTTCCCGATGCTGCCCTCATGAACATAATCATTAACTGATGTCCTTGAGAACGGTCCGTTCTTGACAATGTCAGCAACCGCCTTGTAGGCATCCCTGAAGGGAATTCCCTGCTTTACCAGCCTGTTGACCTCCTCGGTGCTGAAAATGGTATTATAAAGCGTGTTGTCAGTGATGTTCCTGCGGACTTTAATATTGTTGAGCATGAGCAGCATGATCTCCATGCACTCCTTAACGTCATCGAAGGCATCAAACACGATCTGCTTCAGCAGCTGAAGGTCGCGGTTGTACCCAGAAGGCAGGTTGGAGATGAGCATGGCGATCTCGTTGGGAAGAGCCTGGATGACATTCGACCTCCCTCTTATGAGCTCGAAAACGTCAGGATTTCTCTTCTGCGGCATGATGCTTGATCCGGTCACATATTCATCGGGGAAATCAATAAAACGGAATTCGGCAGTCATGTAAAGACAGATGTCCATGGAAAACCTTCCAAGGGTCTGGGCTACCGAAGCCAGGGCAGACGCTATAGCCATCTCCACCTTTCCCCGGCTCAGGGATGCATAGGCGGAATTGTACAGAAGATCGTCAAATTCAAGCAGTTCCGATGTCAGTTTCCGGTTCAGCGGCAGAGTTGTCCCGAACCCGGCCGCGGTTCCGAGAGGATTACGGTTGTTCAGGGCTCTTGCTGCTGAAAGGACAAGGAGGTCGTCGGCGAGACACTCTGCGTAGGAGCCAAACCACAACCCGAACGATGATGGCATTGCCGGCTGCATGTGGGTATATCCCGGCAGAAGCACCTCCCTGTACTGGTCGCTTAAAGACTGCAGTCTTGAGAAGAGTTTCTGCATCTGGTGAGCAAGATTGTCTATCTCCTCACGCATATACAGCCTTATGTCGACAAGCACCTGGTCGTTCCTCGACCTGCCGGTATGGATCTTACGCCCTGTGGTGCCCAGTATCGAAGCCATTTCCTTTTCGATCTGGGAATGGATGTCTTCCACATCCTTTTCAATTACCAGGCTTCCCTTCTCATCCCATACGAAAAGAGAATGAAGTGCCTTTAGCATTTCGTTCCTTTCATCGCTGCTGATAAGCCCCACATCCCCGAGCATTATCACGTGTGCCATCGATCCGACAATATCCCACTTTGTAAGGTGGAGATCCGTCTTTCTGTCCCTTCCTGCCGTGAACTCGATTATTGCAGGTTCGGGGTTGATGCCTTTTTCCCAGAGTTTCATTCTTTATATTATTAGAATTGTGGTAATTATTAAGATGTTGCAGGTTGCTGGTTGCTGGTTTCTGGTTGCTACTGATTACTATAACTAGCAACTAGCAACTAGTAACTAGCAACATACAGTTTATTTTCTGCCTTTACTCTCTTCAACAATTGCCCTGTGAGCCATCAGCCTAATTGCATTTATCCTGATGAATCCCTTGCTGTCGGTCTGGTCGAAACCGCCTTCAATATCCATGCTCGAAAGCTTTTTGTTATACAGGGATGAAGGCGATTCCCTTCCTTCCACAAGAACATTTCCCTTGTACAGGCAGAGGTGGACGCTTCCGTCAATAAGCTCCTGGCTTTTCTCGATGGCAGCCATCAGGAAGTCCATTTCCGGGCTGAACCAGAATCCGTTGTATATTATCTCCGCAAATTTGGGGGTCAGCATGCTTACAAGTCTCATAACCTCCCTGTCCATCGCTATTCCTTCAATGTCCTTGTGAGCAATATGAAGAACTGTGGCAGCCGGGGTTTCATAAACACCGCGCGACTTGATACCCACGAACCTGTTCTCAACCATGTCGAGCAGGCCTATGCCATTCCTTCCTGCAAGGTCGTTAAGGTATACATACATTTCATACGGATCTTCCTTTACGGTTCCGTCTTCCTTGTTGATCAGCTTTACCGGAAGACCGTTCTTGAAGTGGATCACTATTCTTGTTTCCTCATCGGGAGCATCCTGGGGCAACACCATCTTCTCCAGCATACCTTTCTGAAGGGTGTACATCGGATCCTCCAGAATCCCGGCTTCATGGCTTATGTGCATGAGATTGTCGTCCTCGCTGTAGGGCTTGTCGATGCTGGCTTTTACGGGTATGTTCTTCTCGGCGGCATATTTCAGAAGGTCTGTCCTTCCCTTGAACTGCGCCAGGAATTCCCTGTCTTTCCACGGGGAAATGACCTTTACTCCCGGCATTAATGCATAATAACAGAGTTCGAACCTCACCTGGTCGTTTCCTTTGCCGGTGGCTCCATGGGCAACGGCAAAAGCTCCCTCCTTTTTAGCGGCTTCGATCTGCTTCATGGCTATCAGAGGCCTGGCAAGGGCTGTGCCAAGCAGGTACCTGTCTTCGTAAATGGCATTTGCCATGATAGCCTTCAGCACATACTTCTCAATGAATTCCCTTTTCAGATCTTCGATTATGACCTTTGAGGCTCCCAGCGACAGGGCTTTCTTCCTGCACTCAGCGAAGTCTTCCTTCTGTCCGACATCGGCAATGAATGCTATTACCTCATAATTCCTGTCTATAAGCCATTTCAGGATAACAGATGTATCCAGACCTCCGCTGTACGCCAGCACTACTTTTTCCTTCATCTTAATATTTATTAAATTATTGTAATATTATTTAATGATTTTCTTCGTTGGCCCCTGACCCTGCAGGGTGCGAAGAAAATCAATTACTCCCTTTAGGGATGGGGCAAATAATTGATTTTCAAGCACCCATAATCATTTGGCTTTTATCTGTTCATGAAGCCCCGGCAGAATAACCTCGAGGCAGTTATGAACCTGGTGGTTCGTCACTCCGTCGCGCGGGATTACCAGGATTGTATCGTCTCCGGCTATCGTTCCGGCTATTTCGTACCTTGAAGTATTGTCTATATAAATAGCGGTATTATTGGCATTCCCCGGAAAGGTCCTTATCACCAGAAGTCCTTTCGCGTCGATAATGTCGGTGATAGCCGGAAGCACCTGCATCCTAGCTGAAGGCGCAGGGGTATCAGTATTCTTGCCGGTCAGTGAATACCTGTACCCGCCTTTCCCGTCGGGGATCCTGCCGGCACCTATCTCACGGAGATTCCTCGACAGTGTAGCCTGGGTGCAGCTGATTCCCCTCGACCTCAGCTTCTTCAGCAGTGCTTCATGCGAGGATACTGCTTCCCCGTCTATTATCTTTTCAATTGCCAGAAGCCTTTTTGTCTTTTGCATATTTATGCATTTTGGTTGCAAATATATTCATTTTATTAATAACCCGGTCCCTTTTTGAAAATTTTGTATATTTTTGACGGCAAATCCCGATGATGGCAGACAAGTGGAAAAAAGTTGTGATCCTAGGATCAGGAGCGCTCAAGATAGGAGAAGCCGGGGAATTTGATTACTCAGGATCGCAGGCTCTCAAAGCTCTCAGGGAAGAGGGAATAAAAACAGTCCTTATAAATCCCAATATAGCAACAGTCCAGACTTCCGAGGACCTGGCAGGAAAGATATACTTCCTTCCTGTTACACCACATTATGTTGAGAAAGTAATAAAAAAGGAACGTCCCGACGGCATTCTGCTTTCATTTGGCGGCCAGACAGCCCTGAATTGCGGAACAGAGCTGTTCAGGGCAGGGGCTTTTGAAAAGTACCATGTAAAGGTACTGGGCACCCCGGTGACGGCAATTATGGATACCGAGGACAGGGAGCTTTTTGTGAAAAAACTCGACCAGATAAATGTGAAAACACCGCGGAGCATAGCGGTGAACGGAGTCGATGAAGCTCTTGAGGCTGCCGGGAAGCTGGGATACCCGGTGATCATCAGGGCCGCCTACACTCTTGGAGGCCAGGGAAGCGGATTCGCGGCAGATGCCACGGAGCTCCGGGCACTGGCAGCCAGGGCATTTTCCTACACCAGCCAGATACTGGTAGAGGAATCACTCAAAGGCTGGAAAGAGGTTGAATATGAAGTTGTCCGCGACAGATACGATAACTGCATCACTGTCTGCAACATGGAGAATTTCGATCCTCTCGGTATCCATACCGGGGAAAGCATCGTGGTCGCTCCCTCTCAAACCCTCACCAACAGCGAATACCATAAGCTCAGGGAACTTTCAATAAGGATCATAAGACATATCGGAATAGTGGGAGAATGCAATGTCCAGTATGCACTGTCGCCCGACTCCGAAGAATACAGGGTTATAGAAGTAAATGCCAGGCTCTCGCGCTCAAGCGCCCTGGCCTCAAAGGCAACAGGATATCCTCTTGCTTTCGTCGCTGCCAAACTCGGTATTGGTTACGGCCTCCACGAACTTAAGAACTCCGTCACAAAAACGACTACTGCCTGCTTCGAACCAGCCCTCGATTACATTGTGTGCAAGATACCCCGCTGGGACCTCAACAAGTTCGAAGGTGTCTCCCATGCCATAGGCAGCAGCATGAAGAGTGTGGGAGAAGTGATGTCGATAGGAAGGAATTTCGAGGAAGCTATTCAGAAAGGTCTCAGGATGATCGGGCAGGGAATGCACGGTTTTACAGGCAACCGTGAGATCAGGTTCAGGGATATCGAAACCGAACTTGCAGAGCCTACCGACATGAGGATCTTCTCTATCGCGGAAGCTCTCGACAGGGGTATTTCAATCGACAGGATCCATGAGCTTACCATGATCGACAAATGGTTCCTCCACAAGCTTAAAAACATCATCGGCATCAAGGACGAGCTATGCAGATGCACATCCCTTGAGACATTGCCGCCTGAACTTCTTGCACATGCCAAGGTATACGGTTTCAGCGACTTCCAGATAGCAAGGCATGTCATGCGATCCAGGCCTGCTGAGATAAACGAGGATCTGCTGAAAGTCAGGTACAGAAGGAAAATGCTGGGAATTGTGCCCTTCGTGAAACAGATCGACACTCTTGCTGCTGAATACCCGGCCGTCACAAATTACCTGTACCTCACCTACAGCGGAACCGAACACGACATTAAACCCGAGAACGACAAGCAATCGGTAATCGTCCTGGGCTCGGGTGCATACAGGATAGGATCCAGTGTGGAGTTCGACTGGTGCTCAGTGAATGCTGTTGATACCATCAGGAAGGAAGGTCAGAGAGCGATAATGATTAACTATAATCCCGAAACCGTCAGCACCGACTACGATACCTGCGACCGCCTTTATTTCGACGAACTCACATTCGAAAGGGTCCTCGATATTGTCGATATCGAAAATCCCAGGGGTGTGATCGTCTCAGTGGGCGGGCAGATACCCAACAACCTGGCAATGAGACTGTTCAGGGAGAATGTTCCGGTACTCGGAACCTCCCCTCTTTCAATCGACCGTGCCGAGAACAGGCATAAGTTCTCGGCAATGCTCGACAGCCTCGGGGTCGACCAGCCGCGGTGGAAGGAGCTTTCCTCGATCGATGATATCTACGAATTTGCCGACAGGATAGGATTTCCCCTGCTGATACGCCCCAGCTATGTACTATCGGGGGCCGCAATGAATGTCGTCTCGAACAAGAACGAGCTGAAACACTATCTCGATGTCGCCGCACAGGTGTCCAAACAGTATCCCGTTGTAGTTTCTGAATTCATCGAGAATGCCAAGGAGATAGAAGTCGACGCAGTTGCACGCGAAGGTGAGATCCTGGCCTATGCCATCAGTGAACATGTCGAGTTTGCAGGTGTCCATTCAGGCGACGCCACAATAGTATTTCCTCCCCAAAAGATATATTTCGAGACCGTCAGAAGGATCAAGAGGATCTCGCGTCAGATCGCGAAGGAGCTTAATATTACAGGCCCATTCAATATCCAGTACCTTGCCCGTGATAACGACATTAAGGTTATCGAGTGCAACCTGAGGGCAAGCCGCAGCATGCCTTTTGTTTCGAAGGTCCTTAAGTCAAATCTCATCGAGCTCGCAACAAAAGTGATGCTCGGTGTGCCTGCCGAAAAGCCTCATAAATCGGTTTTTGAGCTCGATTATGTAGGTGTCAAGGCTCCCCAGTTCAGCTTCTCCAGGCTTGCCAAAGCCGACCCTGTGCTGGGTGTTGACATGTCGTCGACAGGGGAAGTCGGATGCATTGGTGAAGGATTCTATGAAGCCATATTAAAGGCTATGTTCTCGGTGGGATATCGTGTTCCAAAAAAGAGTATCCTTCTTTCAACGGGCCCTGCCCGTTCTAAGGTGGAGCTTCTTAACAGCGCCAGGGCGCTCAGGGAAAGAGGACATAAACTGTACGCAACACGCGGCACCCAATTGTTCCTGAAAAATGCCGGCGTGGAGGCAGAGGTCGCATACTGGCCCGATGAAGAAAAATCACCCAACACCATTGAGCTTATCAGGACACGCGAGGTGGACCTCGTTGTGAATATCCCCAAGGATCTTTCCGAGGGAGAACTTAACAATGATTATTCCATAAGAAGGAGCGCTGTCGATTTCAACGTTCCTCTGATAACCAACGCCAGGCTTGCAAGCGCCTTCATCCTCGCTTTCTGCCGCCTGAAGGAGGAAGATCTGGCTATCAAGAGCTGGGATGAATATAAGTAGACTCCTTCACTGGATCCCGGGAATACGGGAGAGGGCGGGAGGGCGAGACATTAAAAGGGAAAGTCCGTATAACTCCGTAAATCAAATCGTAGAATAATAACATACTATGATCACAGTAAGAACAGCAACAAGAGAAGACGCAGAGGCAATTATTTACTTCCAGCTTAATATGGCCTGGGAAACCGAGGCTATGAGACTTGTACCAGAAACAGTTACAAAAGGTGTCAATGCGGTTTTCGAAGATCCCTCAAGAGGGCAGTATTATGTTGCCGAGGATAACGGACGCAGGATAGCTTCACTTCTGATAACGTACGAATGGAGCGACTGGCGGAACGCGAATGTATGGTGGCTTCAGTCAGTTTATGTTGTTCCGGAGTTCCGCCGTAAAGGTGTCTTCAGGCTTATGTACAGCCATATATAAAGCAGCTTGCTGAAGAACAGGATGTTGCAGGCTTGAGGCTTTATGTGGAAACCAACAACACAAGGGCCCAGAAGACCTATGAAGCCCTGGGAATGAGCTCGGAACATTACAACTTCTTTGAATGGATGAGGAAATAGGCTTTGCAATGGCTTGTTCTCATATTGCTGGTCCCCTATATCTTCCTTCTGCTGAGGATATATAACTCTCTAAAAAAATTAAAAGCCTTCACACCTGTTCAGGATCCCGGGGTTTTTGTTTCTGTGGTAGTTGCATGCCGGAACGAAGAGAAGGACCTTCCCGGGCTCCTCTCCGGTCTTACAGCCCAGGATTATGACCCGGATCTTTTCGAGGTCATCCTTGTCGATGACAACTCGGATGATTCAACATGGCAGATCGCTTCCGGATATACGGGTATTAGGCATTTCAAACCGCTCAAGAATACTTTAAGGGGCAAGAAATATGCGATCAATGCCGGAATAAAAGCGGGTTCTGGTGAGCTGATAGTCACCACCGATGCCGATTGCAGGCATGCCGGAAGCTGGCTTAGAACAATTGCTTCACTTTATTCGGAGAAGAAACCGGAAATGATCATTTGTCCTGTGGAGATGAGAGGTTCGCCTGGTTTCATTCAGCGGTTCCAGGAGCTTGAGTTCCTGAGCC
>JALONU010000083.1 GCA_025454775.1 Bacteroidales bacterium | reverse complement strand
GCTAAAGGATCATCCTGTCTATGAACTTGGCAATTTCCTCCCTGGAGATCCGCTTGTATTTTTCCTTCCTTTCGAAAACCTTATCGGAAATCTCCTTCCTGTACACCGTCTCAGCCGTGAAGTGCATCTCAGCGTCACCAAGGTAGAAGAAGAATGACATGAGAACACCATTTATCTCAGAGAATGGATTCCCCATATTCGGATCCCTGACCCTGATCTCATCGGTATACCATATCTCATATACTTTATCCCAGTCTCCCGGCAGCGTCACTTCAGCGTTCTTGCATTCAAATCCGCAGATCTCGGTAGTCCGGTTGGTCTTCCTGATTTTGATCCCCTCCATTGTTTCGAATCCCGGAGGTGTCTCCCCCTGTTTTGCAGGATAATAGTACCGCATAGTCAGAAGGCTGATATAAGTGTCGAAAAATCCTTTTTCAGGATTCGAAAGGTTCATGATCCCTGAATTACCGATGGGAGCAGAGATATCAAAGAGGATCTTGTCATCCTTGAAGGAAACAATAAGGGTCTTGGGCATGAGATCCCTGAATGATCCCATGTTGCCTGAATATTCAATTGAATAGTGTATTTCGCCTTCACTGATATTCTTTGTGCCCTTCGTGCTGCATGAACTTCCCGCAATCAATAACGCAGCAGCTATGCACAATACGGCCCTTATTCCCACAAATCTCTTTTTAGAATTATGTAAAAGTAGCATTTTTTTTTAATTTAGGACTCGTAAAGAAAAAATTGTGGAGTATGTCTAAGAAGCTTGCTGTGGTGGCACTTGGAGGCAATGCCCTTCTGAGGGGGGATCAGATAGGTACTATCGATGAACAGGAACAGAATACGACCGACACCCTTGAGAACCTGGTTTTCCTTATCGAAGAGGGATATGACATCGTGATAACACACGGAAACGGTCCCCAGGTGGGAAACATCCTCATGCGAAATGATGCCGGCGAACAAATCTACGGAATTGCACAGATGCCAGTCGATATCTGCGTTGCAGACTCACAGGGCGGAATAGGTTACATGATAGAAAGGATGTTTCGTAATGTATTGAATAAGAGAAAAATAAATAAAGATGTAGTTTGCATAGTCACCTCGGTACTGGTCGATATCAACGATCCTGCATTCTCCGATCCGCAAAAAAGAATAGGGAAGATATATACGAAGGAGGAGGCAGATGTACTCGCAGCCAGGAAAGGATGGCTTTTCAGGGAGGAAGTGAAGACAGCAGGCGGGTACAGGAGGGTTGTGCCTTCACCTGTCCCGACAGACATAATGAACCACTCCATAATAAGGGACCTGTCGCGTAAGGGGAATATTGTAATAGCCGCAGGCGGAGGAGGAGTACCGGTATACCTGGATGAGAAGAATGATGTGAGGCCTGCCGAAGCAGTTATCGACAAGGATATGGCTTCGTCTCTCCTGGCAACACTGATAGGAGCTGATGAGTTTTACATTCTCACGGATGTGCCATATATATACATCAACTACAAAAAGCCGGATCAGCAGGTACGCGAATTCCTTAATTATGCCGACGCACTCAGGTACCTTAACGAAGGACAGTTCACCAAAGGCAGCATGGCCCCAAAAGTCCAGGCTTGCCTTAACTTTATTAAGAGCGGCGGTAAAATGGGCGTCATCACCGAAGCCTTCAAGCTTGCCGACACAAAATACGGCTCCAAGATCACAATGGAATACGAGGACGACAGGAGGTAGGCACACGGCACACGGCACACGGCACACGGCACCGAATTATTAATTACATTTGCAGCCAAAATCATTCGAAATGAATATAAACCTAAGCAACCGTAATTTCCTTAAGCTTCTCGATTTTTCACCCGCAGAGATCATGTATCTTCTTGACCTGTCTGCAGAACTCAAGAAGGCGAAGAAGGAAGGTAAGGAAAAACAGTACCTGAAGGGAAAAAACATTGCTCTCATCTTCGAAAAATCATCCACAAGGACAAGATGTGCCTTCGAAGTCGCTGCATTCGACCAGGGAGCAAACATTACATATCTTGGCCCGAGTGGTTCACAGATCGGTCACAAGGAATCGATGAAGGATACTGCCAGGGTTCTCGGAAGAATGTATGACGGAATAGAATACCGCGGCTACGGGCAGGAAATAGTGGAAGAGCTTGCTGCCTATGCGGGTGTTCCGGTATGGAACGGATTGACAAACGAGTTTCATCCCACACAGATCCTTGCAGATTTCCTTACGATGATAGAACATTCTTCCAAACCTATGGAAAAGATGGTACTGTGCTATCTCGGGGATGCAAGGTTCAATATGGGCAATTCCCTGATGGTCGGCTCGGCAAAGACGGGTATCGATTTCAGGATTGCAGCGCCGGAGGAATGTCAGCCTTCCGCAGGTCTTGTTCAGAAATGCAGGGAGGTTGCAGATCAGACAGGAGGGAAGATCATGATTACGGACAATGTTGGTGAAGCAGTGAAAGGAGCCGACTTCCTGTATACCGACGTATGGGTCTCGATGGGAGAGCCGGAATCGGTCTGGGAGGAAAGGATCAAACTCCTTCGTCCTTACCAGGTCAACATGGAAGTGATTGAAAAAACAGGCAATCCGGGTGTGAAATTCCTGCACTGCCTTCCTGCATTTCACAACCGCGAGACAAAAGTGGGGGAGGAGATCTTCAGGAAATACGGTCTCGACGGTCTTGAGGTGACTGAAGAGGTATTTGAATCGTCGTATTCAATAGTTTTTGATGAAGCTGAAAACAGGCTTCATACTATCAAGGCTGTTATGGTGGCAACCCTCGGGAAAGTATTATGAAGCGCTTCCGGGCTTCAGCTTATCCACTCCTTGAAGAAGTAGAATGTCATAATCAGTGATGCGGCCAGCTTGAGGCCCACACCTGTGAGAAATCCAAGCAGGCTGCCGAAGCCTGCCTTAATGGCATATTTCATGTCATCCCTGAAGATGAGCTCACCGACTATGGCTCCCAGAAGAGGGCCGATGATAATTCCTGCCGGCCCCAGGAAGAATCCTATTATAAGTCCGACAGTAGCTCCGCGCACTCCGTATTTGGATCCTCCGAATTTCCTTGTTCCCCAGATGGGTACTATGTAATCCAGGACTGTTACAACTATTGTCACCGCCCCAAGCACTATCAGGGTGGTTTTTGAAAACTGTCCGAACCTGCTGAGATGAAGCAGTATTATACCTATGTAGCTTAAGGGCGGTCCCGGCAGAACCGGAACCAGGCATCCGATTATACCGATTAGCATCAGTACTATCCCTGAGATAAGAAGGAAATAATCCATCCGGAGATAAGGTTCAGCTATTTCTTTCCCAGATCGTCGAATTCGACATCGGTAAATTCACCTGCTGAGGGTGCTGCGATAATTTCAACTGCTTTATTTTCAGTGGATCTGACAGTGTCGTCTGTTCCGGTGTGCCCGTTTCCGATATAGTCAACAGTCTCCTTCAGTCCTTCACTGAACTTTTCAAAGTCCTCCTTGTACAGGAAGATCTTATGTTTTTCATAGAATATCTTACCCTCTTTGCCGAGGCGTTTCTTTGATTCGGTGATGGTAAGATAATAATCGTCTTTCCTTGTGGCCTTCACGTCGAAGAAGTAAGTTCTTTTTCCGGCCCTTACAACTCTGGTAAAAATCTCCTCCTTTTGATTCTTTTCATCCCCTGAGTTTGCAGCTTCATTGATTCTGCTTTCTTCTTCCATCTCTAAGTCGGTTGGTTTTAGGGTTTTAATTTGTAATGTCAAATGTAACAATTATTTTATCAATTCAAAACAGGCCCCGGCCGCGTGCCGATTTTTTGAGGATATGATTGCAGGTAAAGGAAAAAGAGTATTTTTGCAGCGGTAAAAACGCGAGGTTCTTTATAAATGATCAGCAGAAGATTATTGCGCATAAAGGCACTTATGGCTCTTTATGCTTTTAACCGAAGGGAGGATGAGGATCTGTCGAAAGCCGACAGGGAGATGATGTTCAGCATAGCGAAAACCTATGATCTCTATCATTACCTGATGCTTCTGGTCATTGAGATAGCTGATGTGGCAGAAGATAAGATTGAACAGGCCCTCCGTAAAAAAATGCCCTCATGGGACGACCTGAACCCGAACAGGCGATTCATTGAAAATAAGGTTGTCACACAACTCCGGGAAAATGAATCACTCAAAAAACATGTCTCCTCGGCAAAACTTTCCTGGGTAAATCACCCTCATATCCCCCGCAATCTTTATAACCGGATGATTGCCTGGGAACCATATATCGGGTACATGAAATCTGAAGCTTCAGGGTATGCAGCCGATAAAAAGTTCGTGATAAGTCTTATTACCGAGTTGTTCACAGTCTCGGAAGATCTTGCAGCATGTCTGGAGGAACAGAGCATATACTGGAATGATGACATGGAATATGTTATTGCCATGCTCGAGAAGACTATCAGGAAATTCAGAGCCGACTCAGGGAGCAGGGCAGAGCTAATGCCCTTGTTTAAAAACGCTGAAGACGAAGAGTTCGTCAAAGTACTTTTCAGGAAAGCTGTACTGAACACAAAGGAATATTCTGAGCTTATCGACAGGAATACAACCAACTGGGAAGTGGACCGCATAGCACTTATGGACATTCTTGTTATGCAGCTGGCAATTACGGAAGTAACCCAGTTCCCTGAAATACCGGTGAAGGTGACCCTCAATGAATACATCGAAATAGCAAAGTACTATTGTACCTCAAAAAGCAGTACATTTGTGAACGGAATTCTCGATAACATTGTCAGGGAATTGCGCAGCAAGGGACTCATTACAAAGTACGGAAGAGGACTCCTTGGAGAAACAGAAAACTGATACATTTCACACTCAGGAATGAAAACGTTCATTTCAGCGAACCTGGTATTGATATTACTTCTGGCAACCTCATGCGGCGGGAAGCAGGGGAGCCGTAAAGGATCGTCCGGCAGCCAGCCTGCAGATACGGGCAGGGCAGTAATTACGTTCGCCTCCTATGACCACGACTTTGGAAAAGTAAGCGAGGGCGGAAAGGTAGGCTGTATTTTTACGTTTCAGAATACAGGGACAGGAAGCCTTCTGATTAACAACGCAGTCACCAGCTGCGGATGCACTGTTCCGAAGTACGACAACAAACCTATTGAACCGGGAGCATCAGGATCAATAGAAGTCGTTTTCGATACATCCGGCAGAAGCGGCATACAGACGAAGTCAATATCTGTACATTCAAACGCATCGACTCCCGTGGTCATTCTTCAGATCAAGGCTGATGTGATAACCAATGACGCTCCTCCAGTATAAAAAATTCAAATTGTAACAAATCATAAATCGCAGACACTATGACCCATTACGCATTCTTACTGCTTCAGTCTCAGGCCGGCAAAGCAGGCGCCTCACAGGGCGGCAACATGACGATGAGCTTCATCATGCTCCTGGCCGTATTCGTTGTCTTCTATTTCTTCTTCATTCGTCCTCAGATGAAAAAGCAGAAAGAGATGACAAACTACAGGAATTCACTGAAAAGAGGTGACAAGGTTGTAACCAACGGAGGGATCTTCGGAAGAATACTAGAGGTGAAAGATAACCATGTCATGCTCGATGTAGGTGGCGACGTAAAGCTCAAGGTCGACAAGAACGCCCTGATGAAAGACCCGACTGCCGACGAACCGGCAAAAGCCTGACCATTAATAACAATGCAGAGAAAAGGTGGACAGGGAGGCGGTAACCCCGGATCAAAGGGATTGAAAGGGATCAACAGGAATATCCTCGTGTTCCTCCTCTTCCTCCTTCTTTCTTTCGTATTCTGGTACCTTAACTCCCTTTCCAAGGAGATAGACACAAGCCTGAGATATCCGGTAAGGTATACAAATAAACCTTCCGGATATTCGACTTTTTCGAATCTTCCCGCACGTCTGACCGTGATGCTGAAGGGACCTGGCTATTCAATACTCAGGCTAAAGCTCTCGGCAAAGAAACACCCTTTTGAGATAGACCTTTCACAAGCCTCCTTACGGCACGATCAGGACAAAGGCCCCAATGCCTGGTACCTTATCACCGCCCCGCTGATAACAGGCTTCAATACAGGGATAATACAGGGTTGCAAAGTTGTTTCCGTGAAGCCGGATACTGTCTTTTTCAGCTTCAGGAAATAGATCCGCATTAAACTGTAATTAAGGCGTTCGTGATATGGGCAGGCCGGGCAGACCATCGATGAAGCTGGGGATAACAGGAGGCATAGGAAGCGGAAAGACATCCGTCTGCAGGGTATTCAGCATCCTTGGTATTCCGGTTTTCTCTGCCGATCCTGAGGCTCAGACCATCATGAACAGTGATGAGACCGTGATCAGGGGAATAAACGACATTGCAGGCCGTAACCTATATCCTGCCGGGAGGCTCGATAAAATGCAGCTGGCTGACCTGATTTTCAGGGATCCCGATATACTGAAGAAAGTCAATATGCTCGTGCACCCGGTGGTCTTTGATTATTTCAGCCGCTGGGCAGAACAACAGTCAACACCATATGTGATAATGGAAGCTGCCATACTCTTCGAAAGCGGCGCTTCTAACCTGGTCGACAGGGTAGCCACTGTATACGCCCCTGTGGAAGAGCGTATTGCCCGTGTCACCCGCCGTAACAGGCTTACCAGGGAACAGGTGCTCGACAGGATCAGGAACCAGATGGACGATGAAACACGTATCAGCATGTCTGACTATGTTATCAACAATTCGGAAAACGAAATGATAATTCCTGTCATTCTTAAAATCCACGAGGATCTGATTAATCATTTAAATTCCTGAACTGAATATGCCCGGATTAGGAAAATGGCTCGGAGGAGGACTTGGCTTCGTGATGGGAGGCCCGATCGGTGCATTGCTCGGCTTCCTTGTTGGATCGATGGTCGACAGCACCAAGGTATATACTTCGGGATCTGATACATACCCGGGAGCAACAACACCGGGAGCTTTCGGGGTGAGCCTGCTGGTATTGATCGCAGCTGTGATGAAAGCCGACGGCAAGGTGGTCAGGTCAGAGCTCGACTACGTTAAACAGTTCTTTGTAAGGCAGTTCGGTACAGCACAGGCAGCGGAGGCAACAAGGATGCTGCGCGACCTCCTTAAAAAGGAAATCCCCCTGAGGGATGTATGTGACCAGATATGCAGAAGCATGGATTATTCATCGCGCCTCCAGCTGCTTCACCTCCTTTTCGGGGTCTCCATGGCCGACAACGTACCCAACCAGCCGGAAATAAGTATAATTGAGCGTATATCCGGGATGCTTGGAATTTCAGCCGGCGATTTTACATCGATAAGGAATATGTTCGTCCCCGAAACTGATTCCTCCTACAAGATCCTTGAAATTGAACGGACAGCCACCGACGAAGAAGTAAAGAAAGCTTACAGGAAGATGGCAATGAAATACCACCCCGACAAGGTAAGCCACCTCGGAGATGATTACAAGAAAGCCGCTGATGAAAAATTCAAAAAAGTCAACGAGGCATACGAAAAAATAAAGAAAGAGCGTAATATGCCCTGATTTCCTAAAAAATCATGCTTACGGCTCTGAAATAATCTGACAATAGCTAAATTTGCACTAAAATTAACAATATGGTATTAAAGGATATTATGGCTATTTCGGGCGAACCAGGACTCTTTAAATTCATAGCCCAGGGAAAGAATTCAATAGTTGTCGAACATCTCGAAACGAAGAAAAGGAGCAGCGCTTTCGGATCAGCAAAGGTTAGTTCCCTTGAAGAGATCTCGGTATTTACGGAAAAGGAAGACATGCCACTGTCAAAAGTGTTCGACCTGATCTTTGAAAAGGAGAACGGAGGACCAGCACCTGATCATAAAGCCGACCCTGAAAAGCTTAAGGAATACCTGAATGAGGTGCTCCCTTCATATGACAGGGAGAAAGTATACGTCAGCGACATAAGGAAACTGGTCCATTGGTATAACATTCTTCATTCTCTTGGCTTGCTGATTAAGGAGGAGCCGGAGAAACCTGCCGAAGCACCGGAGGCAACTGAAGCTCCCGGGGCAAAGGCCCCGGAAGAGAAAGAGGAAAAACCCGCTGCAGAAGCTCCTCAGGCCAAGAAAAAGAAGGCAGGAGAGAAGGCCGCTCCCGCAAGGAAAAAGAGTACAAAAACCAGGGAAAAGGAATAAGCTCTCCTATATGAATTTTGGCGGTGCAGAAGTGGTTTATGACTATGACCGGTCGGACATAATCATAGTTCCCGTGCCATACGATGGCACAAGCACCTGGATGAAAGGCTCTGACAGGGGTCCGGACGCCATAATGGAAGCTTCGGTGAATCTCGAATTTTATGATGTTGAGACAGGCACGGAGGTTCACCGCAGAGGTATCCATACTATCGATCCCGTTACCGTGAACAGCTCACCGGAGGAACTTGTTGAAGCCGTATTCTCAGTGGTGCATAAGCTGTTCGGCGAAAAGAAATTCCCTGTTACCGTGTGAAGGCTGCTGCCGAGAAATTCGATAATCTGACGGTCTTGCAGCTCGACGCCCATTCCGACCTGAGGCAGGTGTATGAGGGATCGCGGTTCAATCATGCCTGTGCTATGGCCAGGGCCCGGGAATATGCTCCCCTGGTGCAGGTCGGTATCAGGAGCATGGCTGCAGAAGAGGTCCCGCAGGCTGACCACCGGAGGATATTCTTCGCACATGAGCTGTATTACGATAAAACCCTTTATGAAAGGGCTGCCGGCCTGCTATCTGAGAATGTGTATGTTACAATCGACCTTGACGTTTTCGATCCTTCGGTCATGCCGTCAACAGGCACCCCGGAACCCGGCGGTCCAGATTACTATGAGCTGATGCACTTTCTCCGAGATGTAGCAATGAAAAGGAATATCGTGGGTTTCGATGTTGTAGAGCTCTGCCCGATGCCTTCAGGCAAATATCCCGAGTTTGTGGCAGCAAAAGTGATCTACCAGTTTCTGAGTTATATCTTCAGTCGTCCTTCTTAGCCTGTTCCCAGATCACGTTCATCTCATCAAGCGTCATGTCGTGAAGCGACCTGCCCTTTCTGATAGTCTCATTCTCAAGATGGTTGAACCTCTTAATGAACTTCCTGTTAGTCTTTTCCAGCGCTGCTTCAGGGTCGATCCCGTATAACCGCGAAGCGTTGATAAGTGAAAACATCACATCGCCGATCTCCGATTCTATTCTTTCCCTGTCAAGCTTTCCAACCTCCTCCTTCAGCTCTGCGATCTCTTCCATCACTTTGTCCCAGATCTGTTCCCTCTTCTCCCAGTCAAACCCTACTCCCCTGACCTTCTCCTGTATCCTGTTCGCCTTGATAATGGCCGGCATGGACGATGGTA
Organism: Bacteroidales bacterium; assembly: GCA_025454775.1. Classification (GTDB taxonomy): domain Bacteria; phylum Bacteroidota; class Bacteroidia; order Bacteroidales; family VadinHA17; genus LD21. Next base: position 11,788 of record JALONU010000083.1, on the reverse strand, counting down.
CGCCTGACAGGACAGGTTTGTACCCGTTATGTTCCTTTATCTTGAGATGCTCCCAGTTACGTTCCACTTCCCTTGCACCTGAGACTTTAATATCGCCGAAAACATGAGGATGCCTGTACACCAGCTTCTCGTTAATGCCTTTGAGAACATCCCCCATGTCGAAAACACCTTTTTCGGAACCTATCTTCGCATAGAAAACTATATGGAGCATCAGGTCGCCCAGTTCCTTCCTGATTCCTTCATCATTTGCAGAGAAAATTGCATCCGAAAGTTCGTACGTCTCCTCAATAGTCAGCTTCCTCAGGCTCTCGTTTGTCTGTTCCCGGTCCCAGGGGCATGAAGATCTGAGTTTTTCAATTATCTCCAGGAGCTTTACAAACTCTTCAGCGCATTTTTGCTTGTCTGTCATTTTTAGTTCAGGTTAAAATAAACGGTTAGGCGAAGCTGCCTCGACACGCAGGTCTATTCGCAGCACGGTACCAACATTCAGGTCGAGCAGCTCGGAAACGTTAGCTCCGTTTATAGCTATCTCCAGGAGGTCGAGCGAGTTGAATCGTGCAAGCATGTCACCAACAGGAACATCGCTGTATCTCTCGTAGATCCTCTCGGTGCGGTTCTTGTTGCTCTGGATCAGTATCCTGTAGTTCCTTCCCTCGAAAACCCTCTGGAAGACTTCCCTGGTTATGTTGGAAATTGCATTACCGTATGAGTCTATGAATATTATGCTTCCGATAATTACGTCTTTTTCAATGGTCGCCCTGAGGGGTATCCTTTCACTTATTATCTTCAGCGGTCTGCCCATGTCTGACAGCTTCTTTCCCCTGATTAGGTCTGAGGCAGCTGTTGCAAAAACATCCAGCTCGTCGGTTCCCGGTTTATGCGTTATGCTTACTATCTCTTCGGGACCTGCATTAAGTATCAGGTTAAAAATGCCGTTATCGGTCCCGATGAAATAATGGTCCTTTGCCCTGACTATCAGGTAATCCTGGTCCTTCAGGGCTTCCGAATGAACGCATACTATGTGAATTGTGCCTTTGGGATAGTTTTCATAAGTGTTCCTTATCACGAAGGATGCATGAGCAATATTGAAAGCTGGTATCCCTGTTGCATTGTCGATTATTGTTGCTCCGGGACACATCCTGCATAGCTTCCCCTTGATGATGCCGTGGTAGATGTCATCATTCCTCCATTCTGTCGTCAGTGTTATTACGGGCATGGGGAAAAAACTTACGGCAAAGATAATCTTCTATGCAAAAATAAGCTTACTTTGCAGCTTCCCGGAGCTGAAATTTTATGAACCAGGGAGTTTTTTGCAGTTGATAATCAATGAGGGCAGTGCACGAATAACAGTCTGACAGTTAATGACCGAAATAGTTATTTTTCTCGAGGATATCGATCCTGTTGATCTGCTCGGCACAAACAACTCGCTGCTGGATAAAATCCGTACTTTCTTTCCTAAACTTAAGATTCTTTCCAGGGGAAATGAGATCAAATGCATGGGAGAGGAGTCGGAGATAACAATATTTGCGGAAAAATTCAATGCTCTTCTTGAGTACTACAGGAAATACAATCGTCTGGACGGGCAGGATATGGAGAAGTATTTCCTTGATGACGACCACATGAGATCTTCATCGAATGGTGATTTTGAGAATGTCCTGGTTTTCGGTACAAGCGGTAAACCTGTCAGGGCACGAACAGTGAACCAGCTGGCTCTCGTGAGCGAATACAGGACAAACGACCTTATAATCGCAGAAGGTCCCGCAGGAACCGGTAAAACCTACACTTCGATAGCGCTAGCCGTGAGAGCCCTCAGGGAGAGGGAAGTAAAGAAGATAATCCTCACGCGTCCGGCAGTTGAAGCAGGAGAGAGGCTCGGCTTCCTGCCCGGCGATATGAAGGAGAAGCTCGATCCTTACCTTCAGCCGCTCTATGATGCCCTTCATGATATGCTCCCGTTCAGGAAGCTTGAAACATGGCTCGAAGACGGGACTATTCAGATAGCGCCTCTTGCCTTTATGAGAGGAAGGACCCTGGAAAATGCCTTTGTGATACTTGATGAAGCGCAGAATGCCACCATAAGCCAGCTTAAAATGTTCCTCACCAGGATGGGCGTAAACTCAAAATTCATCATGACCGGCGATTCGACACAGATTGACCTTCCTAAAAAAGGTGAATCCGGGCTGCTTCAGGCCATTAGGATCCTGTCGGGAATTGAAGGCGTATCGGTGATAAAATTCGACGAAAGGGACATAGTAAGGCATAAGCTGGTGAAGAGGATTGTTAAAGCTTATGAGCAGGAAGAAACAGGCCGTGAAGAAAATAAATAATTGAAAAATGTCAAAGACGATCCTGAATTCTGAATTCAGATTCCCCGGTCAGAAAGGTTTCTACAGGGGAAAAGTGAGAGATGTTTATTACATCGGCGACAAATATCTCCTTATGGTGGTTTCCGACAGGATCTCCGCCTTCGATGTTGTCCTTCCAAAGGGGATCCCGTACAAGGGGCAGGTGCTGAACCAGATAGCTGCAAAATTCCTCGATGCAACCAGCGATATTGTGCCGAACTGGAAAATCAGCTCTCCCGATCCCAATGTTACGGTGGGCATTATCTGCAAACCATATCCTGTTGAAATGATCGTAAGAGCTTATCTCACCGGGAGCCTGTGGCGGACATACAAGGCCGGAGCAAGAGAGGTTTGCGGGATACGCCTGCCCGACGGGATGAGGGAACATCAGCGTTTTCCGCAGCCGATAATCACCCCTACAACAAAAGCTGAACAGGGCGAGCATGATGCCGACATCTCAAGGGAAGAAATAATCAGCAGAGGACTGGTGCCTGAAAAGGAATATGACCTTATCGAAAAGTATACCATGGAGGTTTTTCTCCGCGGATCAGAGATAGCTGAAAAGAATGGTCTGATTCTTGTCGACACAAAATATGAATTCGGAAACAGGGACGGGAAGATCTATCTAATTGATGAAATAAACACACCTGATTCATCAAGGTACTTTTATGAAGGGGAATACCAGGAAAGATTCGATAAGGGCCTCCCTCAGAAGCAGCTGTCGAAGGAATTTGTCCGTGAATGGCTTATGTCACACGGGTTCCAGGGCCTACATGGACAGAAAGTACCGGACATGACTGACGAGTTCATTAATGAGGTCTCTGAAAGGTATATAGAGCTTTATGAGAATATTACAAGAGAAAAATTCATCAGAGCCGATATCGGGGACGTTGGTGCAAGAATTGAAAGGAACTGCATAAGCTTCCTTGAGGCATTGTAAGAAAATGGAAATCAAAGCAAAGAACATAACAACCTGGTGTGTAACAGTTTTTCTGCTCATTTCAGGTATTTTGACTGCCAGCTCGCAGGTTGTTGTGGAGAAGTCGAAGGACAAGGTCATCATATCAGGGACTGTTTATTACGTGCATATTGTAAAGAAAGGGGAAACTGCCTATTCGATAGCCAGGGCATACAATATAACGGTTGAGGAATTGAACAGGGAAAATCCTCCGGCTGTCTATGGTATCAACGAAGGTCAGTCGCTAAGGATCCCTTTCAGGGAAACCCCTGCAGGTGAGCAGGTCAGCCAGGAAACAGTTCAGCAGAAGCGTGATGATGCCAGGTTCATCTATCACCGACTTCAGCCTGGAGAAACAGTTTACCGGCTTTCAAAGCTCTACGGAGTGTCTGAAAATGAGATTATCGACGCTAACCCGGGAAGGGAGATTTCAAGGCTGCCTGTAAATGCCGTTATAGCCGTTCCCAGGAGGGAATTCATGGCAGGCCGGCAGGAATTTGCAGCCCAGGATTCAGATTATATTTTTCACAGGGTTATCAGGGGAGAGTCGCTTGCATCAATAGCTGAAAAATATGGCCTTTCCGTGAGGGACCTCAGGAAGGAGAACAGGAACATTAGATTTCCGCAGGTTGGCGATTTCCTCCGAATACCGGTAGTGAAAAAGGTTGTAGAACCTGTAACTGCTGAATTACTGCCGGATTCGATGAAAAAAGACAGTTCCTCAATACCGGTTCTGTTGCCGCGGCCTTCCGGATATACTCCGGTAAGCAATCTCAGAGGTTCCATGGATGTAGCAGTCCTTCTTCCATTTTATTTGCGCGAGAACGCTGTGAGATCGGACATCGACTCTTCAAGAGTTGTAAAGGGGAGGCGTGTTTACAGGGTCATAAAACGTAATGAGGATTGGATATATCCGGCATCTCTTGGATTCCTTGAAATGTACCAGGGCATACTTCTGGCTGCCGACACTCTCCGGTCGGTCGGACTCGACATTTCCCTTCATGTCTATGATATCAGGTCCGATACTGTTGAACTGACAAGGCTTATCAACCGGGGCGCGCTGGCGGAAATGGACCTTATAATAGGGCCTGTCTATTCACACAACCTCGAGATAATGACAGCCTATGCAGGCCCGCTGGGAATACCGGTTGTTTCACCGGTTCCTCTTTTCAGCAACTCGCTTCTATCAGGTAATCCTTCACTTTTCATGGCAAATGCATCGCTCGAAGTAGCACAGGATGCCATTGCCCGTAAAGCAGGCGAATATTTCGACAATAATTTTGTATTCATTCATTCCGATACCGCGGGTGTGGATCCGGATGTGAAAAACTTCAAGCACAAGATCTTCGCCGAGCTTACAAACAGGCTTCCATATGAGGAGATAAGGTTCAAGGAGCTGATATTCTACAGCAGGTCCAAATTTGGAAATGACTCCATTAACAGACTTAGCCATGCACTGTCAGAAGACCTTAACAACACCGTCATAATAGCTTCCGAAGAAACACCGGTTATCAGCGAAACCCTCCAGGAGATACACAGCCTGGCCAGAACATATCCGGTCAAAGTGTTTGGCTACCCCGCAATGAGATCGGCAGAAACCCTTGACCTCAAGTACCTTTTCGATCTCGACATCCTGATATTCTCTCCGTATTGGATAGATTATTCAAAAAGAGATGTGAGGAAATTCAATGCCGATTACCATGAAAAGTTCCTTACCGAACCTGATGAAATGAGTTATTCATGGCTGGGATACGACATTACATACTACTTCCTGAGCGGAATAGCCATACACGGAAAGGAGTTTACAGAGCACCCGGAGATACACAACCCCGACCTGCTCTATACTAAATTCGATTTCCGGAGAAAAACCACCAATGACGGTTTCGAAAACCATAAGCTGTATACTCTCAGATTTACAAAGGATTATGTGATTCAGTTGTTGCCCGAAACGGATCCGGAGCAGTAAATGTGGCAGCTTATGTTAATAAAAATTAACAATCGGGAATAATTGCTTCCCGCATGTTGTCTATAAGACGTACATAATGAAAGGACCGTACAGTCAGGCCGAAGACAGCGAACTTGTAAGTGCTTCAATTGCAGGCGATAAGCTGGCTTTCAGCGAGATACTGGAACGATATCGTAAAATGGTCGCAAGGACTGTCAAAGGTATGCTGGGCGATTCGGTGTACGCAGAGGACATAGGGCAGGAAGTTTTTATTAAGCTTTATAATTCACTGCCCGAGTTCAGGGGAGAGGCCAAATTGTCTACTTATATTCAGAAGATAGCGATAAACCTCACACTGAACGAGATAAAGAGAAGAAAAAGGTTCTTTACCATGTTCTCACAAAAGGGGAACGACGAGATGCACGAATTTGAGATAGCCGACAACGATGGCGAATCAAAACGTGATGCAAAGGAGATCGTGAACAAGGCACTGATGAGCCTTGATCCGAAATTCCGGATTGTAGTGGCAATGAGGATGCTCCAGGGTTATTCCACAAAGGAAACGGCAGAGATCCTTGAGCTTCCGCTTGGAACGGTCCTGTCGCGGCTGTCAAGAGCCCAGGAGCAGTTAAAGGAAATACTGGAAAAATTATAAAAACGAGATATGAAACCTTCAGACATCAGGAAATTAATAATCAGGTCTCTCTCTGAGGACGCCAATCCCCGGGAGGCAGCCGATACTCTTGAGAAAGAGGGAATAACCTACGATTTTGGAAACAGCTTCGGCGGAATAGTTATAGACAGGATCTTCGGAACCCGTGAAAAAGTGATCCGTGAAATGGAGTTCCTGAGATCGATGCGCTTCATCTTCAACCGTGTAGCCCTTACGGGAATAGCTGCAATAATTCTGCTTCTGATATCTATATTCATTGCAGAAGGTTCTATATCATTAAACTCATTCCTGGGGATAGGAAACACCTACGACGAAGGGATGATATCTCTGTTGACAGGAAACTGAAATATCTAAATAATGAAGGCAAAACCCATACTCCTGGTAGTCATTACACTGGTGATCGGATTTGTCCTGGGAATGCTTACATCAGCACAGATCCGTTTCAACAGGCTGAAACCGGTAAGAGTCTATTTCTCAGCTGAAAGATTCAGGGAGGGATTTTACAAAATCCTCGAACCCGACGAGAAGCAGAAAGCTGAAATTGAAAAGATCCTTGATAAATATGCAAAGATCAACAGCGATCTTCAGTCAGACATCCGGAAGGAACTCGATGCAAACATGAAGGAATTCAGAAAAGAGCTTGACTCCAAACTGACGAAGGACCAGCTTGCACGTCTTAAGGAAATGGATGAACGCCGCCAGGAAATGATCCGCCAGGGCATGAGAAACCATCGTGATTCTTCAAGGCAGTTTAACCAGAACATGTACAACAGGGACCGTCGTGATTTCCGCGGTATGCCCCCCGGTATGCATGGCGACAGGCCTGCGCCCCCGGAAGGTTCACCACCTGATCCATATGCAAGGCCGTCAGACCAGATGCCGGATTCTTCAGCCAATGGAAAATAGAAGATAGTCAAGAATTATCGGAAGGTCATCGCTGTTTATTCCAAGTGAGACCAGGAGGCTGCGGTCCTCGCCGAAGAGTGTAACAAATTGCTCCTTGCTTATCTCACCGGAGGCAATGCTCTGCCTGTAGAGCACCATTGCATCTTTCTTTCTTCCCTGACACAGGGCCAGGTGGCCCATGTTTATCAGATCGTGCGCTGTCAGCTTCCCGGCTGAGAGCCTTTCGTAGTACCTGGCCGATTCCTCAGGCTTTCCCAGGGCAAGGTAACAATAAGCTATTGGCCGGAGTATCTTCAGGTTACCCGGCTCCCTGTATTCGATCTTGAAATAATGATTCAGCGCTTTTTCATATTCCTTCGTATCGAGGTAGCAATGTGCAGTCATCATCGTTGTATGAAGGTTGTCCGGTTCAAGAGCAGCAGCTTCGAGGTAGCATCCGAGCGCTTCATCATATCTTCCTAGTCTTCGGAGGCATAAGCCGGTTTTCTTAATGGTCCAGACTTTCCTGTCAATAAGCTCAGCCATCCTGTAATACTTCAGGGCTTCCTCCCAGTCGCCTGTTTCCTGGCAGCAATAGCCCATCTTCTCATAAAGCTGCGCATCATCAGGTCTGGCAGCTGACTGCTTGCGGTAAAGAAGAAGGGCATCATCGAAAAAGTCCTTGCTGAAGAAATAATCTGCCAGCCCGGCTTCGGCTTCCGGAGCATTGCATGTGAGCCTGAAGAATTCGGAATTGTAAATATCGAGCTTGCCGGAGAAAATATCCTCAAACTCCTTACGGTAAGGCGACAGCTTGAAAAACCTGTAGATATCCTGCAGGTACTGGGTTACACTGATCCTGAATTTGTAGTTCGGATCAGTCATGAATTCGTCGTTACCCAACTGTTCAAGGCCTTCGAGCTCCATACGGAACACCTTCAGCATCATGCTTTTCTGTGACGACGGGAGATATTTCAGGTTAAGGATCAGTGAATACTTGTCGGAGTTGCAGATGAAAGGCGTTTTATACATTGCCTCTGCAAGCTGGTTGGTCCCCGGTCCCAGTATCTCATCACTGAAGATCTCATTCAGCACCTCATGGTCGGGATAAAAAGGGACGAACCAGTTCTGGAATTCCCCGAAAAAGTCAAAATGCTTCAGATTCGCAAAGGCCGACATATATACGTCTGCTCCTTCCATCTGGAGCTTTGTAAGCTCTTCCATGGTCTTGAAGATAGCTTCCGAATCATTGAACATCAGGGACCAGTCGGGATTCCTGCCTTCATTCCTGTCACCCGGAAGTATATTGTCCAGGTCCAGTTTTTCCTCTATTCTCGGCCTCAGCTTTGCAACCTGCGGCAGAATCTCGTCATGAAGCTTCCTGCTGAGCTTTTCTGTCTCACGCGACCTGATTATCTGCAGGACTATTATCCGGCAGTGTTCCCTGAAAGCCTGCGATGCGGCCATCTCCCTTATCCTGGCAGTTATCTCAGGGTAAAGCAGTATCCTGCCGTTATAATAATGTAAATTCAGAACAAGTCCCGAAAGTGCTCTCTCCCTTACCTGGTCCTGTCCTGAGTCATACATGTCCATGAGACTGAGGAGCTTCTCCGTCTGCCAGCACCTGAAAGCACTGAGAGTAACAGCTGTTGTGAAAACCGATGACTCATACCACCGGAATTTTCCGGAATTCAGAATGATGTTTATAAGGCTGTCCTCTGCTTCTCCGTAATAGTCAGTGAGCCAGAGGTGGTTGAATATATTCCTGATGAGCTGTTTATGCTTTCTGGCTATCTCTGAGTCAGGGTCTGGATTTATTTCACTGTTTAGCCTGAGCCATTCATCGAGCTCTGACTTGAACATCAGGTCATCGACGGTCTCTACGATGGTCTTGCCCGTCAGCCTCTGCTCTTTTTCTGCTTGCTGCTTGACCCAGTAGGTATTCCAGCCTGAATAATGTGACAATATGTCCTGACGTGTCCTATCCGACAGCCACAGTATTGACTGCATGAGCTTTGCATATACCTTGTTCCTCTCAGGATCGCTTATCCCTTCGATGGTGTAGGTCAGCATGGTCCTGTATGTCATAACCAGGTTCTCATACTCATCGCGAAGGCCTCCCTCTGTTGCCTGTGAGATCATATCTGACAGAGTATCAAGGCTTTGTTTGATTCTTCGCTCAGTGACGAATGTGCACACCTGTTTGTGCTGCTGTATGGTTTTCCTGGTATCCATCACAATGATTATTAAATCCCCGGCAGATGAATACTTATCAACTGCCAGGGTTCAGGATCTATATGCAAGAATCAGGCCGATGTCAGGAATGTCAGAAATAGAACCCTATAGTTACGTAACCCTTGACACTGTTGAAGTAATTCTCGTAGGGGTTCCTGCCAAACATGATCCCTGCCTTTATCGGGCCCAGAATTGACATATAGCCGGCACCGGCGCCGATACCGGCAAGCACTCTGAACTCATTGTCCCTGTAGATATCCTCGGCAGCAAACACATCGGCCATAATGTTGAAGTGCAGGTTTTTTACTGGTTCAAGATCAAATTCAATACCCATCCCCGCGGTTTTCTGAACAGGGATCTCAAGTGCACTAAAACCCGTCATGGGAATGGATCTGTAGTTGACCTGGTTAATCCCGCCGAGCAGGTAAAAGTTGTTGCGGGAAAGAGCTGAATCGCTCCTGCTCAGGTATAGTACATCGGCATGGAATGAGAAGGTAAGATTCCTTACCCTGGTCACGTATTGCCTGAAGTTCATTTTCAGGGTGTAATACCTGTCAAACAGAAAATCACCCGGATCGGTTTCGTCATAGCTCTTCTTACCGCCGGCATCCCTTATGCTTGCCGAGATAAGCTTCGAAGTGCCTCCCTCAATATCGAGGATAGTGCCCCTGTTTGGGAAGTGCTTCGTGTCGAGAGTATTGATGCCATATTTAAATCCTGTTCTGAAATAGTTATAGTAGATGCTCTCATTTCCGGTAGCCGAGTAGTACCTTGGTTCCAGGCCGAGATTCTCGTAAACACCGGAAAGCCCGAACATGTTGTTAAGCCCAAACCTTTTGCCGATTGTAAGACCGGCGCTGAAGTTTCCGCTTGTTACGGCTCCGGCATTCTCCCTCAGGTGGAGCAGGGGAATATGTGTTCTGTCGTACTGGAGGTCCGCTGCAATGCTCGTAGCCTGCCTCCATCCGATATACTGAAGGAGCCGCGATCTCACCCTGTAATTCCTTCCTATGTAAGTGTCAAGGTTGAATTGGGATCCAGGTAAAATAAAATTCTTTGCCGACATGGAGAGTATGATCCCTGAGCCAATGACATTATCGTAATGAACCGATCCGAATATTTCAGTGACCGGTTTTTCCCTGCACTCAAGAACCATGATCATCGAATCATTTCCTGGGACAATGCGGTATTCCACCTTGTCGAACCAGGTTGTTCCGTAAAGAAGATCCGTCTTCTCCCTCATCATATACTGGTCAACCGAATCACCAGGTTGAATCCCGAGTATCCCCATCACCTGTCTGTCGGAGTAATTGACGTTCCCGTTTATCTCAATCCTGTCGAATATATAGTACTTTTTCCCGAGTACGGTTTTTACAGGTTCCTGCGGTCCGAAAGAATTGAGTGAATCGGCCAGCCTGCGGAATTTCTCCCTGAACGGAGCTGCAGCCTTGTATCCCCTCATGAAGATGCTGTCGACACGACTGAAATCCATCGAGGAGTATCCCTTCAGGTCGGGCATGATAAGATATTTTACGAGCTTCTTCTGCTGTTCAAAATCTATATAACCCAGCGAAAAGGCTATCTGTTTCAGAATGTCGGAAATATCTTCCAGCTCGTCCTGATCCTTCCAGTGAAAGCCTGTATATGACCCTATTACAATATCAGCACCCAGGTCTATTGCCTCCGACGGAGCGAAGTTCCTGTAAATGCCTCCGTCGAGAAGGACCAGGGAATCCATTCTTACCGGGGTGAATACCGAGGGAATGGCAAGGCTTGCCCGGATAGCCTGCGGGAGGTATCCCGTGTCAAACTTCACTACACTTACAGTCAGGATATCTGATGCCACGCACATAAAGGGTATCGGAAGTTTTCTGAAATCGTTAATGTCAGCAGCAGGCCATGCATAGAAATTCAGGAAGTTCTCGATCACCTGGCCGTTGGTGAGTCCTGTTGGCAGGTCAACTTTCCGGCGGGAAACCGGGAATGATGTTATGCTGTTCTGGAAATACCTTTTTTCGGCGTATATGATCATGTCTTCAGGTATCTTGTTTACCAGGGCATCGTTAAGGTTAGTAGATCTCAGCATATTGAGGAGGCTGTCGGCACTGTACCCGAGCGAATAGAGACCTCCTATGACGCTTCCCATGCTTACCCCGGAAATGCAGTCCGGCTTCAGTCCCGCTTCCTCCATGACTTTGAGCAAACCCAGGTGCGCTATGCCCAGGGACCCTCCGCCGCTTAATGCCACACCGATTTTCGGACGTTCACCGGAACCCTGTGCAGTTATGGCAGGCTCTGCAGCAAGGAATACCGGCAGGATAATGATCAGCATCCTGGAAAATATGCATTGTTTTTGCATTGTCATCAGACCGTTTGTTTCGCCCCGGATACTAAATTACCATTTTTCCTTAAATTTATGAAATGAAAAAAGCTGAGGGGGATAAATCAGGATGGCTGCCGGCATCAAGGAAGGAGCTGGACGCACTCGGTTGGGACGAACCAGATGTTATCTTGTTCAGCGGTGATGCATATGTCGACCACCCGTCTTTCGGTACTGCAGTCATCGGGCGGGTGATAGAGGATGAAGGCTTCCGTGTTGCGATAGTGCCTCAGCCAAACTGGCGCGACGATCTCAGGGATTTCAGGAAACTGGGCCGGCCTAAATATTTCTTCGGGGTAACTGCAGGGAACATGGATTCGATGGTCAACCACTATACCGCAGCGAGGCGCCTTCGTTCCGACGATGC
>JALONU010000082.1 GCA_025454775.1 Bacteroidales bacterium | reverse complement strand
CAGGCAAAGTGATATGGAGGAAGGAAAACCCGGTAAATGCAGTGCCCCAGTTTTTTACAGGCATGTCGCCGCTGATCGTCGACGGTATCTGCATTGCACATGTCGGCAGCAAGGATAACGGCACTTTGCTGGCCCTCGATCTTAAGACAGGAAATGAAAAATGGTCATGGAAGGGTGACGGACCTGCATATGCTTCTCCATCGCTGATGGTCATTTCGGGGAAGAAACACATAGTAGTACAGAGTGAAAAAAACCTTATGGCATTCGACTTTTCAACCGGGAAGCTTTTATGGCAGGTCCCTGCGGCTCCCGCCCAGAGGTTTTATAACTGCGTAAGCCCTTATATCGACGGGACCAAAATATACTATACGGGCCAGGGTACCGGCATGAAGGCAATTGAAGTGATCAAAACAGGTGATGAGTACAGTGTAAAAGAACTCTGGAGCACTGCAGAAGTTGGTTCAAAGTGGAACACTCCGGTTCTCAGCAAAGGTTTCCTGTACGGCTTTTCCGACCAGAGAAGGATCTACTGCCTCAATACTGCCGACGGCAAGGCTGCATGGATCGACGGAGCCACTCACAGCGATTTCGCAACAATACAGGATTGCGGCCAGGTCCTGGTGGGATTTCCCCAGACCGGGAACCTTATTTTCTTCAAACCTGAACCATCGGGATATACGGAAGTTGCAAAATACAAGGTGACCGAAACGGCTGTCTATGCATTCCCCGTCATAGCCGGCAACCTCGTATATATAAAGGATGCTGAGAATCTGACGTTATTTAAAGTTGAGTAGGTATTGAAGGATTGCTTCGTTCCACCAGAGGCGGAACTCGCAATGACAGCAGACAATCAGGATCCGGCACCCGGAACCCGGTACCCTACCAGACTTTTTCAACAAGGAGTATGTTCCTGAGCTCGTTGGGCCTGAGGTTTTCGCGGATCTTCCCTGATTCTGCAACTGAGATCTTTCCTGTTTCCTCCGAAACTACAACCACCAGGGCGTCGGTATGTTCCGACATTCCGATCGCTGCCCTGTGGCGCATTCCCAGGTTTGAAGGAAGCTTGAACTGATCAGTCACGGGCAGCGGGCACCTGGCTGCATGGATGAGATTATTTTCTATGAGGACCGCTCCATCGTGCAGAGGGGAATTCTTGAAAAAGATAGTTTCGAGGAGGTCGGCGCTTATCTGGGCATTAATGATCTGACCCTCTTCGGTATAGGAAGCGAGAGAGCTCTGACGTGATATCACTATAAGAGCACCGGTTTTCTTTGCCGACATCGATTCGGCTGCCTTCACTATCTCTTCGACCAGCTCAGGCCCCGGACTTGCTTCCCCAGTGGTTGTAAAGAACTTCATGAATGAGAATCTGGCATTCCGTATGTAACGGTTACCTATCATGAGCAGGAAACGCCTTACTTCCTGCTGGAAAACCACTATCAGCGCTATCACTCCCACGCCTATCACCTGGCCAAGCAGGGAGCTGACCAATTCCATGTTCAAGGCCTTTACCACAAGCCAGAAAAGGTATATCAGGAATACTGCTATGAAGATGCTGACCGCCGCAGTCCCCTTGATGATCCTGTAAAGCTGGAACAGAAGGAAGGCTACCAGCAGTATGTCGATTATATCGAGGAGTGTAATGGGTACCAGCATATTAATTCAGTATGATTTCATTCTATGATCCGTTCTCCTTTTCTCCCAGCCTTTGGATCAGTTTCACTGTCTGAACTGCCTCCTTCACATCGTGCACCCTGAGGATACTTGCTCCGCCCATCAGGGCAACGGCATTAAGCACCGATGTGCCGTTAAGAGCTTCACCGGCGGTTATTTCCAATGTTTTCCATATCATGGATTTCCGGGAAATGCCGGCAAGAAGCGGCAGTCCGGCTACGGTGAAATCCCTGAGACGCCTCAGTATCTCAAAGTTGTGCTTTATGGTCTTTCCAAAACCGAAGCCCGGATCAAGGATTATGTCTTTCACACCTTCCCCGCGAAGCCTGGCTATTCTGGCTCCGAACCATTTCAGGATATCAGCCACCACATCATTGTAAACCGGATTATCCTGCATATTTCCGGGTATACCCTGCATATGCATCATAACATAGGGTACGCCAAGGGAACTGACCACACTGAACATTTCGGGATCTGCTTCTCCGCCCGAAATATCATTTATCATCATTGCTCCGCATTCTTCAACAGCCTTCCTTGCGATACCGGCCCTGAAGGTGTCGACTGACACCACTGCGCCGGGAATTTCCCGGGTGATGACTGAAATTGCATTAAGAACCCTCCTGCCCTCTTCTTCCTCAGTCACCTCACCTGCGTAGGGACGTGAGGAATAACCTCCCACATCGAGAAAAGCCGCACCGTCGGCAAGCATGGATGAAGCTGTCTCTACTATCTGTCTTTCACCTGCCACCCTGCTTTCCTCATAAAACGAGTCGGGGGTAACATTTATAACTCCCATTACTTTTGGTTCTGAAAGGTCGATCAGCCTGCCGCCGGCATTGATATATTTTTTCCCGGGTAACAATTTTTATGTTCAATTTTCGAAAATAATCAATTCCTGACTAAACAGCAATAAAGTGATCCTCACATTTCCTGAATTGACCTGCGGTTATTACATTTGTACATTCAGCAAACGAAGGTAAATGAAGCTTTTTGTAGTTGAAGGCATCGACGGGGCAGGTAAATCGACACAGATACGGCTGCTCAGGGAATACTTTTCCAGGAAAGGCTTCAGCTGCGAATACCTTCACTTCCCAAGGACCGAGGAACCATATTTCGGTGAACTTATTGCCAGGTTCCTGAGAGGCGAATTCGGATCGCTCCGGGACGTAGATCCATGGCTTGTGGCAATGCTCTATGCCGGCGACAGGAAGGATGCTGCCCCGGTAATCAGCAAATGGCTGAGCAGCGGAAGCATGGTACTCCTCGACAGGTACACGTATTCAAACATAGCCTATCAGTGTGCAAAGCTCGACAGTGAAGATGCCAGGGAAAACCTGATGAACTGGATACTGGATCTCGAGTTCGGGCATTTCGGGATTCCTGTCCCAGATCTCAATATTTTCCTTGATGTGCCGTTTTCATTTACGGAAAAGAAGCTGCTTTCCTCGAGGACCGGGCAGGACCGCAGCTATCTGAACGGAAACATGGATATTCACGAGGAATCACTGACCTTCCAGAAAAAAGTGAGGGAAATGTACCTCAGGGTGGCAGAAAGCGATGACCGTTTGTGTATCATCGATTGTTGCACGGATGATGACCGGATGCTTTCCGCGGAAAATATATTTGAAAAAATCATAAAAGCACTGGCTGTAAGAAGACTCCTCTGATATGAAAATCGCCGACTACATATGCAGGATAATAACAGGTGCCGTATTCATCTTTTCTGGGATCGTAAAAGCCATCGATCCCAGCGGTACCGTCTATAAACTCCAGGATTACTTCAATGCTTTCAACCTGGGCTTTCTGAGTGATCTGAGCCTAGTCTTCACCATAATCCTCTGCACAGCCGAATTCCTGGCAGGCTTCTCGGTGCTTTTCAATATCAGGTTCAGGACAGGCATTGTTATGGTCATTCTGCTGATGGCTGTATTCCTACCTCTCACTCTGTTAATAGCCATAACAAATCCGGTTTCAGACTGCGGCTGCTTCGGCGATGCCGTAAAACTGACCAACTGGCAAACATTCATCAAGAACATCATACTCATTGTTCCGGCGCTCTGGCTTTTCTTCAGGAGGAATTCAGTAGCCGTTGCAGGGGGCGTTGCAAGAGGCTGGGCAACTCTTTCCATTGCCGGTATTATGCTGATAGCCTTCATTTTCTATAATCTGAGGTACCTGCCGGTAATAGACTTCCTGCCCTACAAAACCGGGACATACATCCCCGACCAGATGATAGTTCCGGAAGGCAAGCCGGCTGATAAATATGAGACGACCTTCATTTACGAAAAGAACGGCGAAAGAAGGGAGTTTGACCTCACCAGCTATCCGGCAGGAGACACAACATGGAAATTCATTGACCAGAAATCGGTGCTCGTATCAAAGGGCTACACTCCTCCCATCCACGATTTCACCCTTGTAACTCCTGACGGTGAGGATCTTACAGAACGGATACTGGCATCACCCGGCTATACGCTCCTTATGGTCTCGAAGAAGCTCGAGGAGGCTGATCCGGAGATGCTCAGGAATGGTTACGACATGGGCGCTATCTGCAGGAAC
Organism: Bacteroidales bacterium; assembly: GCA_025454775.1. Taxonomy (GTDB): domain Bacteria; phylum Bacteroidota; class Bacteroidia; order Bacteroidales; family VadinHA17; genus LD21. Next base: position 8,495 of record JALONU010000082.1, on the reverse strand, counting down.
AACTCGGTTGATTTCTATGTGCTCACGGCATCAAACACCGAGCAGGTAAGGAATATCGGCAACTTCCTGACATTCCTGCTCGTGGATGAAACAACCCTGAAAACGATGGTAAGGGCCAATCCAGGCTACCTTCTGCTGAAAGAGGGAACCGTTCTGCATAAATGGTCCTGGGCAAACCTTCCCGCGGAAGAAGAATTCAAAGAGATAATTTCTGAAAACCACTAAATAATAAATATTGCGAACCATGAGAAAAAAGATCGTTGCCGGCAACTGGAAGATGAACATGAACCTTGAGGAAGGAATTAAGTTCGCCGGATCAGTAAACAACTATTTTAAGGAAAAACCATCAGAAAAGGCAGAAGTGGTGCTTTGTACACCTTTCATCCATCTTGCAGGCGTGTCGGAGATACTCAGGAACGGTAAGATCTCAGCCGGCGCACAGAACTGTGCATCGGAAGCATCAGGAGCCTATACGGGCGAGGTTTCAGCCATGATGGTAAAAAGCACAGGTGCTGAATATGTAATAATAGGCCATTCGGAAAGAAGAACATATTATCACGAAACCGACTCAGAGCTGAACAAGAAAACTGCACTTGCACTTGCCGCAGGGCTCAAGGTGATTTTCTGCTGCGGCGAGGTAAAGGAGGAAAGGGAAGCCGGGAAACATACTGAAGTGGTGAAGCGCCAGCTCACAGACGGACTTTTTTCCCTTCCTGCTGAATCCATGGCAAACGTGGTTATAGCCTATGAACCTGTGTGGGCGATCGGTACCGGGCTGACAGCGACACCGCAACAGGCGCAGGAAATGCATCATTACATCCGCAGTCTTCTGAATGAAAAATTCGGAGAAGATTGTGCTGCAACCATGACCATCCTCTACGGCGGAAGCTGCAAGCCTTCAAATGCTGCAGAGCTCTTTTCCCTGCCCGATGTCGACGGAGGTCTTATCGGAGGTGCTTCACTTAAACTTGAAGACTTTACAGCCATAGTCGAAGCTGTATGAAAAAGGCTGCTGCAGGTCTGCTGATCCTTATCCTGTTCCCTGGCTGGCTCTTTTCCCAGGTCAGGGTTGTCTTTTCCGGCGATCCCTCCAAATACAGGGAAGAGCTTACTGCCTTCATGGGTCCCAACCTGAACGAGGCGCAGAAGGCCAACCTGAATCAGTTCCTGGCCAGGTGGGACAGCTCGGCATTCAGCAATGACAACAAGTACAGGATTCTAGACCTGACAACCCAGTTCCAGGGAAGGGCCATGAGGCCCGTACCTCATTTCAATGATTTCATCACAGCGGTCAATACATTTATTTCTAAAGGATCCGGAGAGGAGAAGCTCTCACTCTGGCTTATCGGGCTGAGTGAAATGTCCTTCAGTCCACGGAACAATAATGAAGCTGTCGACAGGTTCATGAAGCAGTCGGTGCTGATGCTCAGGGACAATGTCCTCACGGAATCATCGACTTTCAGATGGAAAGTGAAAAACAACACCCTCGATTTCGGCCATGACACTGTATTCATGGTGCAGCTTAAAAACGCAACACTAACCTGCTATGCCCAGAAAGACAGCACGGAGATTTATGACGTATCAGGAACGTATTTTCCCGAGATCCAGCAGTTCAGGGGCCTTTCCGGGAAGGTAACATGGGAGAAGGCAGGATACGGCAGAGACGAGGTTTTTGCGGATATTAAGGATTATACCATAAATACGGCAAGGAACGGGTTTGTGGTCGACTCAGCCATGCTTAACCATACCACTTACTTCAAGGTTCCCGTAATGGGAGTCCTCAACGACCAGGCCATCACCATCAGAAACAAGGAAAGTGCGACCTTCCCGCGGTTCGAGACTTATGAAAAGGAGTTCCTGCTCGAGAACATTTATGAAGGTGTCAACTACAAGGGAGGACTGACGATAGAGGGTGCATCAATAATGGGAACAGGTTCAAAGCAGCAGCCTGCAGAGGTTAACCTTTACAGGAATGACACATTATACCTTAAGCTGAGCTCTGTTGAATATCGTTTCTCGAGGACCGGTATAACTTCAGGGGAAACATCAATGACCCTGTATCTTGGCTCCGATTCGGTATTCCACTCCAACCTGGGCTTCTCCTACATGGCAGACAGAAGGCTTGTCAACCTTTACAGGGCTAACAATCCCGTTTCCAAAAGCCCTTATTTTGATTCTTTTCATGGACTCGACATGTACTTCGAACTTCTCTCCTGGGATATGAACGATTCGAAGATCACACTAACAAGGCCAAGGGGAGCGGCTCTGGGAATGGCAGAATTTGAATCAGCATCTTTCTTCAACTATGATTATTACACCAAGCTTGCAGGAATAGACAAATACCATCCCCTCGAACGCCTGAGAAAATTCGCAGACTGGTACTACTCCGATACTTTCCCGGTGGAGGAATTCGCCAAGTGGCTCAATAAACCAGTTGATGCCGTTACAGCTCTCTGTATAGACCTTGCCAACAGGGGCTTCCTGTTTTACGACCGGAGGTTCAACGAGGTTACCCTGAAGAAAAAAGTCGACGATTTCCTGACAGCCAGGGCCAGAAAGAAGGATTACGATGTTTTATATTTCACAAGTGAGACAAAAGCACCTGTCGACAACGCGATACTGGAACTGAAGAACTACGAGATAACGGTAAACGGTGTCAGGTCGGTGTTCCTCAGCGACTCGCAGAAAGTGGCAATATATCCATACAACCAGCGCCTGGTGATAGGCAGGAACAGGAACCTGAGATTCGATGGAGTGGTTCAGGCAGGTCTGTTTACGATCTTCGGTCATGACTTCTTCTTCAGCTACGATACCTTCAAGATAAGGATGGAAAAAATCGATTCAATAAGGATCGCTGTTGAAACAGACCAGAAGGATGAATTCGGCAATCCTCTCATTAGCGATGTCGATAATCTCATCCAGCTGACCACTGCAGAGCTTTACATCGACGATCCGAACAACAAGTCGGGACTTAAGAGCCTCGAGCAGTATCCGATCATAAATGCCGTTTCCGACTCATATATTTTCTGGGACCAGATCCCGGGCCTCGAAGGAGTATACAAGAAGGAAGATTTCTACTTCAAGGTCGATCCCTTCTCATACGAAAACATAGACCATTACCGGCAGGAGGACATGAGCCTCAAGGGCGAATTCCACGGAGGTAAGATAATGGAACCGGTAAGGCATTATCTCACTATCCAGGATAACAATTCACTAGGATTCGACATGGCCATACCCAAGGAAGGCATTGATATCTACGGGAATAAAGGAATCCTTTTTGACAATCTCAACATGAGCAGCAAGGGTCTGGTAGGCAAAGGCCCCCTCAAACATCTGACTGCCACTTTCACAGCCAATGAGTACAGGATCTTCCCCGATTCTACGACGGCAGTGGCTAAAACCTTCAGGATGACTGAGGATGCATCCGGCAAATATCCTGAAGCCGTATCGGAGAATGTCAGAATAAGATGGCTTACCACGAAGGATGAACTGACAGCCTGGTCTACGCAGGACAGGTATTTCGACATGTTTGGCAACGGGACACAGCTTAACGGAAGCCTTTCGCTGTCGCCATCGGGTACAGCAGGATCGGGTATAGTCGGAACGAAGGATTTCCGGATCACTTCCGGGAAATTCATGTTCACCGGAAATTCCATCAATGCCGACACCTCCGACTATAACCTGAACTCACCTTCGACGGAAGGCTATGCCTTTGTAGCCGAAAATGCAAAGACCAGCGTCAACTTCGACCTGAAGCGGACGACTTTCCACCTCAACACCGATACATCGGTGGTTAAGTTTCCGGAGGTGCAGTACATCTGCAAGATGACTGATTTCGAATACAACATGGACACAAAAGTCCTGTATATGGAACAGAAAGGCAAGTCCGACACTCCGCTGCTCACGCCCGACAAGCTCCTGCAGGCAAATATGAAAAACCTTGACAAGCCGACATTCTTTGCTACCAATGTCATTGGAGATACAATTGCATTTTCGTCATGGAAGGGCAGTTACCATCTCGACGGAGAATACATAGAGGCGGAAAATATCAATTACATACATATTGCCGACGCCCTTATCCAGCCCGACAAGGGAAAGATCACTATTAACAGGAGGGCAAGGATAAAACAGCTCGAGAATGCTACTGTGGCCGTCAATAACCGTCATCTTCTTCACAGTGCGAAGATCGACATCGAATCAACGAAAAGATACACAGGGAGTGCCGTTTACGACTATGTTGGAGATAATATCGATGTTCAGCAGATCATTTTCCCGGAGCTGACCGTTGACACTCTTGTTACGAGTGCCCGCGGATTCATCCCTGTAAGCCAGAAATTCATGCTTAGCCAGGCATTCACTTTTTCGGGCGATGTAAACCTGTATGCAAAAAGGGATAATCTTACTTTCACAGGAGCCGCAGGAATAGTTCATAACTGCAGCAGTCTCAGTTCATATTCACTCAAATTCAGCTCCCTGATCGATCCGAAGAATGTGCTGATCCCTGTCGGAGAGAAACCACGTGATATTAATGACAACATGGTATTCTCCGGATCATTCATCAATGTTGATTCGGTTCATATCTACCCGGCTTTCCTTTCTGCACAGAAGTCATGGACCGACGTGGGTATCGTACAATCTTCGGGATACCTCTATTACGACAGGGGAAAAAGCAGATACTTAATTGCATCACGCGAAAAGATCGCTGATCCAACGAATCACGGCAGCATGATAGCTCTCGATAAGGATTTCTGCATCCTTTCGGGCGAGGGGAAAATAAACATGGGAACCAACTTCGGTCTTGCAGGCATAATAGGTGCCGGAAAGGTAATTCACAGGATCGATTCAGGCGATGTGAGGTTAAACGCTGTCCTTGCCTTCGATTTCTTCTTCTCTCCGGAAGCTCTGAAGATCATGAGCGACGAGATAAGACTTGTGCCCTCACTCAAACCGGTCAACATTAATTCAGAGTTCTATAATAAGGCCATGAAGGACATGATAGGCGTTGATGCCGCACGCCAGCTCAGCGAGGATATAAACCTGTTCGGCATGTCGCGGAATATGCCTAAGGAATTCAACTTCGAGATCGTTCTAAATGATGTGAACCTGTACTGGAATGAAGCAACTTCCTCATTCCGCTCCGAGGGAAAAATAGGACTGGGCTTTGTCGGGGACCAGCCGCTGAACGTTTACGTTGACGGTTTCGTCGAAATTCAGCGCCGGAGATCAGGCGATCTGTTCGACATTTATCTCAAGGCCAGCGAATCAACATACTACTATTTCTCCTACCTGGTAGGCAACATGATGACGCAGTCGGGTAATAACAGCTATAACATACTGATCGCCAACGCCAAGGAAAAAGACAGGAGGCATCCTCAATCAACTGTGCGCAGACCTTATATATATATGATATCCGTTGAAGACAGGCTGGCGAGGTTCCTCCGGCGGATGAGCAGCAACGATAACGGAGATGAGGAAGAGGTCAGCCTTGATGGTCTGGTGAGATAGCCCTTCCCCTTTCGCCCAGCTCAATGACCCTGAGGTCGGATATTTTTCCGCCGTCTGCCCGGAGGGTCATTATTGTCATCATGTTATGGAAACCCTGGTACCCTGCAGCTCCAGGGTTTATGTACAGGAATTTCCACTTCTGATCGTATTGAACCCTGGCAATATGTGAATGTCCGCATATGAAAAGGGCCGGTGGATCGTCATGCAAACGGCTCACAACTCTCCTGTCATAATGTCCCGGGTATCCCCCGATATGTGTTATCCACACCCTCACATCACCTGCACTGAATAAAAGGTTCCCGGAGAACGCCTGCCTGACCCTTGCATCATCTATATTGCCGTAAACAGCCTTCAGGGGTTTAAATGCGGAAAGCGCATCGGCTGTATCAAGGCCGCCGATGTCGCCGGCGTGCCATATCTCGTCCACATCCTTAAAGTGTTCATAGATGCGCGGATGTATCCACCCATGCGTATCGGAGAGAAGACCTATCTTCATCCACAGGTTAATAAAAATTATCCTTAGAGCGCCTTGGTGTGAACTTTGTGTCCCTTTGTGGTAGAAAAAACAACCACAAAGTAACACAAAGGCCTGCTCAAAGGAACACAAAGGAAATACAAATTTCTACATTTGTATAAAACTGGTAAAATGCAGGTATTTTATGCGCCCGATATCGCAGGTGATCATTATATCCTCGACAGGAACGAATCGAAGCACCTGGTCAGAGTTCTTAGGACGAAGCCCGGAGCATTGGTAAATCTTATTGACGGAAAGGGAAATCTCTTTGAAGGTGTAATCGAGACCGATGATCCATACGGTTGCAGGGTCGCTATTAAATCGGTGGTCCGTAATTTTGAAAAGCGAAGCTACCGTCTTCATATAGCTATCTCGCCGCTCAGGAACCCGGAACGTTTTGAATGGTTCATCGAAAAGGCTGTCGAGATCGGTATCGATGAGATAACCCCGCTTATCTGCAAAAACACTGAAAAGCCGGGGATTAAGACCGGGAGGATAAACAACCTGATAATCTCTGCCATGAAGCAATCACTGAAAGCGAAGATGACAGTTCTGAACGAGGTGACGGGATTCAGTGATTTTATAAAGAGCGAACATGGTGGGATCCTTATGCAGGCACACTGCCATTCCGCTGCTCCCCGGAAGAAAATATCGGAAGTATATACCAGGGGTAGCGATGCCCTTATCATGATCGGCCCGGAAGGTGATTTTACACCTGAAGAAACGGAGCTGGCATCAGGCAGGAATTATGTCCACATTCACCTGGGTGGGAGCAGGCTTAGAACAGAAACGGCAGGCGTTGCTGCCTGCCATTCCGTTTACTTCATCAACCAGTGACACTTTCATCGTCCGGTCGTGGTTCTGTTTTAGGTTTCCATCTGCCCGATTTCCGGAGAGCCTGGTCGAGTATGTACTCAATCTGCCCGTTGGTGCTGCGGAATTCATCAGCAGCCCACTTCTCCAGCGCTTTCAGCTTCTCTGCGTCAATCCTGAGAACAAATGGCTTTTTATCGCTCATGCTAGGAGTTTAATGTTCCGGCATTGACCACAGGCGTTGCATCCTTATCACCGCAAAGTACGACCATAAGGTTGCTTACCATTGCAGCCTTCTTTTCCTCGTCAAGTTCCACGATTTTCTTGTCGGAAAGCTGCTCAAGAGCCATCTGAACCATCGAAACGGCACCCTCAACTATCTTGAAACGGGCTGCAACAACTGCAGTTGCCTGCTGACGGCGAAGCATTGCATTTGCAATTTCCTCGGCATAGGCAATGTAGTTTATCCTGGCTTCGATGACTTCAATTCCGGCAATCCGCAGCCTCTCACGGATCTCATTTTCGAGCATGTCGTTTATCTCCTCACCTCCGCTGCGGAGAGCTATCTCAGCCTCATGGTCCTCGAAGTTATCATAGGGATACAGACCGGCGAGCTTACGAAGGGCTGCATCACTCTGGACAAGCACAAAATGCTGGTAATCATCCACATCGAAGACAGCCTTATAAGTGTCTAGCACTCTCCATACCAGTACAAAACCGATCTTTATGGGATTCCCGATCTTGTCGTTCACCTTTATGGGTTCGCTGTCGAAGTTACGGGCGCGGAGTGAGATATGACGTGTTACATAGAACGGATTAATCCAGAAAAATCCATTCTCCTTTACAGTTCCCTTATAAGCGCCAAACAGAACCATAACCATCGAGCTGTTCGGATTCACAACTTTAAAGCCAATGAGGGTGAAACCGAATAAAACAATCAGAATAACACCAAGCCAGATTATGCTGAGAAAGAATCCGGCAATTGCCCCTCCGAGCAGTAACAGGGCTATCAGCAGGCCCGTATACCCGGAGATGGGTTTCTTTGTAAATTCCTGTTTCATGTCAGTAGTATTAATATGATATCACAAAGATATTATTTTAAATTGATAAAAACAAAAAAATTCAGTATTATTTGGCATTTCACTTTTGACTGTATAGTATGTAATATGATAATGAGATTCTTCGCTACACTCCGTTTCGCTCAGAATGACAGTTTGTTGTGATTATAGGGGAGGGTGGTTGGCGGCTCCGCCTCCAACCACCCTCCCCTTTCTTAAGAATCCCCTAATTAATTGTCATTCTGAGCGAAGCGAAGAATCTCCTAAACTTAATCGGATCCAAATGATTGGTAAAAAATAAACCGCAAAGATCGCAAAGGTTTTACGCAGAGTCCGCAAAGAAGTAGTTAACTGACTCCTGCTTTGCGTCCTTTGCGCATCCTTAGCGGCCTTTGCGGTTAAAGACTCTTGAAATAGTCTCTTTCAGGAGTTTTTCCTTGCAGCTCTTATTACCTTCCTGATCAGACGGTTCGGAGGAACAGGTTCCAGGAGGTTAAGGAGACCTATCACATCGTCATACCGGGCATAAATTCCAAATGCGTCCTCAATAAGGTCGATTTTGTCGGTTTTAATATCACGGTATGAAAGAAAAGGAGTAGAATTTA
>JALONU010000081.1 GCA_025454775.1 Bacteroidales bacterium | reverse complement strand
CCGGTGTGTTCCATCTCCCTATCTTCTGCGTCCTGGGTCTGAGGCATTTGTTTTTCCTCACCAGACGATTTTGAATGAAAACCCTTAAGACCCGTAAGAATTTCATCAATCGCATTTGCAACCTTATTTATCTGGTTCCTGTAAAGCGACTTATTCAGGTTATTGTCGGGGTGCTCTTCATAGCCTCGCAGCGGCCGGTTTACGCCCGGTTCCTTATAGATGAATTCAACAGGCCTCATTATTCCGCCAAGAACTTTTTCAATTTCGGCCCTGTCATCCGGGTTTATCTCATGTATCTGAACCGGCAGAACCCTGCTTGCGACATTTCCGCCCGGCACTTTTATTTTCAATCCGAACTGATCTTTTGATGCCATCTCCACGAATGCCCTGAACTCATGTTCCCAGGCAAAGGATCTCGGATCGCAAAATGTGCGTGAGATGATCGGAATAAAAATCAAACACTTCAATTTTTCCTTAAGAGATTCATCAACATCATGTGTCTCAAGCAGACCGTCATGAGGATTGATATCGAAATAAACGCTGATCTCTTCCTTGAAAGTCGACTCCAGTTCCGTTTTCAAAGACTCTACAAACTCACTCACCCATTGCTCGCCCTTGTTATCCTTCTGACGGTAGGAGATGAAGATGTCGTAGTTATATCCGGGGATAAGGCTTGCCATGTTTTTCACATTTTCACTTTCCCCATTATATCATTAAATTCTCGTGTGGATCTGAGATTCCGGTATGATACTGTATCCACGTTCATCAACAGCAGGAAAAATTCCTCCCTCTCCTCATAGCCCTTCCTCAGGTAATCGAGAGCTTCCCTGTTTCGTCCTGCTTCTGCCATCAGGGATCCTATCATGCTGTTTGGAACAAATCCGGTCTCTGCCCTTTTCAATAATGTGTCAAGCATTTTTTGTGCCTCAACCGGGTTGCCGGATCTGCTGTATGCAACCCCGAGATGGGTTATCGACAATGGTGAAAATCCGGCCAGCGTTTTCTCCAATTCTTCAATCGACTTCTGATACTCTCCCTCAAAAAGATAGATTGCTCCCAGGTAATAGTGACAGACAGGGAGCTGTTCCGCCAGCTTTGTGAGAATTGCAACAGCGGAATCTTTTTCCCCTGCCTTATAGAGGTGCACCGCATATAAACCATCCCTTGCCGAGTATGCCGGGTCGAGTTCTGTGGCCCGCCGGTCCCATTCAACTGCCTCTGCAAATCTTCCCCTGAAGAATGACATTTCAGCAAAATATTTGTAGACCCCGGAATTATTGGGTGCCAGATCAAGGGCACGTCTGTAGTTACGCTCAGCACTGGCAAAATCGAAATAATATAACAGGTCCGCAACGCCAATACAGGAATAGGCATCGGACAAAAGACTGTCAAGTTCCAGGGCCCTTTCAGCCAGTTTCACGGCCGGGGGATAAGCTTCCGACGGCCTCAGGTTGGCATAAAACGCCAGGGTTCCGTAACAGGTTGCCAATCCTGTATATGCTTTTGCAAATCCCGGATCAGTTTCAATAGCTTTCTCAAACAAGGTTTTTGCCTTCCACAGAGCTCCCGGTGTTCGCTGTGACCTCAAATACGATGCAAGCAGATAGTAATCGTAAGCTTCCAGGCTCTCAGATGGAACTTTCTCGATCTGGTCCCTTTCTTCAGGCCTGATTACAGCCTTCAGCTCCTTAGCAACACTCTGCGCCACCTCGCTCTGTATATAAAATATGTCAGAAATGTCCCTGTCATATATCTCCGACCATAGAAGAGTTTCAGTCCGGGCATCAATCAGCTGAACGGTTATCCTGACATTATCTCCCATTTTCCGCACGCTGCCCTCAAGAATGGCAGAAACATTCAACTCACCGGCAATTTCCTTTAACGACAGGGTCGTGTTTTTGTAATTCATCGATGTTGTCCTGGAAATTACCTTCAGGTCGCCAATCTTAAAAAGACGGTCAATTATTTCATCCACCATACCCTCACTGAAATATTCCTGTTCAGGGTCATTGCTAAGGTTGGTAAACGGAAGGACAGCGATAGATTTATCAATAGCCAGGGAGCCTCCTGGGAACTTTTCCACCAGTGGATTAAGAATGATCAAAAAGATTATCAAAACAGAGATGAGAATTGCTGCAGGAACAGCTATTTTCCGGTATGGAATTTTCCTCTTTCCGATTTCATCTCCGGAGAATATTGTTTCCTCGCTCCTCTGCTTATCAGCAGGTTCCCGTATCCCTTTGATTATATCTTTAACGGCAATTGCAACCTTATTGATTTGATTCCTGTATTTTGTCTTGTTCAGGTTCTTCTTTTCATCATCATCGGGTGTGAGCGGCCTGTTGACTCCGGGTTCTTTATAAATAAACTCGACACCACGCAGCATTCCGCCTGAGGCAGATTCATATTCTTTAATATCTGCAGTGTCCAGATCATGAATGCAAACAGGCAGCACCCTGCTGGCAACATTCCCGTTGGGAAGTTTGATTTTCAATCCGAACTTATCCTTCGATGCCTGCTCAACAAAAGCCTTAAACTCATGTTCCCACGCAAAGGATTTCGGATCGCAAAATGTTCTCGAGATTATGGGAATGAAAACAAGACATTTCAGCTTATCCTTCAGCGATTCGCCGACATCGTGTGTTTCAAGCAGTCCGTCGTGAGGATTTATATCAAAGTACACACTGATCTCCTCCTTGAAAGTCGACTCCAGTTCCGTTTTCAAAGACTCTACAAATTCACTCACCCATTGCTCACCCTTATTGTCTTTCTGCCGGTAGGAGATGAAGATGTCGTAGTTATATCCGGGGATAAGGCTTGGCATGTAACACAATTCATAATTATAAAGTTACGAAAGGAATATATACCAGTCAAATAAATTATGCCAGGATCATTTCTGAAGGGCAAACTGCTGTTAATTGCAGTCAATTGCAGTCGGCTTCAGCCGACTGTATATGATCTGCTAATAGCTATGGACTTTAGTCCAAAACTCCTTGGGCTAAAGCCCCCTGTAAAACTGCGCCTGATATCCGTTGGCTGAAGCCAACGGTAATAATTTCTGGTAATTGAGGTATTGCCTTTTCCGCCTTCCGGGATGCACGGGTTGTAATAATTTTTCTGGCAAACGATGCTTTAAGCAGAATAATTATGCCTCAAACTTTTCCCATTCATGCTTCACCCTCTTCAAGTTCGGAAAGACATAAACATGAAAAAAATATTTGTTGATTACATGTACACATAATTGCATGTCCTTCCTTCCCGCATTATGCCTCATCATGAAGATCCCGAGTCCCGCCCGAACGGAACGAAGGATCTCTGTCGTTCTTCTCTGCTTCTATTTTATTTGTATGTGCTGAACATCCTGCAATCATTTTTATGATTGATACGTGGCATGATTTTGGTCACTATCTTAATTTTATAAAATTTATCAATGCGAGTCCGATGAAATCTTCAGTGAAGACAAATGCAAATTTGAAAATAAATTTCTCGCATAATGAAATGAACGATCTCATTACAATTCACCGGATGGCCGGTAATCGGGCTTATCCGCATTTCATAAAAAAGACGATGAAATAATTTTTACATAATGACGATGAAAAAAATATGCATCAGATCATTTTTGCAGTCACTAATTTTTTCATTTTATTTTTTTAATTGTGAATAAACAATCATGGTTGTGTTTACAACTTTTCTTTCAGATGAAAATTTTCTCATTCATTTATTTTAGTTTCGTAAAAAATCAAGTTTTGTGAAGGTAGTTGTTCTATATGATCTTGATCCTGCCTGGGATAAATCTGAGATCAGGGATGCCCGGAAATCAAACAGGGCGATCTACGATTCCCTCATTGCGGAAGGAATAGAGACGTATATCGAAGAACTGGGCACTCCGTTTCTTGAGAGAATACTCGAAAAATACAATCCCGACGATACAATTATTTTCAATCTCTGCGAAACACTTCCCGGTATTCCGAACAGCGAAAAAAGAGTCGTACAGACAATTGAAGATTCAGGTTTTACATATACCGGCAACAATTCCGATCTGATTGACCTGAGCTACGATAAACAAAGAGTAAAGGAATTACTTGTTTCACTCGGCATTGCCGTTCCTGCAGGAGCGATACTCGCACCTGAAGCAGCAGCAGACTGGAATATTTTTCCAGCCATCGTTAAACCATCACACGAACATTGCAGCCTCAACATCACTGAAAGATCCGTAGTATACGATACAGCTTCCCTCCGTGAACAAATTATCCAGGTTAACAGGGAATTGAAGCAGCCGGCACTGGTCGAGGATTTTATCGACGGACGTGAATTCCGTGTTTCGGTATGGAACAACGATCCCCCCGAAATATTGCCAGTGGTGGAAATGAGTTTTGCAGCTTTTACTGATCCGAGAAGAAGACTATGCACATACGAATCGAAGTTCGCATCCGGCTCGGAACATTACAGGAAAATTGAATCCATCGTTCCTGCTCCGCTCGATTATAAACTGTTGAGAAAGCTTGAAAAGAAGGTCCTGAAAACATGGAAAGGATTCGGATGTCTCGATTATGCCCGCTTTGATTTCAGGATGCGTGATGACGAATTCTACCTGCTCGACATAAACCCAAATGCCGATATCAGCAGGAATACCAGCTTTGCACTCTCCCTGGAAATGACAAATTATTCATACAACCAGATGGTGAAGAGAATAGTCATGATGGCTGCAGAAAGACATCCGGTCTATGGAGAGAAAGTTCTGGCGATCGCTTAGTAATTTCCAAAATCCTTTATCTTCAATAAGCATCATTTAAAACGGGTGCGTAATTTCATCAGGCGCTATTCTGCATGTCAGCCATTCATGAAATATTTTCTTTAGTGCAATTAGTCAGACTTTAGAATTACAGTGTGAAAAATTATTAAAAAATACCATCCATATGAAACTCCTTCAGAAATACTCAACCCTCAGCCTGGTTTCTCTTTTCATTCTCCTCTGTTCGCTGGGAAATCCGAAGAGCAGGAAAACATCCTGCAACCCTGTTAACCTGAATTACCGTTTTCAGTTCACCGAAGATAAATCATACAGGGAAGCTGCAGATCCGGTTATCCTGAAATACGGAGATAGATATTTGCTTTTCGCATCTCACAGCGGAGGATACTGGTCTTCCGAAGATATGCTTAAATGGAATTTTATTCCTTCAGTATCGCTTCCGATAGAGGACTATGCCCCTGATGTCATTACAATAAATGACACAACATATTATGCAGCATCTGCAGGAGTAATAAAACCGATTTATTTTACAACGAATCCCCTTGAAGACAAGTGGAAACCGATTGAAAAACAGCTTCCTTTTGCAATATGGGATCCCCATTTCTTCAGAGATGACGACGGAAAAATCTACCTGTACTGGGGATGTTCAGACACGCGTCCGATCTATGGCGTCAGACTAAATTCAAAAATGCAACCGGTAACAGAACCGCAAATACTGATCAGCCATAACCAGGATAAATACGGCTGGGAAGTTCCGGGCGAACAGAATGAGATGAACCGTAATGGCTGGAACGAAGGTGCATGGATGACCAAACATAACAACAGGTATTACCTCCAGTATGCCGCTCCCGGAACAGAATTCAAAGTATATGCCGATGGAGTATATACTTCCGATTCACCACTGGGCCCTTTCAAATATGAAGCTTACAGCCCTTTTTCATACAAACCGGGAGGCTTTGCCGGAGGGGCTGGTCATGGTTCAACATTCACTGACAGGTACGGCAACTACTGGCATGTAGCTACAATGTCAATCTCTGTGCGTCATATGTTTGAAAGACGCCTTGGAATTTTCCCGGCAGCATTCGACAGTGATGGTGTGCTGAGAACCTTTACTGCATTTGGCGATTACCCTTCCATAATGCCGGATCATAAAATAGATTTTGAAAAAGAAGATCTTTTCAGGGGATGGATGCTTCTGTCATATAAAAAGGAAGCAAAAGCCTCTTCATCACTAAATGATTACCCTGTAAGAAATGCATTTGATGAGGATATCAGGACATGGTGGTCTGCTGCTACAGGTAACGAAGGTGAATGGCTGAGTGTCAGACTGGACGATAAATCAACTGTATGTGCTATCCAGGTCAACTTTGCTGATAACGAATCAAAGCTCAGGCCAGGGAACAAAGAGATATATTACCGTTACCGGATACTTGCCTCGGGAGATGGAAACAAATGGAAAGTAATAGCAGATAAAAGCGGGAACAGTCAGGATGCCTGTCATGATTATTTTGAGCTTCCTAAACCGGTAAAGGCAAAATACATCAAAATTGAAAACGTTAGCGTACCCGATGGCAAATTCTCAATATACGATCTGAGGATCTTCGGAACCAGGAAAGGTACAATCCCTCATAAAGTGGAAGATTCTAAAGCCAGCAGGGATAAATCAGACACACGGAAAGCGAAAATAGAATGGCAGAAGGATCCGGAGGCGACAGGCTATGTTGTAAACTACGGTACCGATCGCGGCAAGCTCTATACTTCAGTGATGGTTTACGGTACCGGTTCACTGACTCTTACCGGACTAAACAGGGACGTTACTTACTATTACAGTATTGACGCCTTTAATGAATCGGGAATTGCCAGGGGTACAGCTATTACAACTTTACCCTGAACCAGTCAAAATCGACATAGCCCCCGGGTGTTAAGGTTGCATAGTTGAACAAGCCGAAACGGTATCCCATGAAGTGAGGCATTGAATATTCCATTTTGAGCTGGCTGCCGATAGGCTTCCATGTTTTACCATCGAGGCTGTAAAAGAAATTTGCCACATCCCTGCGGTCTGTAAAATCACATTCAGCTTTCAGGAATGCTTTTTTCTGGCTGAGCGGGATGCTTTCTGCTTCCACGGGTTTACCAGTCTGTGCGTTGACCATCACAACCGACTTAACACCATTGCTGAACTTCACTCCCACAAGTCCGAATTTTCTCTGCAGGAGAGCCAGCCCTGCAAAATCGCCTTCCTTCATATTTGTAACATCAATCACGGTTGACCCTGAACAGGTGGGGCCGGTTGTCCGCTGTGTGAGTGTATTTCGTGCCTGAACGAACAGGGTATCAGTTCTTCCTGTTGTAAGACGCAGAAATCCCTTCCGTGCCGTGAGCGACCATAGTGTGTTGTCAGGATTATGGTTCCACTGCCAGACGAGCGGAAGCAGCGGTTCTCCCTTTTTTCGCTTGAACTCGTCTGAGGCAACAACACCCGGTACCAGGCCTTTGGACGGAGGCAGGTCAAGGGTTTCCGGCACTTTATCGTTAACGCCTATCACCGGCCAGCCGTCTTCCCATTTCATTGGAACGATATAAGGGATACGTCCTACAGATCCGAAATCCCTGAAAAGATATGCGAACCATCTGCCATCAGGTGTATCGACCATTCCGCCCTGGGCAACCCCAAGATCCTGGAAGACAAGCTTCCCCTCCCATGGACCGGTAATATTATCGGCCCGGTGGACAACAACTGTACGCATTCCTCCCCTGGGCCATGTTATGTTGAAAAGATAATATTTGCCGTTGAACCTGAAAAGCTGGGAACCTTCTCCAAGACTGCTCTGTGGTCCTGAAGGTGCGCTTGAATCCTCAATGATCACCTGGTTTATCCCTCCCTCCTTCACACCGGTAAGATCGGCCTTCAGTTCCACAAGGGTGAGCCTCTTATTGCCGTATATCAGGTATATACGTCCGTCATCATCAAAAACCAGCGTGTGGTCATGAAAGCTTGGACTGAATGATATCTCCTTCCAGGGACCTTTTTCTATATCTTTTGTCGACCAGATATAAGTTTTGCCTGTTGTTGATGAAAAGGTCGATACATAGAATGTATTATTGTGATAACGGATGCAGCTGGCCCATGAGCCGCGTCCATAGGCATTCTTACCGTTATTGAGGTTCAGTGCATCATTATCGCCGAGAGTGCTGTAGGCGTAATTCACAATCTGCCAGTTTGTGAGGTCCTTTGATTTCATGATCGGAACTCCGGGCGACATATGCATGGTTGTGCTGCTCATGTAATAAGTGTCATTCACGCGCACGATCGATATATCCGGCACATCGGCAAAGATTATTGGATTCTCAGCCTGCTGTCCCTGTGATATTTGATTACCACTGAGAAGCATTATGGCAGTAAATGCCAAAATCCAGGGGAGCTTAAGTTGTGTTTTCATAGATTTTTATTGATTTCTTAACTCATACCTGAAAGAAGTTGTGAAAAACAGTAGTAACAGTGATCCTGCATTATTCATGTCATAAAGCTGAAACAGGAATATCTTTAAAATGAAGATAAATTTAATATATTTCTTTTAAGTGTACAAATAACAATTAATTATTGATGATCATTGGTCCCCGAAATACTGCAAATTCATGTTATTTAACCATTTTTAAGATTAATCATTGGTAATAAACGCCTGCTCTTTTCTGCGATTTTGATTAAGTTTGAAGAATACATTCACATAATAAGAGGACATTACCATGAAAACCAACAGGCGCAGCTTCATACAGCAATCCCTTGCCTCGGCCGCAGGGATAACCGCTGCCGGAATGTTACCAGGAGATATCTTCGGCAGGGACTTGCATAAAACCTCACATCCCGAGGAAATAATCCTGAAACCTGGCAAAATTACCACACCAAAGGAGTCGATAAAATTCGCGGTAATCGGTCTCAATCACAGCCATATAACCGGTATGACCAGCGCCCTGATCGCAGGAGGCGGTGAGCTTGTGGCGGTCTATGCCAAAGAACCTGACCTGCTCCAGGGATTTGCAAAACGCTACCCGAAAGCCAGGGTGGCAAATAATGAAGAGGAGATACTCGCGGACAATTCCATCCAGCTTGTTGCAAGCGCCTCCATCCCTGTTGAACGTGCTCCACTGGGAGTCCGTGTAATGCTGGCCGGCAAGGATTTTATGGTCGACAAACCGGGTATAGTGACTTTCAGCCAGCTCAAAGAGGTTAAGAAAGTCCAGAAGAAAACCGGACGCATATTTTCAATTATGTACAGCGAAAGATTTGGAAATCCTGCTTCCGTTCAGGCCGGCGACCTTATCCAGGCAGGTGCAATTGGAAAGGTGGTTCAGACAATCGGGATGGGCCCTCACAGGATGAATCCGAAAACGCGCCCGGAATGGTTCTTTGATCCCGCCAAAGCAGGAGGCGTCCTTTGCGACATCGGCTCCCACCAGTGCGACCAGTTCCTCTATTACACCGGCTCTAAGGAAGCAGTTGTTGCCCAGTCGCAGATAGGGAACTTCAACACAAAAGATTACCCTGCTTACCAGGATTTCGGCGACATGGTGGTACGCAGCCCCCATGCCACAGGCTATATACGCATCGATTGGTTCACTCCCGACGGACTGGCAACATGGGGCGACGGAAGGATCTTTATCCTCGGCACCGAAGGCTACATCGAAATGCGGAAATATATCGACATCGCCGGACGGAGAGGAGGTAACCACCTCTTCCTGGTTAACCACAAGGAGACAAAATACTACGATTGCTCAGCCGTCCCCATGCCCTACGGACAGCAGCTTGTTTACGACGTCGTTAACCGTACCGAGACCACCATGACACAGGCTCATTGCTTCCTTGCTACCGAGCTGGCGCTTACGGCTCAGAAGAAAGCGGCATGGATAACCGGGAGATAAAAATCCTGAAGGGGAGATCGAAGCGAAGCGAAGATTCCGCGACAGCGAAAAGGGGTGAAGAGTAGAAGGATTGAAAGTGTGAGATTGGGCTCCCTTTTTGGACTTACTACTCTCACCTTGGATCGTAATTGTTTTCTCGCAGATCGCGCAGATTAACTCAGATTTCTAACTACTCACTACTCATTACTCGCCACTCACCACTTCTCTTCTCCCGTTCTTTTCTTAAGATCTAAGATTTAGTTTCGACAGAACTTAAGTCTGAATTACTTAACTTTGATTACTAATTCCGCATTTATGAAAAGAATCATTCCCTTTGCAGCCATTCTGGTATTCCTCCTCTTCTCCTGCAGGAATGCCGTCAACATCGAATCTGTAAAAACAGAGATATTTGATACCGAAAAAGCCTTTGAAGCGATGGTGGCAGAAAAAGGCATGGCGGAAGGATTCTGGTATTTCGCCGATGAAAATGCCGTGATCCTGAGGGGTAACGATTCAATAATTTCCGGGAAGGATGGCATTCGTAATTATTATGAAAAAAGAGCAAGGCCTGATGTGAAAGTCACCTGGACCCCTGATTATATAAATGTCTCTGACGACGGGACCCTGGGATACACATACGGGAAGTATACCTATTTCGTACCTGACAGCACCGGAAAAATAACTGAACTTAAAGGTATATTCCATACAGTCTGGAAAAAGACCGACCATGGCTGGAAGTATATGTGGGATTAAATCTATAGCATATTTTTATACATGTAAAAAACGTAAAACCTGATCAGCCCATGAAAACCGAAACCCTTATCTACAGCGGAAAATCAAAGAACGTACATGAAATAACCGAAGGGCCGTACAAAGGCAAGTACAGGCTGGTGTTCAAGGATGCCGGTACAGGGTATATCGAAAACGGAAAGGTGATCTTCGATCCCGGTTACGATACTGTCGTAGGCGATATCCCGGGCAAAGGGGCCATAGCCTGCCGTTTTGCAACACACTTCTTCAAAGTGCTCCAGGCCAGGGGCATACCCTCACATTATATCGACACTGTCAGCGATAATGAGATGATCGTGGAGCCGGCCATACCGCTGAGCATGCCGGCAGAGTCACCGGAATTCCAGGGCTCGGCACCGCTTCAGAACCTCGAGTTCACATGGCGAAATAATGCAACAGGCAGCTTCTGGAGAAGATACCCTTTCGTAAGGCCTTGCAAAAACCTTCATAAAGTTGTCGAGGCATGGACAAAGGGAGACGTTGATGTCCTGATAACTTTTGAAGCTCTCGAAGAAGCAGGAGCAATGACGAGGGCGGAAATAGACTACAGTGTCAGCCTGGTGAAGAACATAGCTGATATAGTCACAGAGGAGTTTGCGTCAAAGGGACTTCATGTTATCGACGGGAAATTCGAGCTTGGAAGGCTGAAATACGGCGACGGGAAAATCGTCATTATCGATGAGATCTCTCCTGATGTGGTAAGGGTGTGCAAGGGATTCTCCCCAGACCAAAATGGTAACTGTACTGTCTACAAAGAGTGTACGGTTACAAATCTCGCCGACAGTAAAAGGACTATCAAAAACAAAAACCAGGTGAAGGCTGCCGATTTTATGGCGATATTCCTTTAGAAAAGCGATCTATGAAGAAATGATTCCGGCTTAAAGCCTTTTCATTTCAGTAAAATTCCGTCTTTCCTGATCACAAGCATGTCGCCTGAATCATCTACCTCCCTGAACATAGGCTGACGTGTTGGCCTTTCATCATTGGGATCGACATAATGCATGCTCAGCATAAACTTTCCGTCGAAGGTTCGGAAAAGCATCCCATGACCGCCGTTGGCTTCGAAAAGAAGCTCCTTATCCTGTATCCAGGGACCTTTCAGCTTACCCGACTGTGAGTATGCTGCGATCAGAACATAATCCTTTCCCTTCCAGCTCGACCATATCATCCCGAGCTTATTTGTCTGTGTTCTGAAAAGGAAACAGCCATCGGTCACATACGACTTTTTAGGGTCCGGCTCAGATTCCGTGATATATGGAGCATCAAAACCGGTAAACAGGGTAAAGGGCTTTTCGGAGGGAACTCCAAGGTCTTTGGGAAGTTTCACCGCTTCCATGGTGCCATTCATGGTCTGAAGCCATTCACGGCAGAATATCATATACGGTTTCCCATTTTCAATCCACAGTGTTCCGTCAAGGGCAGGCCACTCGCGCGGGGTGTGCTGCTGGTTGTTCGTGAAATCGCGGAAAGGCCCTTTCGGGGAATCTGCAACATAGATCTGGGTTGCCCTGCGGGGATAGTCTTCACCCCGGATATTCTTTCCCATCGGCTTGCGGTCGTCGGAAGTTGTGAACAGGTAATATTTGCCCTTGTATTTATGCACCTCTGCCGCCCAGCTCGGTGCCCTGTCGCCGGCCCAATGCTCAGCAGGAAACCTGTACACTACAAATCTTTCGGTCCACATCTTAAGATCCTTGCTTGCACGGGCCATCACCGTACCGTTACCTCCTGAACCATACATATAATATGTCTTCTCGGTTTCATCGGCACAGATAAAAGGATCGCTAAGGTTTATATCTCCAAGCGGGACAGTGAATTCAGGCTTGAATTCCTGTGTCTGTCCTTTTACTGCCAGCGCCACCAGTATCAGAAGTGATAAGAGGATTTTTTTCATAACAACCAGTTTTAGTTTTATCATTGAAATTAATTCATTATTAATCAGGTTCTTGCAGTTACAGGGATATCCCATTCCTCCCTGTGTCCATCTTCCTCTAGCAGGATATGGATTCTCACACCCTCAGGGATCTTTGAATTTGCCGGCAGGATGAATTTAAATGTTCTCCTGTCCTGGGATTTGTTTAGCTGAATGACTGCAGGTTTTGCTTTCAGCCTGCTGTCTGACCATGATATGGTCACTGAAATGCCCTGTTCAACTGGTTCCCTGAGGTTGACGGGAAGGCTGCCGTCTTCTGCCTGCCTGACAGAAACCGGGAACATCCTTTTAGTCCAGGCAAGCCTGGATTTAGCTGATGCCCGGTTGTTAAGAAGGGCTTCCAGTGCTTCATCGGCAAAGACACCTGAACCGATCTGCTCATAAGCCCCAAAATCAGG
>JALONU010000254.1 GCA_025454775.1 Bacteroidales bacterium | reverse complement strand
GATAACCAAGATGTCAGTCTTCAAGAGCCTCTGCACACATATCAACGAACTGCAGGAGTGGTTCGTTAACCACGGTGTCAATCTCAGGGTGGTGAACGTTGGAGGAGGACTGGGCATAGATTATGAGAATCCGGAGAAAGCTCCTCTTTTCCAGGAGTATTTTGACCTGCTTAATGAATTCATTGACCTCAAACCCGGGCAGGAGCTCCACCTCGAACCGGGGAGATCTGTTGTCGGACAGTGCGGATCGCTTATCTCGAAAGTCCTGTATGTCAAGAACGGAAGCAATACAATGTTTGCCATTATCGATGCAGGGATGACCGACCTTATCAGACCTGCACTCTACCAGGCACACCACAAGATAGAAAACCTGACTTCGAACGGGAAGCTGATCAGATATGACGTTGTCGGCCCGATATGTGAATCTTCCGACGTCTTCGCAAGATACATAGAACTGCCGGAAACAAGCCGCGGCGACCTGCTTGCAATAAGGTCTGCGGGCGCATACGGCGAAGTCATGGCATCGAGGTATAACCTCAGGGATCTGCCTGTGGGGGTGTTCTCGGACGAGGTCTAGAAAGTCGTGCAGTCGTGCGGTCTCACAGTCCTGCGGTCGTGTCGAAGCGAAGCGTAGATCCCGACCGTAGCGTCGGGACAGGTCATGCAGGTCTTAGACTATTGATAAATTATTTTTACCAATGATTTAATATATCTTCGGAGAATGAATCGATTGATTACCGGCCTGCTACTGTTGCTGCTCCTCTCATGTTCGCCCCTGAAAGAATACCAAGGTCAGGAGGAAGTAACGAAATGGGAACCTGACATTCAGAAATTTGAAGCTCTCGACAAAACAGAGAACTATCCTGATGATGCAGTTCTGTTCGCCGGGAGCTCAAGCATCCGGCTGTGGTCGACACTTGCTACAGACATTTCGCCCTACCCGGTAATTCAGCGTGGTTACGGGGGGGCTAAACTGAGCGACTTTGCCGTCTATGCTGAACGCATATTCTCTCCTCACAGCTGCAGGGCACTGGTATTTTTCGTTGCCAACGACATCACCGGTTCGGCCAACGATAAAAGTCCTGAGGAGGTCAGAAAGCTTTTTGGCATGGTTTACAGGACCTTCAGGAAATACAATCCGGAAGCTCCTGTCTTCTATATCGGCATTACCCCTTCACGTTCGCGCTGGCAGGCCTGGCCTGACATTGACAGGTGCAATGAGGTAATGAAACAATGGAGCGAAAAGAAGAAAGCTGTCATTTTCGTTCAAACCGACACTGCGTTCCTCAATGGCAGCGGGGAACCAAGGGAAGAGCTTTTCCGCAGCGACAAACTGCACCTCAACGACGACGGCTATGCGATCTGGACAAGGATCATCAGGGGTGAACTCGAAAGGGTTCTTCAATAAGAATAAATAATATCTTTATGGAATGATAAGGAAGGTTCTTTCGCTGATCATTCCGATGATGATCGTTCATACCACAGGTGCCCAGGTAAAGATCATTGCCCACCGGGGAGCATCGTACCTGGCACCCGAGAACACGATTGCTGCCGCGAAGCTGGCCTGGAAGAGCAAAGCCGATGCTGTAGAATGCGACATTTATCTTTCAAAAGACAACAGGATAATTTGCATCCACGACGCCACTACCCAAAGGACGACCGGACAGAACTATAAGATCAGCGAAACTGAATCAGCGATCCTCAGGAAACTCGATGCAGGATCATTCAAGGACCCGAAATACAAGGGAGAGAAACTGCCATATCTGCATGAACTCATCAGAACAGTTCCACGGGGCAGGGAACTTGTCATCGAGATTAAATGCGGTCCGGAGGTACTTCCCTTCCTGAAGGAAACGGTTGAGAGAAACAGGAAAGGCAGAACCTATTCTTTTATATGTTTCAATATCAACACTATAATAGAAACGAAGAAATACTTCCCCGACGATTGCTGCTGCTGGCTCTGCAGCAGGGCTGATCAGCTGGAAGCAAATTTCAGCAAGGCCTCAGAGGCAGGACTCGAAGGGGTGAGCCTTCAGTACCCGATCATAAATGAGGATGCCATGAAACGTGCCGCCGCACTGAAGCTTGAAGTATATTCCTGGACTGTCGATGATCCGGATGAAGCAAAAAGGCTCATGGCTTTAGGTGTCAGGGGAATCACTACAAACCGTCCCGGGTGGCTGAACGAACAGATATATAGTCAAGATAAATAACATATGAAAAAGGAAATATCGCGCAGGAATTTTGTCAACGCCACTATCGGCGCAGGTGCAGGTGCAATGATCCTGCCGGTTACGGGAGGGTTCGGGCTCCAGTCCTTAAGCCCGGTCAACAGGCCCCTGATAATTACCAGCCATGCAAATGAAACAGGCCAGAAGGCCATGGCAGCAGGCTGGGAGATACTTAAAAACGGTGGAAATGCAGTCGATGCCGTTGAGAAGGCTGCAAACATAATCGAGGTTGACCCCGAGGATACCAGCGTGGGCTACGGAGGACTGCCCAATGAGGACGGTGTTGTACAGCTCGATGCATCCTTCATGGACGGGAAAACCTATTCTGCAGGAGCCGTTGCCTGCCTTGAGAACATCAAGACCCCCGCATCGGTGGCTAAGCTTGTCATGCAGCGGACCGATCATGTTCTGCTTGTTGGCAAAGGTGCACTTGACTTTGCCAAAGCATGGGGATTTCCTGAAGAGAATCTTCTTACCGAAAAAGCCAGGAAAATATGGCTGCGCTGGAAGGAGGAAATGAGCCCGACTGACGACTGGGGAGCGCCGGAGCATCTTCAGAACCTGGTGAAGAAAGAATCTTACTGGCGCGATTTCCCGGGCATAGAGCATCACTACGGGACAACCAACGTGCTGGCAATAGATTCAAATGGAGATATCGCAGGCTGCACTACCACGAGTGGTTTAAGCTTCAAGCTTAACGGCCGGGTGGGCGACTCTCCCATCATCGGCGCCGGATTGTATGTCGACAATGAAGTCGGGGCAGCGGGAGCGACAGGTCGCGGCGAAGATGTGATAAAATCGTGTGCCTCCTATTACATGATAATGAGGATGAAGGAAGGCCGCACACCCCAGCAGGCCTGTGAGGATGCCCTGAAGATGATCATCGACAGGTATAAAAAGGTGAATCCCGATTTTTACCCGAGCGAGAAATTCGTGGCGATAAACAAAAACGGCGAGCTTGGATGCGCCACCATGACCGGTAACAGGAATCCCCAGATGTCGGTGATGGCATCAAAGGGATATTCGAGGTTTGAAGGAACTGTGGTGTTTCCTGGACGATAGTTCTCTGTTCCAGGTTCCAGGTTCCAGGTTCCAGATTCTTGCTCTGAGCCATCAACCCTGAGCCATCAGCCCCAAGCCCTGCTTCGCCCACCGTAGTTTTAACGAAGGTGGGAGCCCTTTGCTATTTTACCTTCACGCTCTTTTCATAAAGCTCCTGCCATCCTTCAGAAGCTGCCTCCCTGGTCTGGTCCACAGCCCTGCGCTGGATGTGCTTAACAACTACCTTGCTGCTTCTGCGGTCGGCTGCACTGCCTTTGGTGCCTGTGTAATCGACCCAGGCATCAAACCAGTTGATCTTATGCGGAACTATGACTTCTGTTTCAACCCAGCCTGGATCTTCTGACCTGAGCTGATAATTGTTGTAAAACTCGTGCCAGACATCAACATAGTATCTCTGGCTGTTCAGGTGGGAAAAGGCTGCAGCACCATCAGCATCCGTGAATCCCTCTGCAAAAACGTTCTGTTCGTC
>JALONU010000253.1 GCA_025454775.1 Bacteroidales bacterium | reverse complement strand
AGAAGCTGCCCGCCTTTCATTATCTCACGGTGAGTGATATAATTCCGCTCCAGCTCTTTCCCGAAAAGCCTTACCTTTTCAACATATACATCAGACTCGCTGTTGCCGTGAGCCTCGACAACAAACCGCTTCCCGTTCTCAAGGAACATGACTACCCTGTCGAATAACGGAGAACCAAGAACATATTCCCCCGCACCGGGAGTCACAGGATAAAATCCAAGGGCCGAAAAGACATACCAGGCCGAAGTCTGACCATTGTCCTCGTCACCGCAATAACCGTCAGGCGTATAATTGTAAAGCCTGTCAAGAACCTCCCGAACCCTGTACTGAGCCTTCCAGGGCTCTCCGGCATAGTTATAAAGATAAATCATGTGCTGTATGGGCTGGTTACCGTGTGCATAATTCCCCATGTTCATTATCTGCATCTCCCTGATCTCATGGATCACAGAACCGTAATATGAATAATCGAAAACCGGAGGGACATCAAATACGGAATCAAGCTTGGCAGCGAATGCTTCCCTCCCTCCCATCAGGCCTTTCAGCCCTTCAATATCCTGGAAAACGCTCCAGGTGTAATGCCAGCTGTTCCCCTCGGTAAAGGCATCTCCCCACTTGTACGGACTGAAAGGCGACTGGAAAGTTCCATCCTCATTGCGTCCTCTCATAAGCTTCCTGCCCGGATCAAATACGTTCCTGTAATTCATCGCGCGTCCGGCATACAATTTTACTTCCTCTTCAGGCTTATCAAGAGCATCCGCCAGCTTTGAAATACAAAAGTCAGCATAGGCATATTCGAGCGTACGGGCAACATTCTCGTTGATGCCGACATTATATGGTACATAACCCAGCCTGTTATAATAATCGGCACCCAGCCTTCCCACCGACGAAACCGGTCCGACTCCCTTCGTATTCTTGATGATCGCCTCATAGAGGGTTTCAATATCATAGCCCCGGATCCCCTTAAGGTATGAATCTGCTATCAGTGATGCAGAGTTTGAACCTATCATACAGTCACGGTGACCCGGACTCGCCCATTCCGGAAGCCAGCCGCTTTCCCTGTAAGTATTGGCGAGGCCTTCCATGATCCGGGCATTGAGGGAAGGATACATTACGGTCGTAAAAGGAAACAGAGCCCTGAATGTATCCCAGAATCCATTGTCGGTATACATGTAACCAGGCCGAACCTCGCCGTTGTATGGGCTGTAATGCACTATCTCCTCGCTGGCGTTTATCTCGTAAAAGCTTCTCGGGAAAAGTAGCATCCTGTAGAGGCAGGAATAGAATGTCCGCTGCTGGTCAGCAGTGCCACCCTCGATCCTTATGCGGCCAAGCTCATCGTTCCATTTCGCTTTTGCCTCTTTAATGATCCTGTCAAAATCCCTGTCGCCGGTTTCTCTTCTGAGGTTGATATCTGCCTGTTCGTGACTTATGAATGAAGAAGCGACATTCACACATATCTGTTCGTCCTTCCCGGTTTTGAATCCGAGTATTGCTCCTGAGTGATAACCTTCCTGTTCCAGCCCGTCAATTTCAATTGTATCACCATGGAAAGTTGACATAAATGAGAAGTCCTTATCGAAAACAGCGACAAAGTAATTATGGAAGTTTTCCGGAACACCTCCCCTGTTGTTGCGGCAGTATCCGATAACCTTGCGTTCGGCTGGAATGATTTTCACCATTGAACCTTTATTATACCCGTCAATTAGTATATAGGAAGAATCATTCTCCGGAAAAGTGAAGCGGAAAGCAGCGCATCTTTCGGTAGGCGTGACTTCTGCAGTAACATCATAATCAGCGAGATAGACACTATAATAATAGGGCTTCGCCGTCTCGGCCTTATGCGAAAACCATGAAGCTCTCTCATCTTCACGGATCTTGAGCTTACCGGTTTCGGCCATCAGGGAAAAGGCCGCATAGTCGTTGATCCAGGGACTGGGCTGGTGTGTCTGCTTGATGCCCATGATTTTGTTGTCGGAGTATGTATAGGCCCATCCGTTCCCCATTGCCCGTGTCTGGGGAGTCCAGAAATTCATACCCCATGGAAGCGCGATGGCAGGGTATGTATTTCCATGCGACAGGCGGTATTCAGATGCTGTCCCCATTAACGGATTCACCAGTTCTGCCGGATCGAATCCTTTTCTGATGATCCTTTGCTCTTTATTGCAGCCTGAAATTAAACTCAGAAGAAGCAATAATATTAGTGTTAAATAGTTAACAATAAATTTCATGGTGTCTGTTTTTCAGGTTTTCAGGGCAATACCCTTTGTGTCCTTCGTGTGGACTTTGTGGCCCTTTGTGGTTGGTGAGATTTGATTTAACACAAAAAATTATATGCTCAAACTATACTTCTCAAAAGAGATTCAGGTTTATCAGTCTTTCAAATACCCTCTCCGGGGTGAGCCAGATCATGCATGCAAAATCGCCTCTCCGGCATTTACCTTTTCCATACACTGTACATGGCCGGCAGGTGAGTTCTCCAACCGGTATTCTTATTGAATATTCTTCCGGTTGCTTCCATGCCCCAAAGCCTGTCAGCGGATCAGTGCCTCCCCATAATGATATCACTCTTGTGCCGGATAACGCTGCCATATGCATATTCGAAGAATCCATGCTGATCATGAAATCCAGCCTGCTGATCAGTGCCAGCTCCTCTTCAAGGCTCAGGGTTCCGGCAACCAGGACTGCCTCAGGTACTTCTTCCTGCATGGCCACCAGGAGAGGGGTTTCCTCCTTTCCTCCGAAGAGCCAGAACCTCACCGGCCGCTTCCCGGCAATCAGCTGCATAAGTTTTATCATATTTTCTGCAGGCCACATCTTGAGATTATGCTTTGCCAGGGGTGCTATCCCTATCTGAAGCAGTTCTTTCTCCCTGAGCAGCTGTCCGGCCCTTTTCAGGCCTTCGGGTGAAGGTACAAGCCATGGCCCCTCAGTTTCCTTAAGGTGGATACCGGCCGTTTCAAATGCCTTATAATAACGCTCGCAGGTGTGGATCAGCCTGACCTTATTTAAACCGCTGGTCACACCTTTCTTTTCAGATCTGCCTTTGTCAATTACCGTTACAGGAACCCCTGACAGCCTGAAAAACAGGCACAGCAGCTTTGATCGTATAACATTGTGCAGATCAATAACATGGTCAAATTTATGCTCCTTCTTTAGTTCACGGAAGACTTTAATTATTCCCCTTAGCCCTGAATGCTGATCGGAGAAATCTGAAGAATATACTTTTACTCCCGGAAATGAGGAAAAAAATGACTTATACGGCGGCCGGGTCAAAAAGACGATTTCAATGTCAGACCTCTGTATTGTTACGCTCTTTATGACAGGAGCAGCAAGGGCGACATCACCCATTGCCGAGGTCCGGATGACAAGTATCTTCATCTCAGTATTTTTCGTACGATTTTTCCTCAATGAAACCTGAGGATGTCTTTATGTTTATTTCACGCTTTATCTCCGAACGCCTGTCATTCCTGAAATATACTGCACGCGCCGTCTCTATGAACTCCTTCCCGAAATCCTTTTTCCGCTCCAGGTCGCGGATCCGGTCCTCGATATCCCATAATTCGCAATTCACCTCATAAAGGTCCCTGTAAAGCTTATCGGAAGTGCTCAATACGGAGGCAGCAGCTAAGGAAAGCTCTTCAAATTCCCTTTTAATATTCACAAGCTTAGCCTCATCCTTTATCCTTTCGAGCTTGATCTGCAGGATGGTGAGCTTGTCTATTATTTCGCCGTTGGAGACTTCGATCTTCATATCTCTTTTCCCCAAATTTAATATTTTTACA
>JALONU010000080.1 GCA_025454775.1 Bacteroidales bacterium | reverse complement strand
ATTCCGTTCAGCTGGTCCCTGTCGGCAAGAATAAAGATCTTCCTTTCATGCGGCCAGATAACTTCAAAGCTTACATTATCCGTGTTGCTGAACAGCTCGAGTGTGCTCTTCACCTGCTCAAGCAAGTCGACTTCTGCAGGATTGGCGCCCGGCATCTTTGCAAAGGAAGAGAAGGCTGAAGCTATTGTTGAAAGGTTATCGATGTACTCTATCTGGTTTTTCGAGAATCCCTCGATCTTCTCATCAAAATCAGGGATATCGTCCTTCCACGACTTGAGAAGCTGCTGCACGTTCAGCTTCATCGGGGTAAGCGGGTTTTTGATCTCGTGAGCTATCTGCTTTGCCATCTCGCGCCATGCATATTCACGTTCCGAATCAGCAAGCTTTCGTGCGCTTTCATCAAGTTCGTCCACCATTCTGTTATACTGTTTTACCAGCTCTCCTATCTCATCGGTATCCTTGTATTCAAGATGCTTGCTCTTCTTTCCCAGCTCCACTGATGCCAGTCCCTCACTGAGCATCGAAAGCGGTGAGGTGAGCCTTCCGCTGATGAAAATGGCCAGTCCCATGGTCGCAAGAACAAGTAGCAGGGTGAAGTTGATCACCGCAACAACAAGGTTTGATATTTCCCTGGCGAGAATACTCTGCATCCTGAAATACGGCAGGTTCAGGTATGCAAGGACCTTGTTCTCAAAATTGTAAAAAGGTGTGTAGGCTGATATGTATGTGAGGCGTCCTATCGTCTCAGTATGGGAATAGAGGCTTTTCGTGAGCACCCGCAGGTTGTTCATTGCCTCATTGTTCATCCTCATTGCGGTCAGATCACGGGTGAATATCTCTTCCCTCGATGTTGCAATGAGAAATCCGTTCGTATTATATATATTTATGTCGGTGTTGAAGATATTCGAGAACCTTATCAGCAATTCGTTCAGGGATGGATAGTTGTTGTTTCTCCATTCACCCGTCAGTACCTGTTCGTTTGCCACCTTCCCTTCCAGCTCGAGGTAGATTGAGTTCATCTTTTCGGTCACGTTTTCGTAATGCTTCGACGTGTATTCATTCACAGTCAGGTAGGTGATGACTAATCCGACAAGAATGAATGAGAAAAGAAGTATCCCCGTGAAGGTCATCTGCAACTTCTGCCTGAAATTAAGCGAACGCAGCCTGGAGACCGACCATCTTCCCGTAATCAGAAGAAGTATATTCGTAAAAAGAAAGGTAAAGGCGAACAGATATGCGAAAGTGATAAGGATATTCCCTGTATTAATTCTCGGCTTGCTTAAAATAACCGTTGCATTCCCGTTCCTGTAAAGAATATGCTTGAAGCCTCCCCCGTTGAAGATCCTGTAATCGGAATTCTTGTCGATATAATCCACATCCGACTTGTCATAGGGGAATTCGCCTGACGTGAAAACCACCTCGCCGTTAATATATTTAACAAAGCAGTAATCCTTCAATCCGGAATAACCCCTGAATTTCCTGTCGAGAAGAAGCTCGGAATAGCCCGGTTGAAATACATTCACATTGCTGTAAAGCTCTATGAAAAGCCCGTTGCTGATCTCCTTGTCCCTGCCAAAAAAGAACTGACCGAAATAATATGATCTGCCTCCCTGGTTGTCGATGAACCAGAAATCTGTTTCCGCCAGCTGGTGACCATATTTCCTGATCCGCTCGCTGAAGAAGGAGAAACAGTTGTCAACCATCTCGCCGGTTTGCAGAAGCTCGAGGGGATCATCCTTCCTGCACAGCGAAATGCTGTAATTGTAATTGCCCCAGTAACCTCCGAAATAGGTTTCCCGCAGATAGGAGGAAATTGCCGGATAATCCTCCTGGAAATAATCCTTCTCCATCATGGCCTTAAGTACGGTATCGCTTTTTATCGCAGGCCACAGGTCCAGCAAACGGTGCTCCGCTTCCGGGTCGTTTTCAGAGGAGAATGACAACGCCTGTATCTTCATGTTCTCTACATTTCTTTCCTCCGAATAAATCGTTATCATGTACAGTGCGTAAAGTCCCAGCACCAGGGAAAACAGCGCCGTCAGCCCGAAAGACCTGCTTTGGCCGGTGAATGTGCCTCCTGATCTTAATTCTCCTTCCTTCATCGGTCGCAGCATGCCTGCTGCCTTGAGGATGAGGAAGAAGGGTACCAGGAAAAGAAGGATTACCGAAGCATATGATGCGACACTGTAAGCGCTAAGGCTCAAGACCTTATATGCCTCAAAGCTGATATTT
Source organism: Bacteroidales bacterium (assembly GCA_025454775.1). GTDB lineage: Bacteria > Bacteroidota > Bacteroidia > Bacteroidales > VadinHA17 > LD21. The sequence goes on along the minus strand of JALONU010000080.1, from coordinate 11,130 downwards.
GAATCCCTGATCAGGCCTCTGAAGATCACATGTGAACCATATAAAAGCAAAAATGAAGCAAACAGCAGGAATCCAAATGCAAACCACCTGATTAAAGGTTTCCCGAGGGATTCATCATCTGCCGGAACATGCCTGTAAATCAACCACGCCAGGTCTGCTGCAAATATGCCCAGAAGTAAAAGATGGCCAAGAGAAGGTATGAAACCGTTTAATGTGAATACATGGCGTGAGAACAATCCTGTCCTGAAGAGAATTTCCGGTTTCGAGGTAATAAGGAGGAATCCGTAGAGGGCTGCAAACAGGAGCAGGCACAGGAGAATTCCGGCTTTTACCCTTGATTTTCCTGCGAGCACTCCGGCTGCCTCATGTGCAAGGAATATGATTACCAGGAGGAAAAGAGCCAGCAGTGAGAGAGGAAGGGCTATAAGGGGAGTATTGCTCCCCGACTCCGGAAAAGAAATTGAAAAGAGGAAGCGGCCGCGGCTGTCAAGGACCCTGTAGGGAGAACCATCCCGGCTGATGTCGAGCCCTGCATTTTCCCTGATCCTGAAATCCTTCTCAAACCCGTTCCTGATAATATCGTTTTCAAATCCATAATCTGTCCTGACCCTGAGGAGTGCCACAATAAGCTGATTTTCTGCTTTCATGGTTCTGGGAACGAACCATCCGTTCTGGATGAACATGAAAGGCAGGGCATAGGAGGAGTCGTCTATCTCAGCAGGCACGTCGAAGTCGTTGTCTGACCAGTAGTGAAGCCTGCCATCGAGGTATTCCAGGATTGTAATATCATTCTCTGCAGCGATCCTGAATACTTCCTTTTCGGTAACAGATCCGTGATGCTGACCGAGAGAAAGCAGGGGTTCAAGGCTCTGCAGGCACTGATCCATTATTTTCTCCTTTTCATGAAGTATCCTGTTGAACCTCCTTGTCCGGTAGAAATGTTCAAAATCGCTGAAGTACAGCAGTTCTCCGGCGAGTGCCAGCGCCAGGAAAAGCACGGAAAGTGAGATCAGTATAAGTAAGCGCCGGTTTTTGGTCATATGGAAATTCTGCTACTCATGGTGATAGGGTTCTCCCCTTATAATTGTAAAAGCCCTGTAAAGCTGTTCAGTGAACAATAACCGGACCAGCTGATGCGGGAAAGTCATCTTTGAGAGTGAAATCCTGAAGGCCGCCGCCGCATAAACCTCATCTGAAAATCCCCATGGACCTCCTATAGCGAATAACAGGCGTTTCCTGCTTTCCTGCATCCTTTTCCCAAGCCATTGTGCAAATTCAACCGTCGTCAGTTCCCGGCCCCTTTTATCAAGCAAGACCAATAAATCGTCCTTGCCGGTTGCATCAAGTATCTTTTTACCCTCACGCTCCTTTTGTTCCCTGGGAGGCATTTTCCTGGTATCCTTCAGGTCGGGTATGGTAATGATCCCGAAATCGCAATATTTTTTCAGCCGCTCCGTGTAGATCCCCACACCTTCGGAAACATGCCTTTCTGTTGTTTTACCTGTCTGGAGCAGTGCGATCTTCATAAATATTGGCGCGACTTTTGTAAGTATTCTCCCTGTGCAGGGTTTCTTACAAAAATATAATTATTAATGTGCACATGCAATTTAATATATAGTGAAGCCCGCCGGTTTTGTTAACCTAATTATTTTAATTTTGCACTGACGGGATTACCTAAACAAAGATCAAAAAGCTGAAATGAGCATAATACACATTTTCCCGGTTTTATTTTTTCTGCTGAGTTCGGCAGGGATTTCGGAACAGGAGCAGGCAAGGATACCTGCCGGCATTTCCGTTGCCTTTAAGGCGGGAAATGCCGCCGAACTTTCGAAGTTCCTCAACCAGACGGTCGAGCTGCTGCTTCCCGAAAAGGAAGATTTCTACAGGAAGAATGTGGCAGAGGCGATACTCAAGGATTTCTTCGCAAGCCATCCCACAAAGGATTTCGTTATCAGGTACCAGGGTGTAAAGAACGATGTTCAGTATGCGATTGGAAATCTCAAGACCGAAAAAGGTGATTTCAGGGTGTACTTCCTGATGAAAAAGGTCGGTGAGGAGAACCTTATACACCTGATCCGCATAGATCTCGAAAATGGAAAATAGGCTCCTCAGGGAATTAATCCTGCGATGCATCAGTGAAGACCTGGGTGACGGAGATCATTCATCGCTTGCCTGCATACCATGGGAGGCAGAAGGAAGAGCCAGGCTACTCGTCAAGGAAGAGGGAATACTGGCAGGCGTCCATGTGGCAGCCGAAGTTTTCACAACCATCGATAAGGAACTCCGCTGCGAAATACTGATTGAAGACGGGAAAAGGGTCGTGCCCGGAGACTTACCTTTTTATGTTTCAGGACGACAACAATCGATACTCAAAGCTGAGCGCCTGGTCCTGAATTTAATGCAGAGGATGAGCGGCATAGCCACCAGCACCGATCAGTACGTCAGCCGCGTTAAAGGCACAAAAGCAAGGATACTCGACACACGCAAAACAACTCCCGGACTGAGGTTCCTCGAGAAGGATGCAGTCAGGATCGGCGGCGGCATGAACCACAGGATGGGCCTTTTCGACATGATAATGCTGAAGGACAACCATATAGTCTATGCCGGAGGAATAGACAAAGCCATCACCACCACAAGGGAGTACCTCAGGAAGAACGACCGCAGGCTCAAAATAGAAATAGAAGCCCGTAACCTTGACGATGTTAAACTCATAATGGAAACCGGCGGCGTAAACCGGATAATGCTCGATAATTTCAGCATCGGGGATACCCTTGCAGCAGTGAACCTTATCGGGGGACGCTACGAAACAGAGTCCTCAGGAGGGATAACCCTCGAGACCGTAAGAGCCTACGCTGAGTGCGGCGTCGATTTTATCTCAGTGGGTGCCCTGACACACCACATCAGGAGCCTCGACATGAGTCTGAAAGCCTTTTAGGCATCCCACCTGTCAGCTCTATCCGCAGTGGAGGTACTTCCTGACAAGGGCTCCGGTATCCTCCGGCTTGTTGTAAAGCTTCTCACTCAGCCCCTTGTCTTCATAGGATCTCAGCCTGCCGATAATGTTATCAATAAGACCCGGAGGAAAGATACCGTCCTTTTCAAAAACATCTCTTTTCGATTTCAGGCAATCGGCCGATTCCCAGCAGGAGGCCGGAAGTGATTCCAGCTTCTTCATCCTTGCCCTGCCTTCGGAGGTGAAAATATTATAATTGACATACAGATCCTCAGCTTTCTTCAGTGCATCCGGCATCTCAAGGCCATGTTCTATTGCCACTACAATGCCGGCAAAGAGCTTGCAGATATCGGCCGAACCGTCGGGAGACCTGAGCTCCACGGTTTGTTTGGCGGGCATCTCAGGGAATTCTGAAGTGTCGGAAGGATTTGCGTCCTTTATCATCCCTGTGGCACCGTTCCACCCGAGAGGGACACGGATCAGAACTGACCTGTTCCTGTCGCCCCAGCAGATACTTGTGGGAGCCTCCTGGTGCGGAACCAGCCTCAGGTACGATGTGGGTATTGTGTTCCCGAAGGCTGTAAGAGCCCCGGAAAGGTCGAGGATGCCAGCCATCATTTTCCTGGCATGACTGCTGAGCACCCCGTTTTCGATCATGATATTCTTTCCGTCCTTCTCGAGCATCATGTGGATATGCATCCCCGAACCGGCTTTCCCGACAGTGATCTTCGGAGCAAAGCTGACTTCTGCCCTGTACTCGGCGCCAAGCATCCTGAGCATCCATTTTGAAACGAGAAGCTGGTCAACGGCATCCTCAGGCTCCACAGGAAGAAATTCAATTTCGTGCTGCTCATAATCTTCATCATCCCTTGTAAAGCTGCCCACTTCAGAATGTCCGTACTTGATCCTGCAGCCTGCCCCTGCACATAGCCCCAGAGCCCTTACCCTCAGGTCCTCGAATCTTGCAAAAGGCTTCGACTGATGATATCCTTTCTGGTCAACCAGGGGGTAAAGATCATCATGCTTTGACTTCACGTAATATTCAAGCTCCCCGAAAGCCCTTATTCTCATGCCGGTCTTCTGCATAAACCTGTTATATGCCTTCCTTAGAATATATTCCGGAGCACTCTCGAGCGGTCTGCCGTCGCTGCCATAGAAGGAACATAGTATTTCGAGTGACCTTGTACTGCTGAAAGGGTTAAGGAAAGCGGTTCTGTATCTTGGAATTACATACAGATCACTCGACCCCGATTCAATGAATGAAAAGAGACTCGATCCGTCAACCCTCTCACCCGCCGTAAGTATCGAAACAAGGTGCTGCCTGTTGTGAGGCACGAAGTTCAGCGTTTTCAGCTTCCCGTCCTCTGCTGCATACCTGAAGTTGATCATGGAAATACCCTGCGCCTCAACAAACCTGACAATATCGTCGCGCGTGAAATCTGCCGCAGGCTTCTGGAGCAACCTGACAAGTTCGTTGGGATTCATCTTAATATTATCTGACAGCATGACGTATTCAATTAGTTATGGGGCAAATGTAGAAATTTATAATTCCGGGGTTATGCCAAAAGTCATAATCCGGGCCGGCAGTGACAACTGATTTTCAATAGTGTCCGAATAAATCAAGGAGATTCTTCGCTTCGCTCAGAATGACAGTTACTTAGGGGACTCCTAAGAAAGGGGAGGGAGGATGGCGGCAGCTGCCGCCATCCTCCCTCCCCATATAAACACAACAATCTGTCATTCTGAGCGAAACGAAGTGAAGCGAAGAATCTCATGATCCTATTCACATATTATCCGGTCATATAGTGATTGTTTATACGGATTATTTTTTTAATTACTTTTATGCTCGAAAAATGCCGGCTGATGAAAAGATGGATATTTTTGGCTTTTTTGTCATTGACTGCAGGCTGCGGGGTTAAGGAACAGGAATCATATCTCACTCCCGCGAAAGCACTGCAATACTTCAGCAAGGTGGAAGAAGCGTGCAACCGCGACAATGGCAGACTGTGGGGAAAGAACCTCCACGGACCAATAATGTACATCGACCGGGGCTCCAGGAAAATCACTGCAAGTAATCCCGACAGCGAAGGCCTCCTGAGGGAGAAGGACGGAATATGGACAGGTTCATTCCCCAGGGAACTTATCATCAGCAATGATCCGATACTTTTTGGCGGTACAACCTACGCGATGGCTCCGCTCCCCTTCGAGGAAGACGAGTACAGGATCGTCAACAGATCCATTCACGGATTGTTCCATTGTTTTCAGCAGTCTATAGGATTCACTTCCTCGGGGTACAATACTCCGAACATGGATGAAAAAAATGCCCGCCTCTGGCTCAAACTCGAATGGAAAGCCCTGCGGAAGGCACTTCTGTCAGAAGGTTCGGAACAACAGCTTGCAATAAGGGATGCACTTGTTTTCAAGGGCTCAAACCACGAACAGTACCAGGCTTATGTCGCTGATGAGATCAGGTTTGAAAATTACGAAGGCCTGGCCGCATTTACATATACCCTTCTTTCCACACCAAACAAAGAGGAAAACATCCGCAGGCTGCTGGAATATCTCGACCGTATTTATGCATTACCCTCATATTCAAGGCAATACGGAGCTGTAACCGGGGCCCTTTACGCAAATCTTTTATACCAGAAGGGCTACGATTTCAGGACAATACGCTCCGAGGATGTAGACCTTGCCGAGGAGGTAAGGAAAATCTACAATATCCAGCTGCCGGAAGTTTGCCGTGATGTGGCAGGAAGCATCGCCCTGAACTACGAAATAGAGAAGATACAGGAGGAGGAAGCCCTCAGGGAAGAAGAAATGATGGAAAGGATCCACAGGCGGATAAGCACCTTCACCGAAAAGCCTGTCGTTTACATAGAGCTCCAAAGCCCCTATTTCGATTTCGAGGATTCCGACATCCACCCTATGGATACTCTTGGCACACTATACAGCACCCTTCGTGTCTCCGACAACTGGGGAAAGCTTGTGGTTGAAAGCGGAGGTTGCCTCGTATCCAATAACCTCAGGTATCTCCGCATAACATCCAAAGGCTTCAGGGCCGACAGGAACAGGTATGAAGGAGAGGGTTGGCAGCTGATCCTGAACACAGGCTGGGAGATTCTTCCCTGGAATGAGAATCATATCGTGAGGAAGCAAATGCCCTGAAAGGTCCTGCAGTCCTGCAGTCGTGCAGTCGTGCAGTCGTGTCGAAGCGAAGTATAGGAGACCGTCTCAAAAGCCTTAATTATTACCACCTGCCCCGCCTAAGCGGGATTCATTAATCATCTGAAGATCAATAAGTCCCCCTTGCCTTGCTCTGCCGTAGCGGCTACGCGAAGGCGAAGGGGGATTTAGGGGTAAGTATAAAGGAAGAAGGCTTTTGAGACAGCCTCAGTAGTATAAAAAGTCAGATTTTTTTCAGTTCTTTTTCTCTTTCCTGCAGCGATTTGATTTTTGATTCCGTATCACTTTTTTTCTTTCTTTCCAGCTCAAGAACATTTGCGGGGGCATTCTGAACAAACCGTTCATTTTCAAGTTTTTTCAATACTGAAGCAAGAAAGCCCCTGTAATAATCAATATCTTCCCTGATTTTCAAAAGCTCTGCTTTTTTATCAAGTTTCTCCCCAAGGGGGATATAATATTCCGTTGTACCCACCATAAATGATGCAGCTCCCTCCAGCTTGGTTTTGATAAAGCTTACGCTCTCAAGGTTGCAGAGCTTTACCACAACAGGAATGAACTCGCTGTCAGCGCTTTTTTCATCGGCCCTGACTATCAGGGTAAGTTTCTCCCTGTTTGGAATATCCCTCTCTTTCCTGACGCTTCTTACCGAACTGATCAATTCCTTAACTGTTTCGAAGCGGGCAATAAGTTCCTTATTGTACTTTCTGGATTCAGGCATCCTGCTTATCATGATGCTTTCCCCGTCTTTTCTTTCTGCAAGCAGTTGCCAGATATCTTCCGAAATGAAGGGCATGAAGGGATGGATCAGCCTCAGAAGCCTGTCGAAAAAGCCGAGTGTTGCATCGTAGGTGGTTTTGTCTGCAGGTTTTTCGAACTCCGGCTTTATTGCTTCGAGGTACCATCCGGAAAACTCATCCCAGAAAAGCTTGTATACGACCATCAGCGCTTCAGAGATCCTGAATCTCCTGAAATGGGAATCGATCTCTGCAGTTCCCTTCTTAAGGGCTTCATCCATCCACCTGACTGCTGCAGCCGATGATTCCGGCTGAGGTATTTTTGTGTCTGTTTTCCACCCGTTAACAAGCCTGAATGCATTCCAGATCTTGTTGGCAAAATTCCGGCCCTGCTCGGGAAGCGAATCATCGTAAAGCAGGTCATTGCCTGCAGGTGAGCAGAGCAGCATCCCGACCCTTACGCCGTCGGCTCCGTATTTTTCGATCAGATCGAGCGGTTCAGGCGAGTTGCCTAGCGATTTGGACATTTTCCGCCTCTGCTGGTCACGGACAAGACCTGTCAGGTAAACATTCCTGAATGGTTTGTCTCCCATATACTCATAACCGGCTATTATCATCCTGGCGACCCAGAAAAAGAGTATCTCAGGGGCAGTGATAAGGTCGTTTGTGGGATAATAGTATTTCAGGTCGGGATTACCTGGCTTATTTATACCGTCGAAGGATGTTATCGGCCACAGCCATGAGGAGAACCACGTGTCGAGCACATCCTCATCCTGCCTGAGATCTGATTCCTTCAGCCTGGCATTGCCGCTTTTCATGCGTGCCAGTTCCAGAGCCTGTTCGGCGTTCTCCGCCACAACAATCTCACCGTTGTTGTAATACCATGCCGGTATCCTGTGCCCCCACCACAGCTGGCGGCTTATGCACCAGTCGCGGACGTTTTCCATCCAGTGCCTGTAGAGGTTCCTGAATTTTGAAGGGTGGAGGTGTATATCGCCGTTCATAACCGCATCGAGGGCAGGCTTTGAGATCTTCTCCATTGTAAGGAACCACTGTGTTGAAAGCCTTGGTTCGATTATCGCATGGGTTCTTTCGGAACGGCCTATCTTATTATTATACGGAACAACCTTTAAAAGGTTTCCTGTTTTCTTCAATTCTTTTTCCGCAAGCTCCTTGGCAGTGAACCTGTCGACACCGGCAAACATGCCGGCACGCTCATTAATTGTGCCGTCGTCGTTGAAAATATCGATCGACTCAAGCTTATGCTTAAGGCCTATCTCATAGTCGTTTATGTCGTGAGCCGGTGTGATCTTAAGACATCCGGTGCCGAACTCCATATCGACATATTCGTCGAAAATAAAAGGCACCTCGCGGTTAGTCATCGGTACATGGATCTTTTTACCCTTCAGATGCTGGTACCTTGGATCATTGGGGTTGGCACACACGGCGGTGTCGCCGAGTATGGTCTCAGGCCTGGTAGTGGCAACGGTCACATAGTCGTTCCACCCGACTATCTTGTAGCGAACGTAATAGAGCTTCGATTGTTCTTCCGTGAAATAGACCTCCTCATCGGAAACAGCCGTTTTAGCCTGGGGATCCCAGTTCACCATTCTGACTCCCCGGTATATAAGACCTTTATTATACAGGTCAACGAACACCTTTACGACCGAATCATAACGTTCCGCGTCCATCGTGAAAAGAGTCCTGTCCCAGTCGCAGGAGGCACCCAGCTTCTTAAGCTGCTCAAGTATTATGCCCCCGTGTTTCCTGGTCCAGTCCCAGGCATGTCCGAGGAATTCCTCCCTGGTCAGGTCGTGTTTGCTGATGCCCTCGCTTTTCAGCTTTGCCACCACTTTGGCCTCGGTAGCTATTGAGGCGTGGTCGGTTCCTGGCACCCAGCAGGCATTCTTTCCGAGCATACGTGCACGGCGTACAAGGACATCCTGGATAGTATTATTGAGCATGTGCCCCATGTGAAGCACACCTGTGACATTAGGGGGAGGAATAACTATGGTGTATGGCTCCCTGTCGTCCGGTTCGCTCCTGAAAAAGCCATGTTTCATCCAGTATTCGTACCAGAGTTTTTCGGCCCTGCCCGGTTCGTATTTCGTAGGAATTTCCATCGGGGTAAAGATTAATCCGGAGTGTTTGAAGGGCAAAAATAGGAAAATTAGTTATATTGGCTGCCGAGACCATTAAAAGCTGTCGCTGCAGAATTGTGATTAAACCTGCTGTTAACTGAATAACAATATGAGGATAAAGGGAACCAAGAAATACATGCTGGCAGTCAGCATCCTGCTCTTAGCACTTACAACATGTAAAAAGGAAGATAACGCTGAAGAGCTCAGGCTGGCGAAGATAAACACGCTGATCGGCGATATAAGTGCAGACTCAATAAAGAATCATGTCGAATGGCTTGAAAATATGGGCTCGAGGTTCTGCTTCAGCGATAACCACCTTGAGGTTGCAGAGAAGATCCGGAAGAAATTCGTGGCGATGGGATATCCCGACGCTGTTCTTGATCCATTCATTGCCGTAAAAACCTTCAGGAACGTAATGTATGAGCAGACGCAGTACAAGGTCATCGCCACACTTGAAGGGACAGATCATCCCGATTCGGCATGCGTTGTAGGAGCCCACTACGATAATATTCTGAGTACATCTGACCTTACAATTGTACCCGGGGCCAACGACAATGCCAGCGGTACGGCTGCTGTCCTCGAAATTGCCAGGGTGATGAAGCTGAACAATTATAAACCGCAAAGCACAATTGTCTTCATTGCCTTTGCCGCGGAGGAGATAGGCCTGTACGGAAGCAAAAATTTCGCCGGCAACCCCAACGAATTCGGAGGAAAGATCAGGTTTATGCTCAACTCCGACATGATAGCCTATGAGACTTCCTCATCTTCATCCAACTGGCAGATAAATATCATGGATTACAGCAACTCAGGAGCCCTGAGGCATGAAGCTGAAAAGATGTGCACCGACCACACGCTTCTGGGCTATTTCACAAACAATTCAAACAACACGCGGAGCGACAGCTATCCTTTTTATACCAACGGGTATAAGGCGCTGTTTTTCTTTAGCGGCGACAGTGATCCCAACTACCATTCTCTGAATGACGTGTCTGAAAACTGCAATTTCCCGTATTGTGCTGAGGTGGTAAAACTTCAGTGCGCACTGCTGGCTTATAAAAACTGAAAATCCCGGCACACCTATTTTACAACCAGGACATTAGCTACTGCCCTCTCCCCTTCCTGGTCCCATATCTTGTTGTCCGACGGCATGTTTACAACTCCGTTGTAAGGCTTGCCCCTGATCCACATGGTCGTGGATCCTCCCCCGTCGAGGTTGACAGCATCGCGGCATTTTAAAAGTCTCATCAGCGCTGCAAGCTCATAAAGTGTCATCCCGGCAGCTTGTTCATCCCTCCCGTCGATGGTAACCAGAACGACTTTTTTGTTTCTTATAGTTCCGACTGCTGACCTTGGATGCCTGGATGTGACAAGCGATGTGCCTGGCATTGTACATAAATTCCCATTCTGAACCAGCAGCGGACCGGTAACCAAAACATCCCTGTAGACCGTTAAGGAGTCGAACCAGGTGTTGTTCATTTTTACAGAAATAAACAGACCGTCTGATGCTGTTATAAGGACAGCTCCGTTCAGGTTCTGGTTCCGCGGCCATCGTTTTGCCGTGTCGGAATCGACGATCAGACCGTTGGGAAGAATCCTGCATTGATCGCTGCAACAGCCCCGGCCTGATCAGCCTGGATGCTGGTTCTTACGTTCTCGGACGGATTGTGAACCAGCGAGATTTTCCGCTTATTCATGTTTACCCTCAGGATGTTGATGTTCTGGGGCAGCGAATCGTCAAGGATGCAATGACTTGATTTCCATGCAAGACCAGGCGCTATCCTTTCCCTACTCCACCTTATTTTGCTGAAACCTGTTATCTGACCTGAGACCGACAGGTGAAGAAGAATGAAAAACGTTGCAATGCAGAACTGAAGCAGAAAATTCCTTTTCATATTTTTATACTCTTCAGCGAAATTAAACTATTTAGCCATATTTTCCCCAGGCTGGTATTAATCATAAATTGCCTGACTGATTTTTAGTATTTTTACCTCTTCTTTATGAAAATTTTAATACAATGCCGTCAATATCAGAAAAAGGAAGGGCCATGCCCCCTTCACCGATAAGGAAGCTGGCTCCCTACGCCGATGAGGCAAAGAGAAAGGGAAGGAAAGTATACCATCTC
>JALONU010000079.1 GCA_025454775.1 Bacteroidales bacterium | reverse complement strand
GCACGTCATCGATCTGGGGATTGCTTCCTTTCCAGTCGGAGAAAGCTTTTTCGAGCTTCTTTTTCTGGTCGTTCAGGGGAAGCTTGTGTAGGGTAAGCAAAAGTTCCCTGAATCGTGAATACTTGAATTTTCTGTTTTCAGGGCCGCCGAACTGGTCGGCATATCCGTCGGAGAACATGTAGATCATATCTCCGGGAGCAATTTGTATGTTATTGGTGGTGAATTTGTTATCTGATTTTTCGAAGATCCCGATGGGCATCCTGTCAGCCGGATATTCTGTAATTGAATTATTCCCTGCAATGTAAAGGCTGTTGAAAGCGCCTGAATATTGAAGGGAGTTCTGTTGTTTGTTGATAACGCACAGAGCGATGTCCATTCCGTCCTTCTGTTCCAGGCTGGCGCCTTTCTGATGCAGCGCCCTCTTGATCTCCCTGCGAAGTTCGTTAAGGATATGACCTGATTCGGTAATTCCCCTTGAATTGACTATCTCTTCTAGAAAAGATATGCCCAGCATGCTCATCAGAGCTCCCGGGACACCATGGCCCGTACAGTCTGCCGCTACAATGACAAGTTTCTTATTTACCTGTGCAAACCAGTAGAAGTCGCCGCTGACAATATCCTTAGGGAAATATAATATGAACAATTTCGAAGCGAGTCCTCTGATATCAGAAGGATTGGGAAGGAGAGCTCTCTGGATTCTGCTTGCATAGTTGATGCTGGCAGTAATGTCACGGTTTTTTTCCTCTATGATATCGTATGCCTTTTTTAGCTCGACATGGCGCAGGCGGTATATTTCCTTCTCCTGTTCTGACTTTTCGACTGCATGTGCAACCTCTATGTTGCTAAGGCGGATTTGCACTTCGCTGCTATGGAGTGTTTCCCTGGTTTTCAGGTACTGTTTGAAGCTCTTCAGTGCCTTTTCAGGTTTTCCGGACAGCTCATAATGTGAGGCAAGAGCGGAATAGGCATCGGTGATAAGAGCCAGTGAGTTTAGTTCCCGGGCCATTGCCAGCGACTTTTCCAGTCTTTTTTCTGCAAGATCGCTGTTTCCCATCCTGCTGAGAACTCTTCCAGCTCCCATCATGCACTGGGTTGTACATCGCTTGTCGGCTCCCTTCATGCCTTTTTCGTAAATCTTCAGAGCTTCGTGATATTCTTCCATCTCCTCATAAGTGCTTGCCATTCCGAGGAGGGTCCACGGTATTGCAGATATCTGTTTGTTCCTTTTCCTGATTTCCAGGCTGCGGGAGTAGTATCCGAGGGAGTCTTTATAATTCTTCATCTGCCGGCACACCATTCCCAGCCTGTTGAGGGAAGATGCTGCTGCATTCTCGTCTCCTAGCTCTTCCCTTATTTTCAGTCCCTTATTAAAGAATTCAATGGCTTTGGGGAAGTTGCAAAGTCTTGAATAAATAAGTCCGAGCTGGTTGCATGCTTCTCCCTCTGATTCCCTGTCGCCGGCATCGACGGATGCCTTATAGGCTTCGAGCCAGAGATGGAGCGTTTTTTCATAGTCGCCGAAGCTCTCGTAGATATTGCCTTTAAGGAGGAGGGCGTTTATATACCCGGTTTCATTCTTATTGTTTTCGAACCAGCCGAAAGATTCCGAAAGGTATTTCAGGGCAGTATCATTTTTTGATTGGAGGAAATTTGCTGCAGCGATGTTAAGTATGGCATATGCTTCTCCTTTATGGTAACCTTCCTTCTGCGATTTTTCCAGGATTTTAAGGGATTCCGCCACGACGACCTCTGAATTGGCAAATCGCTTACTCCACAATTCCTGGTTAATCTTATCTATCTTCAGCTTGTTATTTTTTGATTTCATCATCGGCAGCCACCAAATATTATTGTCATTATAAAATTAAATAATTATCCGGCATTAAATACGGTTCTTAAAAAGAACCTGAAGCTCAACCAGCTTCCCTGATCCTGAAACCTGGAACCTGGAACCTGGAACCTCCGGGTGTAATTTCCTCCTTTTTTCTATCTTTATTCCGGTTTTAAGTCCATGGCAGATAACTCTAAATATTCCCGTCGCGGCGTCTCTTCACAAAAGGAAGACGTCCATGCTGCAATCAAAAACGTCGACAAAGGCCTTTTCCCCAAAGCCTTCTGCAAGATCATCCCCGACATCCTGGGAGGCGACCCGGATTACTGCAATATCATGCATGCCGACGGAGCCGGAACCAAATCATCACTGGCTTATGTGTACTGGAAGGAAACCGGAGACCTTTCCGTATGGAAGGGAATTGCACAGGATGCCATAGTAATGAACCTCGACGACCTGCTATGCATCGGGGCTTATGATAACATACTTCTCTCCTCTACAATCGGAAGAAATAAAAATCTGATCCCGGGAGAAGTCATTTCAGCCATTATAAAAGGCACAGAGGAATTTCTTGAAAAACTCAGGAGCCTTGGCATCGGAATCCATTCGACAGGAGGTGAAACAGCCGATGTGGGAGACCTTGTCAGGACTATCATAGTTGATTCAACGGTGACTGCCAGGATCAGGAGGACCGAGGTTGTTTCGAATGATCGGATTCAGGCTGGTGATGTTATTATCGGGCTTGCTTCATCGGGACACACAACTTACGAAGAAGGTTATAACGGGGGTATGGGCAGCAACGGTCTTACATCAGCCCGCCACGATGTCTTTGCCAGAACAGTCGGAAAGAAATACCCTGAAAGTTTCGACAGTTCGCTCCCTGAAGAGGTGGTTTATTCAGGAAATCTTTTGCTTACAGATCCTGTCCCCGGTTTACCCCTCGATGCAGCCAAACTTGTTTTATCTCCTACCAGGACTTATGCACCTGTTATTAAAAGGGTTCTTGAAGCCCTGCGGTCTGAAATCCACGGGATGGTCCACTGTTCCGGGGGCGGACAGACCAAGATCCTGCACTTCATTGACGGTCTTCATGTTGTGAAGGACAACCTTTTTCCGCTGCCTCCGCTCTTCAGGCTCATCCAGGAACAGTCAGGAACCGGATGGAAGGAAATGTACAGGGTCTTCAATATGGGTCACAGGTTCGAGATATATACCCCGGAGAATAATGCTGATGCGATAATAAACATTGCAAGGGAATTCAATCTTGAAGCACAGGTCATCGGCCATTGCGAAGCTTCTGATAACAAGCGGATTACAATTGTTTCTGATTTCGGTGAATTTGAATATTGATTTTTACCACGATGTTTCACTGAGTTACACGGAGTATCACTGCTTTCTTCTCCCCTTCACCCCATCACCCCATCACCCTCCCGACGATCCTTCTGCCGGCGGATGTCGGGATTTCGTCGCTTCACTCCTCAACCTCCTGTTTTAACGCCTTTGCGCCTTAACGCCTTTTTATTATCTTTGCACCCGAAATTCCTGATATGGCAAATAATCTGATACTTGAGAAGCTCGAGGGTGTGAAGCAGCGTTTCATTGAAGTAGGTGATCTGCTGACGAAACCTGAGATCCTCTCGGATATGGAGAGATATATTAAACTGAACAAGGAGTATAAGGGACTACAGCCCATAATTGAAGCGTACGAAAGATACAAACTCACACTTTTAAACATATCAAGCGCGAAGGAGCTGCTATCCGGCGAGAAGGATGAAGAAATGAGGGAGATGGCCAAGTCGGAGATTGAGGCCCTTACAGCTACGGTTCCCGACATGGAGGAAGAGATAAAGCTTCTCCTTATTCCGACCGACCCTGAAGACGAAAAGGATGCAGTTGTTGAAATCAGGGCAGGCACAGGAGGCGATGAGGCCAGCATTTTCGCAGGCGATCTTTACAGGATGTACACCAAGTTCTTCGAGCAGAACGGATGGAAAGCAGAGGTTAACCGCTTTTCGGAAGGCACTGCCGGAGGATACAAGGAAATTGTAATGACCGTCACAGGCGATGGAGTCTACGGAATAATGAAATATGAATCTGGTGTTCACCGGGTTCAGCGTGTTCCCCAAACAGAAACCCAGGGACGGATCCATACGTCTGCTGCATCGGTGGTGGTGCTTCCGGAAGCAGATGAATTCGATGTGGTGATCAGGAACGAAGACATCAGGAAAGACACTTACTGTTCATCAGGACCTGGCGGGCAGTCAGTTAATACAACATATTCAGCCATACGGCTCACGCATATCCCTACCGGAATAGTCGTTACATGCCAGGACGAAAAATCGCAGCTTAAGAACTACGACAAGGCTCTTGCCGAGCTTAGAACAAGGCTCTACAACCTCGAATACCAGAAATATCTCGACGAGGTTTCGCACAAGAGGAAAACAATGGTCTCGACAGGAGACAGGTCAGCCAAGATCCGTACATACAACTACCCTCAGGGCAGGATGACGGACCACAGGATCAATTATACTGTCTACAACCTGCCTTCAATCCTCGACGGGAACATCCGGGAGGTGATCGAAAGGCTGCAGATGGCTGAAAATGCGGAAAGACTTAAGGAAAGTAACATCTAAATCATCTTACTATGAATCACCGGGAACTCTTCAGCCTAATAGTTGAAAAGAGATCATTTCTTTGTGTGGGCCTCGACACGGAAATCGAAAAGATTCCGTCATTCCTGAAAAAGCTGAAAGACCCTGTATTTGAATTCAACAGGAGGATAATTGATGCAACCCACAAATACACTGTCGCTTACAAGCCTAATATTGCATTTTATGAATCGCTTGGCCCGGAGGGATGGAAAACTCTTGAGCTTACGGTAAATTATATCAGGAAGAAACACCCTGAAATTTTCATTATCGCCGATGCAAAAAGGGGAGATATAGGCAACACCTCGAAGATGTATGCAAAGACTTTCCTGGAGAACCTGCCGTTCGATGCAGTCACTGTTGCTCCCTATATGGGAGAGGACTCTGTTGCTCCCTTCCTGACTTACCAGGGGAAATGGGCGATATTGCTTGCACTTACATCCAACAAGGGAGCTGATGACTTCCAGTACCACGACGAGGACGGACTCAAACTTTATCAGAGAGTACTTACTGTATCACAGAAATGGGGAACGGTAGATAATCTGATGTATGTTGTTGGTGCCACAAGGGCTGAGATGCTTACAGAAATCAGAAAGCTTGTCCCGCGCCATTTTCTATTAGTTCCGGGTGTGGGGGCACAGGGAGGCAGTCTCGCTGAAGTTGCAAAATACGGAATGACAGATACCTGCGGACTCCTCGTTAATTCGTCCAGGGGGATAATCTTTGCCGACAGCACTGAGAACTTCGCTAAGGTTGCAGGTGTAAAGGCCGGGGAGATGCAGTCGGAAATGGAGTGTTACCTGAAGGAAAGGAACCTGGTCTAGCTGGTGGTAAAGCAGAAAGATTGCTTCGTCGCTTCGCTCCTCGCAATGACCTCATCTTGATTTAAGACTATGATCGCTTCGCTCCTCGCAATGACCTTATAATCATCAGGACTACTGTCATTACGAGGAGTCCCGGGTATCGGGACGACGAAGCAATCTTTAATATAAATCACTGATATTCCCGGGAAAATCACTATCTTTATAGTTTCGCTGCTAATTGATTCGTGCTCCCATGAAAGAGGAATTTCTGCATTACCTGTGGAGATATGGCCTTTTTGATCATGACAAATTGCTTGATAATGAGGGCAGTATTATCGAAGTTGTCAGTCCTGGGGAATACAACCGCGATTCAGGTCCCGATTTCTTCAATTCCCGCCTGAGGATCGGGGGTATAGAGTGGGCCGGCAATATCGAGATCCATTTAAAGGCTTCGGATTTCAACAGTCACAGGCATAATGCCGATCCAGCCTACGACAACATTATCCTGCATGTGGTGGCAGTAATTGATGCACGGGTTTTCAATACCAGGCAGGAAGAGATCCCGACTGTTTTGCTTCCGGTCAGCGAAGAATATTATGAAAAGTACCTCAGCCTGGTAAATAATCCATACACAATCGCCTGTCAGTCGAACCTGAAGGATATCGATCAGTTGTTTCTCCGGCACTGGCTGGGATCCCTTGCAATGGAGAGAATGGGTGAAAAGACAGGGCAGGTATTAAAGATATACTCAGAGACCGGAAATGACTGGGAAGAAACTTTTTACAGGTTGCTTTCGAGGTATTTCGGGTTCAGGGTGAACACAGGTCCTTTTGAAATGCTGGCTTCGGCATTGCCTTTCAGGATCATAAGGAAACACTCCGACAACATCTTCCAGATAGAAGCACTTCTTTTCGGAACTGCTGGTCTGCTGGATGAAGGACTCTTCAGGGAGGCTGTCAGGGACCCTTATTACCTGGATCTTCTGAAAGAGTACAAGATCCTGTCGGCCAAATATTCACTTAACAAGGTTCACGGATGGCTGTGGAAGTTCTCAAGGCTCCGTCCTGCCAATTTCCCCACAGTCAGGATATCGCAGCTTGCAGCGATGCTGTCTGTCAGCGGCGGTATCTTCTCGAAAGCTTTGGAAGCCAGGGAGATGACAGGGCTCCGGATGCTTTTCGGGGTGACAGCATCAGGGTACTGGGATGATCATTTTGTATTCGGGAAAAAGTGCCGTCCGTATCCCAAGACAGCAGGAAAGCAGGCCTCTGACCTGCTGCTGATCAATGCTGTGATCCCGGCCATCTTTGCTTTCGGGAAGGTGAGGGACTCAGCGGAGATATGTGAAAGGGCCATTTCGTTTCTTGAAGAAACAGCACCGGAGGATAACATTATTACTTCAGAATGGGAAAAAATTGGGATTAGCGCTGACTCGGCATTTATCTCGCAGGGTCTTCTACAACTCAGGAATTCGTACTGTAGGAGGAGAAGATGCCTTGAATGCAGGATAGGTTCAAGGCTTATTTCCGTGGGGGCGCCCTTCAGGAGGGAAGAGGAGCTGATACTGGAACCGGTGAAGAAGGAATGGGGGAAGAGGTGAAGGGGAGAATGGGAGAAGAGGAGATCGAAGCGAAGCGGAGATTCCGCATTAGCGGAAAGGGTTGAGTAGTGAGTTGTGAGTAGGTAGGACCGCATGACTGTAAGACCTCTTTGTTAATAATCCTTTGATAAATAAGTAAATAATTGTTGGATGGCACGCAACGGTGAACATTATTTTTGCGTCTTTGTTAGTAGAAGGAGGGCAATTTTCTCAGGTGATTTGCGTTTCTTTTAAGTGACCCCGGGTGTCTTATTTTATTTTTTTTTCAAATTGTTTGATTATTTACATAAAAAAGCCTTATTTTTGCGTTCCAAAATTGGAGACTCAATTTATTTGTGGATTAACAACATTTTAATTAAGGACATGTATTTAACGTCGGAAAAAAAGCAGGAGTTATTCAAGTCTTTCGGAACGTCTGAAACCGATACCGGTACGGCAGAAGGACAGATCGCGCTCTTCTCGTACAGGATAAATCATCTTACCGAGCATCTAAAGAAAAACAAGAAGGATTTCAGCACACAGCAGGCTCTTGTAAAGCTGGTTGGAAAAAGAAGGAGGCTTCTTGATTACCTCAGAGTTAAGGATATAGGGCGTTATCGCGAAATCATAAAAGCACTGAAATTACGTAAGTAGGGAGGAAAGGCAATTTTGAATTGCCTTTTTTCTTACTGTCATTATGCCCGGTAATTTCGAAAATCACAATCTATAAAATCATCAATGTTTAAAGTAAAAGAGAAAACTATTGATCTCGGCAACGGGAGACAGATAGTATTGGAAACAGGAAAGCTCGCCAGACAGGCTGACGGGGCTGTCCTTTTAAGAATGGGTAAGACCATGCTGCTGGCAACGGTTGTCGCAGCAAAAGAGGCAAAGGAAGATACTGACTTCATGCCTCTCTCAGTTGAGTACAAGGAAAAGTATGCATCTTCAGGCCGGATACCCGGCGGATTCCTGAAAAGAGAAGCACGTCCGAACGACTACGAGATACTCATCTCGCGCCTGGTCGACAGGGCGCTGCGGCCTCTCTTCCCGGAAGATTTCCATGCAGAGACCTTTGTCACAATAAATCTTATTTCAGCAGACACCGACATCATTCCCGATGCTCTTGCCGGACTGGCAGCTTCTGCTGCCCTGACAGTGTCAGACATACCCTTCAACGGACCGATCTCGGAAGTCAGGGTCGCCAGGATAAACGGCGAATATATAGTCAACCCTACTGCAACCCAGCTTAAGGAAGCTGACATGGACCTTATGGTTGGAGCCACCTATGACAATATCCTTATGGTGGAAGGTGAGATGAAGGAAGTATCCGAAGCCGAAATGCTCGGAGCTCTCAAAGTCGCCCATGATGCAATCAGGGTGCATTGCAAGGCACAGATGGAATTTGCCGTAGAACTCGGTAAAACCGTTAAACGGACCTATTGCCATGAAGTCAATGATGAAGAACTCAGGAAGAAAGTCTGGGCAGAAACATATGACAAATGTTACCAGGTCGCAAAAAACTCTGCCGACAAGCATAACAGGCAGGAGGCCTTCGATGCAGTAATAACTGAGTTTCTTGCACAATACACTGAAGAACAGGAGGTTAATGAACCGCTGGTTAAGAGATATTACCATGATGTGCTTAAAGAGGCAGCCCGCCGTCTTGTTCTCGACGAGCAGACACGCCTTGATGGCAGGAAACCTGATGAGATACGTCCGATAGTATGCGAGATCGACCCGCTGCCGGCAACACACGGGTCAGCGCTTTTCACCCGCGGTGAAACACAGTCGCTTACGACAGTTACCCTGGGAACCAAACTCGATGAGAAGATCATCGACGAGGTGCTTAACCAGGGCACGGAGAAATTCACCCTGCACTATAATTTTCCGCCTTTTGCTACTGGCGAAGCCAAACCTGCAAGAGGTATTAGCAGGAGGGAGATCGGGCACGGCAACCTGGCACACAGGGCTCTCAAGAACATGATGCCGCCTGAAACCGAAAATCCCTATGCAGTAAGGGTTGTTTCAGACATACTCGAATCGAACGGCTCGTCCTCGATGGCTACTGTATGCGCAGGAACACTTGCCCTCATGGATTCAGGTATAAAGCTCCGTAAGCCGGTTTCGGGCATTGCTATGGGGCTTATAACTGACAAGGATTCAGATAAATACGCCATTCTTTCAGATATTCTCGGAGACGAGGATCATCTGGGCGATATGGACTTCAAGGTTGCGGGCACACGCGACGGTATAACAGCCACCCAGATGGATATCAAGGTCAAGGGTCTCTCCTTTGAGATTCTTGAGAAAGCCCTTAACCAGGCAAATGCCGGAAGAATGCATATTCTCGGCATAATGACTCAGGTTATTTCCGAACCTCGTCCGGAACTCAAGCCCCATGCGCCCAGGATTGAAATGCTGTCTATTCCCAAGGATATGATAGGAGCTCTCATCGGTCCGGGCGGAAAAGTGATACAGGAGATACAAAGAGTTACTGGGGCAACAATAGTTGTGGAGGAAATCGACGGAAGGGGAGATGTGAATGTTTTCGGCGAAAACAAGGAAGTCATTACGGCGGCCGTGGACTGGATCAAGAAGATTGTTGCTGTTCCCGAAGTAGGCCAGGTTTACAGGGGCAAAGTGAAGACAATAGTCCAGTTTGGTGCTTTCATAGAGATACTTCCAAATAAGGATGGGCTCCTGCATATTTCTGAAATTGACTGGAAAAAGGTCCAGAATGTTGAAGATGTGCTCAAGGTGGGAGACGAGGTTGAAGTCAAGCTGATTGAAGTCGACCAGAAGAATGGCAAGCTGAAACTCTCGAGGAAGGTGCTTTTGCCAAGGCCTCCGAAGGAAGAGCATAGCCATGGCCCCAGGAAGCACGAGGAGGGGAAATAATTACTGAGAGGCACGGATTGCAAATCCGCGCCATCACCAGTTGGAACTGCTGGCGCGGATTTTTAATCCGTGCCATCACCAATTAGAACTGCTGGCGCGGATTTTTAATCCGTGCCTTTTAATTTCAAATCCTATTTGTATTTACTTTTTCAATTTCTAAATTTGATACATTGAAAAGGCAAAGCAGGAAGGATGAATATCAAGTATAATTATGTTGTCATTGAGGGCAACATCGGGGCTGGTAAGACCACTCTTGCGACAAGGATCTCGGAAGAATTCAATGCCCGTCTGATCCTCGAACGCTTTGCCGACAATCCGTTTCTGCCCAAGTTCTACAAGGATCCTGACAAATACTCATTTCCGCTCGAGCTTTCCTTTCTTGCCAGCAGGTACAAACAATTAAAGGAAGAGCTTGTGCCACAGGATCTTTTCAGGGCTTTTACGGTAGCTGACTATTATTTCATGAAATCACTGGTCTTTGCCTCTTCAACGCTTGAGGGCGATGAATTCAGTTTATACCGGCAGATATTTTACATTATCTACGGATCTCTGCCCAGGCCGGATATTTTCGTTTATCTTCACATGAGTCCCGACAGGCTCCTGAATAACATCCGGAAGAGGGGAAGGAACTATGAAGCCTCTATAACAAGAGATTATCTTCAGAAAATTCAGGAAAGCTACTTTAATTTCTTCAGGCAGAATCCGGATAACAAATACCTGGTAATTGACATCGAAAACATAGATTTTGTGGCTGATGAAGACCATTACAGGAGGATCACAGAAGCCATATTCCTGGATGATTATCCTGCAGGCATGAATACCCTGATACTATAATTTTTACATAATTTGTCTTTTTCTCTGACTATTTTTGTTAGATTTGCATATAATTAATAATGTGTAACTAATAACCATCGTAAACAAATAATTCTTTTTATTATGAAAAAAATCAGCAGCTATTTTATTCTGATCATGGCCGTTGTCCTCATGAGCGGCTGTAGCGGTTTGAACAAGATGAAGAAAAATGCAGGCCTGGTGAAGTATGAAGTGACCCCGCAGGTTCTTCAGACAGATGCCGGCATTGTTCCTGTCACTATCAAGGGAATGTTCCCTGCCAAGTATTTTGACAAGAAGACCACGCTGACAGCTACTCCGGTTCTTACCTATGAAGGAGGGGAAACACCGTACGACAAGGTTCAGGTTGTTCAGGGTGAGAGTGTTCAGGCTAACAACACCGTGATAAACTACAACGGCGGCGATTTCCTGTATAACTCCCAGATCCCCTACAAGGATGCGATGAAAGTTTCAAAGCTTGTCCTCAGGGTCAAGGCCAGCAGAGGCAAGAAAACTCTCGATTTCGATCCTGTACCCCTTGCCGACGGAGTTATTGCAACCTCCACGCTGGTTATGAAGCATGGAAAGACAGTTACCATGAAGGACAATTTCCAGAGGATCATTCCTGAAAGCCAGATGGCTGACATCAACTACGTGATAAACAGGTCAGACATCCGCCCGACTGAACTCAAGGCCGAGGATATAATAGCCCTTAAGGATTACATCAAGGCCGTTTCAACAGATGCCGGCCGCCAGCTCAAATCAGCTCAGGTCAGCTCCTATGCTTCACCCGACGGAAAAATCACTCTTAACGAAAAGCTCTCCGGTAACAGGGGAACTTCAGCTGACAAATTCATTCAGAAGGAGTTTGCCAAGATAGAAGCAGCCAAAGCACAGGGCTTCTTCGATTCCAAAACCACAGCAGAAGACTGGGAAGGTTTCAGGGCAGAAGTTGAGAAATCAAATATCCAGGACAAGGACCTTATCCTGCGCGTTCTTTCAATGTATTCCGATCCCGACGTTCGTGAGAAGGAGATCAGGAATATGTCATCGGCATTTGAATCACTCAAGACAGACATTCTTCCCAAACTGAGAAGGTCAAAGATGATCATCAATGTCGACAAGATCGGCCGCACCGATGAGCAGATACTTGCACAGGCAAAATCAGATCCCAAGGTTCTGAGCCTTGAGGAAATGCTTTACGCTGCAACCCTTACCACAGATGCCGGTGAGAAGCTTGCTTTTTACAGTGCTGCTGCCGAAGCTTATCCGAAATGCATCCGCGCACATAACAATGTAGGTGTGGTGCTTCTCTCACAGGGTAAGGCCGACGAAGCTATCGCTGCATTTGATAAGGCAAAAGCCATCGACAACAACGATGTTGTGAAGAACAACCTCGGCGCTGCATACATGGCCAAGGGCGACCTTGCAAAAGCAGCAGAGCTCTACAAGTCAATGGCAACTGCAACGGCTGAATCGAAATTCGGACTTGGCGTTATTGCCATCACCGAAGGCAAATATGATGAGGCAGTCAACCTGCTTGGTACAGAACCATGCTTCAACGTCGCCCTTGCTCATCTTCTGAAGAAAGATGTGAACAAGGCTAAATCAGTCCTCGACAGCATGAAGGAAATGTGCAAATGCGGTTCTCCGTCATATCTCAAGGCAGTTGTTGGTGCTCGCCTCGATGACAGGACATACATGCTGAACGGACTCCGCGAAGCTGTAGGATTCGATGCAAAATGGAAAGCATACGCCAAGACAGACCTGGAGCTTGCCAAGTACTGGAACGACGATACATTCAAGTCAGCTGTACAGTAACTGATTATTCAATATAAAAATGCAGGGCCGTTGTATTCAATGGCCCTGCATTTTTTTATAAAGTTCCCACAACACTATTCCTGCGCTGACTGCGATGTTGAAAGAATGCTTTGTGCCGAACTGGGGGATTTCAACGACGAAATCACATTCATTGATGACGGCCTGGCTGACCCCATTAACCTCATGACCAAAGATAAGGGCATACCGGCTTCCCCTTTCGGGCTGGAAATCAGCAAGGTTTACTGATCTGTCAGCCTGTTCAATGCCTACGATCTTATATCCTTCCGACTTAAGTTCAGAGACGGCATCAGCAGTTCTTTCGAAATATTTCCACGCCACCGATTCGCAGGCTCCAAGTGCTGTTTTCAGTATATCACGCTGAGGAGGCCTGGCAGTTATGCCGCAGAGATAAAGCATCTGCAGTCCTGAAAACCGACCCTACGTTGCTGCTGCTCCTTACATTATCGAGAACAATTACAAAGGGATATTTATCTGATCTCCTGAACTCTGCGACGCTTTTCCTGCCCAGCTCAATGTTTTGAAGCTTGCGCATTATTTTTATCACGAAATTAGACAAAAAATCTTTTTATAATTGTATTTTGTTAGCAGCAGATCTTTAAGAAGGGCTTCCGTTTCTCTATTTAAATTTACTTGTATGAATATTCATGAATTTCAGGGGAAAGCGATCCTAAAGGCGTATAATGTTGATATCCAGGAAGGTTTTATTGCAGAAACTCCCGACCAGGCCATCATGGTAGCAGGTCAGCTAAGGGAGAAATTCGGATCCGAATATTTCGTGGTCAAAGCCCAGATCCATGCAGGAGGAAGGGGCAAGGGCGGGGGCGTAAGGCTGGCAAAATCGGTCGGGGATGCAGGCAGATTGGCTTCTGAAATGATAGGTATGAAGCTCGTTACACCGCAGACAGGTCCTGCCGGGAAGAAAGTCAATAAGGTATTGATCGCCCAGGATGTGTATTATAAGGGAGAATCGGACATAAAGGAGTTCTATATCAGTATTCTTCTCGACAGGAAAAGCAGCAGGTATACAATCATGTACTCCCCTGAGGGAGGGATGTCGATCGAAGAAGTTGCTGAAAAAACGCCTGAAAGGATCTTTACCGAAGAGATAGATCCGGGCCTCGGTCTCCAGTTTTTCCAGTGCCGGAATATTGCTTTTAATCTGGGACTGACAGGTGAAGCATTCAGGAACATGGTGAAATTCCTGAACGGCATATGGGAAGCATTCACAGGCGTGGATGCACAGCTTCTCGAAATAAATCCTGTCCTTAAAACCAGCGACAACAGGGTCCTTGCCGTCGATTCTAAGGTTGTGCTTGACGACAATGCTCTTTTCAGGCATCCTGATCTTGCCGAAATGCGCGACCTCAGCGAGGAAGATCCCGTGGAGGTGGAAGCCGGAAGGAATAACCTGAATTTTGTGAAACTCGATGGTAATGTGGGATGCATGGTGAATGGAGCAGGGCTGGCGATGGCAACTATGGATATCATCAAGCTTTCGGGAGGTTCGCCGGCCAATTTCCTTGACGTTGGCGGAACAGCAAATGTCAGAACGGTCGAGGCAGGATTCAGGATTATCCTCAGAGATCCGGCTGTAAAGGCGATCCTGGTAAATATTTTCGGAGGAATTGTCAGGTGTGAAAGAATAGCCAACGGGATAGTTGAAGCCTACAAGGGAATAGGAGAGATTAAGATACCGGTAATTGTCAGGCTTCAGGGCACCAACGCGGAAGAAGCAAGGACGATAATTGACAACTCCGGACTGAGGGTTCTGACAGCATCCACGCTGCAGGATGCTGCAGACAAGGTGAAGGAGGTGATTGGTGGCTAAAAGGATCAGGGTAAAGCCGCCTGGATGGGTTCTGCTTTCACTTATTTCAGTGTTTATCCTTTTCCTGGCTGTTTCGGGGTTCAGCCCTAGGGAGGGCACAAAAGGTTTCAGGGCCTTTGTCAACAGGACAATCGGAAACGACTGTATCACTTATCGCCAGTCGGTTTACAGCCGTAAGCTTAAGGATATGCTCCCCGATTATATCGCAAGATCGAGTGCTGCAGGTATCGATAAATGCTCCAGCAGGCGTGAGCTCATGAAGAAAGTTGCAGGGGGAGAATTGTCGAGGGTCAGGAACGGAAGGGGATATGAAATTGAAGACCTTGAACACAGTTATCCTTATCTGACAGAGGATGCGGAGGCTCTTCTGAAGGAGATCGGCAGGCAATTCCGGCGTAAAATATCAGATACCAGGCTCAGAAGGTCCAATTTCAGGGTCACATCTATGACCAGAACAACGGAGATTGTCGGTAAGCTCAGGAGGACGAACACGAATGCGTCGGAAAACTCGCCTCACTTTCATGGCAATGCCTTCGATATAAGTTACACAAGGTTTACGGCCAGGAAGTGGTTTGTGACGGATTGCGACAGGTATTACCTTAAAGAAGCTCTTGCGGAGGTCATCTGGAAACTACGGGAGGAGAAGAAATGCTGGGCAACCTACGAGATCAAACAGGGCTGCTTTCATGTTGTTTCCAGGTAGGGATCATTTATTTTTATGGGAGTCGTCGCAGAAAGGTTTGTTGTTCGATTTCCCGCATCTGCAGAGAAACACTTCTCCCGGAGCTGACTCATCACCCCTTTTAAGGTCTTTAAGAATAAAGTTCCCTGAGATCCTGAGAGGTCCTGATTCAAGGATTTCCACTTCCGCTTCGGGTCTGAATTCCTTATTTTCGTCCATGGTAAAACTTTTTTAACCAGTAAAGCCTGTTTTGCGGTGCTGTCCGTCGCAGAAAGGCAGGTGGCTGCTTGATCCGCAACGGCATATCGAAATTATGCTCTCCCTGACCTCCTTGCTGACTCCATTATTTATAAAGGTGAAATTTCCCTTGATAACTATGGGACCGTCTGTCATAACCTTAACCGACACCGGGCTTACGATAACGGGTTTAGTCTGCTCATGAAGAAGTTCAGGCCTTCTGAAGCTGACATGATTGAACTGATCCGGACTGATACTGTTGTTCTTCTGGTCATCATTCCATTTCCATGTAAGAGCTTCGGTCGGGCACATGTTCACTACCTCGATGATCCTGTCGGTAGAAGCTGCATTCATGTCAACCCACGGCCGCCGGCCCGGATCAAAGACCTCTATAAGTTCCCTGTAGCAATAGGAAGCATGAACACATGCCGACGGTTTCCAGTAAACTGTTATTTCACCATTGGTGTACTTCCTCTCGTCAGACACTGATGAATCCCTTTCCATTCTTCAGCCTTATTTCCTTTTAACTGTTTGCAATTTAACAATTTTGTGAGAAATATCAGAAAAATATAAGATTTGGGACATATCTTTGCGCCAGTTTTACTGAAATTATCTTAAAGGAAAGACAATATAGCTGACTGAATCTTATGATGTTACTTAATACTTACATTCTGACTACCGCGGGGCTTCACCTTCTTCTGACCATCCTCGGGGCCCTGGCGATCGTGCTGGGTGTCATCCTCTTCTTTTCCTTAAAGCTTAACAGGATAAACAGGCAGCTCCAGGAAAGAAACAGGCAGGTTGAGGAAATGAACGACATACTTCAGAAGAAAAACACAGAGCTTGCAACCCAGAAGGAAATACTGGCCAGGGAACACTACGAATCGGACAAGTTCTTCAGGACTCTTCTGCAGTCTGCCGCCGACGGCATATCCTTTTATGACAAGGACTGGAATCTTAAATTCTCGAATTCGGCATTCTATTCAATAATTGGTTACGACAGGTTAAGTTACCAGGGGACAGATCCATCGCAGCTGATCCATCCGGACGACAGGGATTATGCCGGTAAAAGAATTGAAGCCCTCAAGAACCAGGGTTTTCACGAGTGCGAGCTCAGGCTTCGTCATAATGACGGGCATTATGTGATACTTTCGTCAAGGTCGGTTACCATAAAGGACGAAAATGGAAACATCACCGGAGCACTGACGATATCGAGGGATATAACAGCCATGAAGCAGGTTCATGAGGAACTGTTAAAGGCGAATATGGAAGCAGAGACCAGCAGCAGGCTTAAAGCCAGTTTCCTGGCAAACATCTCTCATGAAATACGAACTCCGCTGAACAGTGTGGTGGGATTTGCCAACCTTCTTCTGTCGAACGACCTGACTGCCGAAATAAAAACCGAATACATTGAGCATATTAACTATAACAGCGAGAAGCTCCTGCAGATAATCGGTGACATTATAGATCTTTCACGCCTCGAAAGTTCGCAGATCGAGATCACTTACGAGGAAGCATCTGTTATGGAAATAGTAAATGAGATCGTCGACGACGCAAGGAAGTTGATCAGGAGGACCGAAAAGCCGATCATTCTGAATGTAAAGAACCTGTTCGGGGACGAGACAGACCTAATATTCACTGATAAAGTCTGGCTCAGGAGAGTGCTTAATCATCTGATGGACAATGCTGTTAAATTCACCCTCGACGGATCCATCGAGCTTTCGTGGCTAAGGGAAAAGGATGATCTTGTTTTTAGTATCAAGGATACCGGGATAGGCATAAACAAGGAGAACCTTGCACGAATCTTTGAGGAGTTCCGGCAGGAGATCGACGGCCACCACAGGCCTTTTGAAGGGCTGGGCATAGGATTGACCCTTGCACGGGAGGTGATTGAGAGAATGGGAGGTAAGATAAATGTGGTTTCTGAGAAGGGGATGGGTTCGGAATTCAGTTTCTCGATACCTTTCCGTCCGGCGGGGACAGCCGGACTAAAATTCCGGAGCAGCGTAACCGATGATCCGGCCAGGCCCATCAACTGGCAATCCCGCAAATGCCTGCTTGTAGATGATAACAAGGATGTGCTGGTTTATCTTAAACGCATACTGCTCGACACCGGAATTGAAGTGTTATTGGCAAGATCAGGCTATGAAGCAATCGAAACGATCCGAAAGTCGAACGATATCGATGTGGTGCTGCTCGACATGCAGATGCCCGGAATGAACGGCATTGACACCACCAGGGAGATCAGGAAAATAAGAAAAACCCTTCCGATAATAGCACAGACAGCTTTTATCTTTGAGGACGACAAGGATATAATAATTGAGGCAGGGTGTGATGCCTGCCTGATCAAGCCGATAAGGCGGGAACACCTGCTGACGGTGATGAACTCGTTTTTGAAATCGAATTGAATTTCTTCCTACATTGCATGTAACTTCCGTTCATGCAGGAGCTCTATGCTGATATAATCCTTCCTATCGCCGTGAAGGGGCGTTTTACCTATTCGGTCCCTGCTGATCTTGTGGATTTTGCAAAACC
Organism: Bacteroidales bacterium; assembly: GCA_025454775.1. Lineage (GTDB taxonomy): Bacteria > Bacteroidota > Bacteroidia > Bacteroidales > VadinHA17 > LD21. The sequence continues at coordinate 2,302 of JALONU010000079.1, read as the reverse complement.
GGGAGTCAAAGCTCTCGTTCAGCTGGGCAACAGGAAGATCTATTCAGGAATAATCTGTCGTGTACATGATGAAAAACCGGACCTGGAAAATATCCGTCAGCTGATCAGAATAACGGATCCTGAGCCTGTGGTCAATGAGATCCAGCTGAAATTCTGGAGCTGGATATCAAATTATTACATGTGCTCTGAGGGTGAAGTGATGAATGCTGCCATGCCTTCTGCATTTCTACCGGAAGGCATAACTTCATCGCCTGTCGCTGAAAGATACAGGCCCCGGGAAGAAAGTTTCCTGGAACTGGCAAAGAGTTTTTCCGATGAAGAACTAAATGGTCTCCTCGATAAATTGAAGAAAGCTCCGGCACAGGCAGCGATCCTTAATTCCTACCTTTTTCATTCCGGGTATACAGCAGGTTCAGGAATTGTTCCTTTAAGAAAATCACTGCTTCTGAAGGAATCTGGATCTGCATCAGCAATAATGTCACTGATCGGCAAGGGTATCCTGGCAACCGTGTCCCTCCGGGTAGGCAGGCTTAAGGAATACCCGGGGGAAGCCGAATCCCTGAGAGAACTAAGCAGCCGACAGGCAGAGGTATTTCAATCAATCAGGAGTCTTTTTGAGGAGAAGGATATCGTTCTTCTTCATGGAATAACATCGAGCGGCAAGACAGAGATATATATACATCTCATTGAGGAGCAGCTGAGAAGGGGGAAACAGGTTCTCTACATGCTGCCCGAGATAGCCCTGACGGCACAGATAATATTAAGGCTTCAGAAACATTTCGGCACGGTAACCGGCGTGTATCACTCCCGTTTTACCGACCAGGAGAAGGTTGAAATCTGGAATAAGGTAGCGGATAAGGATCCTTCCTCTGGCTACCGTCTCATTCTTGGAGTCCGGTCATCGGTTTTCCTTCCCTTTTCCGATCTCAGCCTCGTGATAGTCGACGAAGAACATGACGGATCCTATAAGCAGCATGATCCGGCACCACGTTATAACGCCCGCGATTCGGCCGTAATGCTTGCAGCCCTGCATAAGGCAAAGATCCTTCTGGGTTCTGCTTCGCCTTCGCTCGAGAGCTACAGCAACGCTGCAATGGGCAAATACGGACTTGCGGTGCTCAGGGAAAGGTACGGCCAGATAAGGCTTCCGGAGATAATAGTAGCAAACACCCGCGAGGCATACAGGAAGAAACTGATGGTATCGCATTTTACACCTGAGCTTCTTAGTGCCATAGATACTGCGCTTGCAAGGGACGAGCAGATCATTCTTTTTCAGAACCGCAGGGGATTCTCTCCTTACATTGAATGTCCTGAGTGTGGATGGATACCGGTCTGCACACAATGTGCTGTCAATCTCACCTATCACAAGAGTATTAACAGGATGGTGTGTCACTACTGCGGGTACAGCGAAGAGGTTTCCAGGAAATGCGGCAGCTGCGGTTCCCCCGGCCTGGCGACAAAAGGCTTCGGGACAGAGAAGATTGAAGACGAGATCAGGATACTTTTTCCTTCGGCCAGGATTGCCCGGATGGATCATGACACCACCAGGAGCAGAAATGCCTTCACCAGGATCATAAGGGCTTTTGAGGAACATGAGACCGATATCCTGATAGGGACCCAGATGATCTCTAAAGGCCTTGATTTTGAGAATCTTACGGTGGTAGGGATACTCAACGCTGATAATCTTCTCAATTACCCCGACTTCAGGGCACACGAAAGGAGCTTTCAGCTTCTTGAACAGGTGAGCGGCAGGGCAGGAAGGAGAAGAAAACAGGGGCGTGTCATTATACAGACATCAGATCCCGCTCACAGGATCATCAGGCTGGTGCTCAGGCACGATTACGAGGGTATGTATAAAATGCAGGCGGCCGACCGCCTGTCGTTCGGCTATCCTCCTTTTTACAGGATGATAAAAATAAGTCTCAGGCACCGCGACCGGGCGGAGCTCAACAGGTTTGCCGACATCCTTGGAAGTGATCTGAGGAAACAATTCGGTAAGGGCATACTGGGCCCGGAATTCCCGGTCATCTCAAAGATCCAGCTCTGGTATATCAAAACGATACTAATTAAGATAAGCAAGGATAAACCTCTTGCCAGGGTGAAGGAGATCATTGCCGGATCAGTTGAAAGGCTGGAAAAGCAAAAGGGGACAGCTGCCCTGAGAATAGCCGTGGATGTGGATCCGTATTAGAATATTTCCCCCTTTGAAGGGGGTCAGGGGGATGTAAAAATATTAAATTTGGGGAAAAGAGATATGAAGAACGAAGTCTCCAACGGCGAAATAATAGACAAGCTCACCATC
>JALONU010000078.1 GCA_025454775.1 Bacteroidales bacterium | reverse complement strand
ACAGGATATTAATGAAGTTTCTCCCCAGCATCCGCTGAAATTCATATTTCAGAATAATATCATCCCGCGTCTTGTTGGCATAAAGAAGCTTGTTGCCGCTAGTTGCATTTTTCGACCACAGATATCTGAAAATGGAAATAAATGGAGTTATGCCCGCTCCTCCGGCTATAAAATATCCCTCTCCCTTATATTCAATCGCCCCGAAAACATCTCCCAGCAGCAGTTCATCATTTTTCCGTAATTGCAGGAGCTCATTTGTAACTCCTCTGAGCGCAGGATATGCTTTGATTACAAACTGAAGATAATCGTCATCCGGCAGGCTTGTAAATGTAAATGGCCTTATTTCGTTCTTCCATCCTTCCCTGTTGATGGAAATATCTATGGCTTGCCCGGGAGTGAACTCCAGTCCCCCGGGTTTTTCAGTGAATATCTGAAGCGTGTCCCGGGTAATGAGGCTGATTGCAAATATTTTAACAGTATGTATTGCCATCACATCTGCTCTTCCTGTTTACATCGATGTCAGTGAATCACTTTGTATTTTTTTAATATCTCGGAGGTACTCATCATAAAATCAATGTATTGTGCGCGGTGATAAGGATGTTTGTTTTTTGAATTTTTCACGGAAAGCTTCCCTCTGAAATTATCCAGGGTTTTATACCCCCTGGAATCCATCCATTTTTCAATATCCCTGACCATTGAGCTGATCACTTCCGGCTTGTTTAAATAGATGGTGCTTACAACCTGAACACAGTCTGCCCCGGCCAGTACCATCTTTATAACATCTTTGCCGCTGAATATCCCCGAGTTGGCACATATTGATGCCCCGGTATTACCATAAAGCAGCCCTGCAAAACGCAAAGGCAGCCTTTTATCTTCAGGATGGCTCAGATTATAAGGGAACTGGTGCTGTTCTGTTTCAATTTCTATATCCGGCTGGAAGAGGCGGTTAAATAAAACAAAGCCGTCAGCACCATTTTTATCCAGGTCATAAATGAGCTTCAGGGGGTTGGTGTAATATGGGCTTAATTTTACGGAAACAGGAATTTTAACTGCTGATCTGACCGCAATAAGAGTTTTAACCTGCCTCTTTTCAATTTCCTCAGCTTCCATGTCATACTTTTCAGGACCGGTGTAAAAATTTAATTCTATTGCATCTACTCCGGTTTTCTCAATTTTTAAGGCGTAGTCAACCCAGGTTTCCTCATTGACCGCATTGAGGCTGGCAATTAACGGGATTGAGACAGATTCCTTTGCTCTCTTTAAGTTCACTAAATGTTCCTCCGGACTGGAATGATCTGACCCGGAGTTCGGGAAAAGGGTGACCATTTCAGCATTTCTTTCCTCATATTCGGTCTTTCGTTCAAACAGCTCCAGGTTTTCAAGCTGGATCTGTTCCTCGAAAAGCGATTTGTAGACAATGGCGGCAGCTCCTGCCTCCTCAAGCCTTTTAATATCGACGGTATTTGTCGAAAGATTGCTCGCTCCGACCACAATCGGATTCTTTATTTCCAATCCCAGGTACCTTGTTTTTAAATCTGCCATGATATTTATGATTTTGGTTCTGACATCCCGCTGAGGTACCTTGTTTTTAAATCTGCCATGATATTTATGATTTTGGTTCTGACATCCCGCTGTTGCTGATTATTTGTTTCCGTTAAGCATACGCCACCGGTTAACCGATAAATGCCTTTGTCTGGTTAACAATCTCTGTTGAAAAAAGTTTATATTTAGAGCTTTATAAAGCCCTCACCTGAATTCCGGGATCCTGGCAGAAGTGTAATAATATTTCGTGCAGGTGCAGTTATTTCAGGTCTTTGTTAATATTACATAATGGACATAGTATCGCTAAGAGATTACTGCATATCAAAAAAAGGGGCAAGCGAAAGCTTTCCTTTCGACGACGAGACACTTGTATTCAAGGTTAACGGAAAACCTTAAATGCGATCCTTCTCTGGCCCTGGAACTGCGTGAAAGATACGAGGCAGTGAGTCCGGGGTACCACATGAACAAAAAGCACTGGAATACAATTGTTATTGACGGAACAATCCCCGAAACACTGATCAGGTCCTGGATCGACCATTCCTACGATCTTGTAAAAGGAAGAAAATGAAAGTGCCGGATCGATTTTTTTTCGCAGGCGGAAACAGAATTGTAATATTGCTTTAAATGATTCCAAAATTAAATATAAACTGTCCTGTCATGAAACCCACATGTTTGAGAAAGACATATGTATAATAATCAAATACATGTGGGTTCCATCATACCACTAAAATAAATTACTATATGATGAATAAAATTATTGTTGTAAACCTTCTGGCAATCCTTCTGTGCCTCCTTCCTTCGTGTGAACCTGTGGAGAATAACCCGGAGCTGGCCAGAGCAACCCCTGAATCGCAGGGCGTTTCTTCTGCCGGTATAACCGGCTTCCTGAATGCTGTCGACACATCCGGAGTTGAACTGCACAGCTTCATGTTCATCCGCCATGGAAAAGTTATCGCCGAAGGCTGGTGGGAACCTTACAGCGCCGGTTCAAAGCATATTATGTATTCAGCCAGCAAAACATTCGCTGCCACAGGAATCGGTCTGGCCGTTTCTGAAAACAGGCTTAAGCCTGACGATAAGGTTGTTTCCTTTTTCCCGGCTTCCGTTCCCGACACTTTGCACGAGTACATGAAGGAGATGACAGTCAGGGACCTTCTGATGATGGCAACCGGACAGGATGCCGAACCAAGAAGGGGGCCGAACGACGACTGGATAAGGGCCTTCCTTATGAAAGATCCTGTTGATGAACCGGGAACGGTATTCAGATACAACAACACGGCAACTTTCATGCTGTCGGCAATTGTACAGCAGGTTACCGGAGAAACTCTTTACAATTATCTCCGGCCGCGCATTTTTCTGCCGCTCGGAATGAGAAATATCGACTGGGATCTTTCTTCACAGGGTATCAACCTGGGGATGATCGGACTAAGACTGCATACAGAGGATATGGCCAGATTCGGGCAGCTTCTTCTTCAGAAAGGAAACTGGAACGGCAGGCAGCTGATCCCTGAAACATGGGTGGTAGAAGCCACGACAAAACATATTGACAGTCACGGCGGCAATGAAAAAATGCCTCCTGAAACAAACGACTGGGTCCAGGGATATTGCTATCAGATGTGGCGATGCAGGAATAACGGGGTAAGGCTTGACGGCCTGGCAGGACAATTCGTACTCATACTTCCCGACCATGATGCGGTGATAGCTCTTACGGCAAATGCCCGGGATACCCAGAAGGAACTCGACCTTGTCTGGGAATACCTTCTCCCGGCTATAAAAGGTGCTTCAGCAATAGCGGAAGACCCTGATGCTTACAAGGCAATGACAGAAAAAACATCCTCTTTAAAAATACAGCCCTCACAGGTTAAATTATCCGGTTCACCTCTTGCTGAACAAATATCGGGTAAATCAATCGTGATGGAAGAAAACAATTACGGGATACAGGAAATGGTCCTCACTTTCGGCTCTGATCATTGTCTTATTACCTATAAAAGGGAGTCCGGCTCCCAGTCCATAAAGGCCGGGAATAATTCCTGGAGCTATTCAGATACCTGGCTCACTTCTCTCCTTTCAGCTCCGCGAACTCCTTCCCCGAAGTCGAGAGATGCAAATTACAGCATCCTGCAGCCTGTAATAAGGGCAGCAGCAAGTTACGGCTGGACCGATGATAAAACACTTGAGCTTACGGCCCGTTTCGTTGAGGAATCAATCGGAAGCGAGTCGGTCATTCTCAGGTTTGATGAAAAGGCCGGGGTCATTTCCGTAACAGCAGAGCGAAGGTCGCAGGGAGCAGGTGCCACAGGCGGTATGGGCCCACGTGGGATTGCACCGGCACCCATGAAAGGCAGGGTAAGGTAAGAACTGCAATCTGCATAAGTGGTAAAAATGTCCGCTTCTAAATGATCAGAGAGTGTGGCATTTACTTTGCTGGCACTAATATTGATTTATTACTGTAAATTTTAGTTTTATTTACATTTTGAACTTAATGCGTCCCTTATGAATAAGACACAAAACCAAAGACTTTCCATCCTGATCTTAATTGCCTTTGTGGCGAACATGACGAGCGCCCCCGCCCAGGACTGGCCGCAATTCCTTGGACCTGACAGGAATAACACTTCTCCACAGAAAGGTCTCCTGCGCTCCTGGCCGCAGAAGGGTCCTGAGATCCTCTGGACAACCTCCGTAGGCAAAGGTTACGGAGGTCCGGTTATTAAAGACGGCAAAGTCTATCTGCTCGACAGGGAGGACAACTCCGCCGATATAATGCGCTGTTTTGATTTTAACACCGGAAAGGAATTGTGGAGCTACAGGTATGAGGCGCCGGGATCTGCTTCCTACCCCGGGTCGCGAAGTGTTCCCACAATTGATGGCAGCAGAGTCTATTCCTGCGGCCCCGACGGAGACCTGTATTGCATTGATATCAACACACATAAGCCTGTTTGGAGCAAGAACATCCGGAAAGATTTCGGCGGATCCAAAATACCAGTCTGGGCTATTTCCCAGTGTCCGCTGATATACGGCGACCTGCTTATCGTATCGTACTCGAAGGATCCAATGGCAGGGCTGGTTGCATATAACAAACTTACGGGAGAGATAAAATGGAAGACTGAAGCTTTCGGAAATGAAACTTATGCAAGTCCCATTATCGCGAAGATTGCAGGAGAAGATCATATCGTTATGGCATTTTCATCCACGAATACTTATATGCACAGTGACACTGAAAAATCCCCGGGCAGGATAATCGGTCTGAAACCGCAAACAGGACAAATTCTCTGGGAATACAATAACTGGGAGAATGCTATTCAGGTAGCTCCGGCTTTTGATGCAGGAGAAGGAAGAATTATTGTTGCAGGGGGCTATGAGCATGGTGTTGTTATGATCCGGGTGGAGAAAAAAGACTCTAAATATATTGTCGGGGAAATATTCTATCACAATGATTTTGGGGATCATACCAAACCCCCTGTGTTGCATAACGGATATTTCTATGCCCAGTTCTCGACAAACGACAGACGCGACGGGTTGTGCTGCATGAGTATGGATGGCAAGGTACTGTGGAAAACCAGGCGTTCCCCTTCATTTGACAAAGGCAGTATGATACTTGCTGACGGGCTGATACTTGCCACCGATGGAAACAAAACCCTTTATCTCGTACAGCCTGATCCTTCAGGATTCAAGCCTCTGGCTTCTGCTGAAATCCTTGATATGGGACAGAACTGGGCGCCCATGGCGCTCAGCAACGGCAAGCTCCTGATACGCGATCAGGGAAAGATGTTGTGTGTTAAGGTTGCTAAGTGATTCCTGCACTTATCCTGTTTTCATTGTGCTGCCGGTGATCAGTTATATCCGGCGAAAACCGGTCAGTGTTTCAGATCGGAACTGCATTCGGCTCGGGCAAAGATCCCGTAGAGCGATTTTTCGAAATCCACCGCTACAACCTTGTACTCCGGCGTCAGAGTGTATTCGTCACCGACGCTGCCGGTAAGGAAATTGATTCCGGTTTCGGGAAAGTGGAAGGTTGTGTAAACAACTCCTGGTTTCACAATATCGGTTACTTTCACTTTCATGGTGGTCATCCCGCGTGCGGAATATATCCTGGCAAAATCACCGCTCGCCAGCCCTTTGGTCTTTGCATCATTCGGGTGGACAAAAAGCAGATCTTCGGTTACAATCTCCCTGTTTGGAGTGCGCCTGGTCATGGTCCCGCTGTTGTAATGCTCCAGTATCCTTCCCGTTGTCAGAATATAGGGATATCTGCCGCCATTCTCCTCCAGCTCCGGAGAAAGGTCAAAGTCCCATGAATGAAAAAGACCCTTGCCCCGTTTAAAGGACTCGGTGTGCAGTATCCTGGTGTCGGTTCCATCTTCCCTGACAGGCCACTGCTTGCCGTTGCTGCCAAGCTCCTCCCATCTGACTCCCTTGAAAAACGGAACTATACCGGCTATCTCCTTCAGGACACCTGAAGCAGAGTATTTCTCCTGCGGATAACCCATGTAATTCATCATTTCAGTAACTATCTGCCCGTCAGGCCTGGTCCCTGCAAGAGGCTCCACAACCTTCTGTACTTTCTGGATCCTTCTCTCCCCGTTCGTAAATGTGCCTTCTTTCTCCAGGAACGACGACGCAGGGAAGATCACATCTGCGATCCGGGCAGTCTCAGTCATGAAGAGTTCCTGCACCACCAGCATTTCAAGGCTCTGAAGCGAGCTCTTCACATGACATGTATTGGGGTCTGTCTGCAACAGATCCTCTCCCATTATCCACAGTGCTTTTAAGTCTCCCCTGCGAGCGGCTGCGAACATCTCGGGAATCCGGTAACCGGGTTTTGAAGGATGTTCGGCTCCGTAAAAAGAGTTGTACAGTTTTATATTGGCCGGGTCAGTCACATCGAGATATCCTGCCCCCTGATGAGGCTGCACTCCCATGTCGGCGGCACCCTGGACATTGTTCTGGCCCCGCAGCGGGTTGACACCCGTACCTTCCCTGCCCAGGTTGCCCGTCATCATCGCAATGTTTGAAATGAGCGTGATCGCCTTTGTGGCCTGCCAGTGTTCTGTAACACCAAGCCCGTGAAACTCCATGGCCGACCGTGCCGATCCGTATTCTATGGCAGCAGCCCTTACCAGCTCACGGTCCACGCCGCAGATCCTTTCGAGATTATCCACGTCAACAGTTTTCAGGTAATCCCTGAAACCTTCCCAGCCCTCTGTCCGGCCGGCAATGAATTTTTCATCAATCAAACCTTCTGTCATCAGATAATATGCGAAAAGGTTCAGGATTGCGACATTGGTCCCAGGTTTGATCTGAAGATGGTGTTTTGCCAGTCGTGCCAGTTCAGTCCTGAGGGGATCTATCACAATGAGCGGTGTACCTGATTCGACGACAGACTTGATACGCGCGCCTGTCACCGGATGGGCTGCCGACGGGTTTGCACCAATTATAAGGATGCATCCGGTTTTGTACAATTCGTCGATCGAGTTTGTAGCCGCTCCGGTACCATAAGCCCACTGCATTCCTTTGGCTGTAGGGGCATGACATACCCTTGCGCATCCGTCAATATTATTCGTGCCGATAATTATCCTGAAGAATTTTTGCATCAGGTAATTTTCCTCATTGGTGCATCTGGCGGAAGATATCCCGGCCAGGGCATCCGGGCCGTGCTTTTCCCTTATCTCCCGGAATCTTTTTGCAGTATACTCATAAGCCTCTTCCCATGACACCTCAGTCAGACTACCATTCTTCCTGATCAACGGTGATCTGAGCCTGTCAGGATGATTGCAGAACTCAAATGCATACCTGCCCTTCAGACATGTATGACCCCTGTTGGTGGCAGCATCAACAGGCGCCTGTATGCCTTTCACCTGCCCGTCAGTCACCTTCACCTCCAGGTTGCATCCCACGCCGCAATAGGTGCAGGTGGTACGAACTATCCGGTCAGCCGGAAGGGTCTTGACTGAATAGCGGTCGCTAAGGGCATTCGTCGGGCATGTCTGAACACAAGCTCCGCAGGATACACATGTTGATTCGAGGAATGTTTGATCCTTGCCTTTTATAATAACGCTTTTATCGCCCCTGCCCGAAATCCCGAGCACCCGTTCCGCCTGAAGCTCATCACAGGCTCTTACACAGCGATAGCAGTTTATGCACTCGCTGAGATCGGACCAGACATAGGGTCGGCTTCTGTCTTTCTCATGTACCTTTATTTTTCGGTTGAAACGTACATCAACGGGACCAGCTGCGGCAAGAACTGACTGGAACTCTGTCGGAAGCATGCCGTTTTCAGGAGCGATTTTCTCCGGAGGGTATTCCGATAATACCAGCTCAAGTATATTCCTGCGCAGCTTCCTGATCCTATCAGTAGAAGGATAGATGAATGAGCCTTCTGACACCGGCGTGTGACACGAGGCCATTACCTTTGAAGGACCGTCTTCACTAAAGGCAACTTCAACGGAACAGATACGGCATGATCCGTAGTTTTCCAGGTTATCCGCCTGGCATAAGGTCGGGATTGCTTCCCGGCCGAGGTTTCTTCGTACATATTCCAGGATTGTTTCGCCTGACTTTATTTCGAAGGGCTTGTTGTCTATGAATGCCAGCTTCTCCATTACCATGTCTTCCCGGTTGTAAAATATTCCTTAAGCTCAGTGCCGAAATATTGCAATGCATTCTTGATGGGCAGGGTTAGCCCACCTCCCAGTGCGCATAGCGATCCAAGCTGCATTGTCTCGAGGAGATCATCAAAAAGCTCACGGTCAATAAGTTCTCTTCTTTCATAAGCTCCTGTAAGCAGTTCATGACCCCGTGCCGATCCGAGCCTGCACGGGAAACACTTGCCGCATGACTCTTTCCTTGTGAATTCGAACAGATGCTCCAACAGCTTTATTATCGGGAAATCCGAGGGTATAGAAACCACTCCTGCATGGCCGAGCAGAAACCCTGCCTTCGAGAATGACTCAAAGTCGAGGGTCAGGCTTTCTGTCTTTGTTGCCGGTACCAATCCTCCCAGCGGTCCTCCGATCTGGAAAGCCTTTACAGGATAACGAGTCCCTCCTCCCATTATATCTATCACTGTTTTCAGCGGAGTCCCCATTTTTACTTCAAGCAATCCCGGTTTGTTGAAAGCGCCGTCGAGTGATACCAGCTTTGTGCCAGGTGATTTGGCTGTTCCCATGGCGGCCCAGGCTGCGCCTCCCTTATCGAGAATATAGTGGATATTGGCAAATGTTTCCACGTTGCTCAGAACAGTGGGCCTGCCAAAGAGGCCATACACTGCGGGGAATGGCGGGCGGGTACGTACTTCCGGACGCAGTCCCTCGAGAGAATTGAGAAGAGAGGTCTCTTCACCGCAAATATAGGCTCCGGATCCCTCAACGACATGGAAGCGGAAATTTCTGTCATTATTCCCTCCGGTGGCTGACCATACTTCCTCAAACTGCCTGACGGCCTCCCTGGTTCTCTTTACAGCCAGCGGATATTCTCCCCGGATGTATACTACGCCGGTATCTGCACCTGTGATAATGCCGTTAACAAGCATGCCAAAAAGAACTGAATGAGGGCGTTCTTCAAGGAGCCATTTGTCAGAGAAAGCCCCGGGATCACCTTCATCACCATTGCAGACCACATATTTCCTGTCGGGCGTTACGGCATCACGGGATGAGCGCACCTTCACATGGAAGGGGAATCCGGCCCCGCCGCGTCCTCTAAGCCCCGATTTCTCAAGCTCCTTCAATGCTTCCTCTGTATCAACCCTGATCCTGTCTGCGAGGGAATAATACTCCCTTATGTCGCCTGTGGGTGCAGTCAGCGCAGGCATTTCAGCGTTGGAGAAGATTCTGATCGTTTCGCGGCTGACAGAAGGTCCGCATTGCCTGATCTCCCTGTTTACAAGAACAGCATTGTTGGAGTGACAATGACCGAGGCAGGTCATGGTGCCGATCTCATGAGGCTGGTATTTCCCGAGCAGCGATTGTCTGACCTCCTTGCTCCTGCCGGATGTAAGACAGGCGGTTCCGTCACACATAAATACTTTTTTCCCGTGATGTCCGGATTGCAGGAAATCATAAAACGAACCTGCGCTCAGAACCGGTGCATTGCCCGTCATAAATTCATCGGCAACAGCAACCAGCCTGGCTTCCCTCCCGCTATCACTACCGGCGGCAGCATCCGCTATGCTTTCATACAAGCCATCGGTCAGACCTCTTCTGAATGAAAGACCTCTCAGGTTCCCGGACATGCGTTTCTGTTTTTTGTTCAATGTATTAACTTTCTCTGCAGAATAATGAAAATGTGAGATTTATCATAGAATCACCAGTGATAGAACAAACCTGTGTTGCAATTCGATTGACTTTTAAATAGATTTGCTGAATAGCATTCAAACTGAATGAATATGATCCGGAAAAGCAGTTGCTTCTGTCAGGGATTGTTGTTTTTATTATTCATCCTAAACTCTTGTTCCCAACCTCTTCCTTGGCCGGAATCGCCTTTATATGTTTTCGGACAGGGAGATCCGGTCATGTCACAGCCGGCAGACATGGAAAGTGCGATGAAAGAGATTGTGGGCCACTATGCTCACTATGACGTAGTTGCTTATGAAGATACAACAACAAGGACAACCATGCGGACCTTTATTATTTCATACGGATTTACTGATTTCTACATTGAAGAAGGCAGGCTCCTGCAGTCGGACCGCTTTATCCATGCAGAACAAAAACTCAGCAGGAAAAACGCCCGATCGGTATTCAGCGACAAGGCTGTCCAGGCTATCAAACCAAGAGTAAGTGAAGTTGAACTGTACCAGAAAGACGGAAAATGGCATCTCTACAGGCCTGAAAGTCCAAGCCTTCTGGGCATTGAAGGGGATCCGCTGAAACCTCTTTCGAAAGATCCCAATGACCTCAACCTGACAGATCCTGATAATGACGGCCATCCGGGAGTCACTGTTCAGATCAGCGTCGGAAAGTTTTTCAAGGGAGAGATATATATCACCCGGAGGGAAATATTCAGCAATTACATGACCCTGAATAATGACGGGACCCTGAGCGGTTATGTTGTTGACCGGTCGGAACAATTTGTTGTCGGAGCTTCAAAGAAAATACTGAAACAGCCATCCAATTCCTTTCAGCATCCCGATAAAGGACTGAGCCAGGTTCTTCTGGTAAAGGTTGACCCTGAAATAGATACTCCGGAGGAACTTATGAGAATAAGGGACGAACTTTTCCCTGCAGAACCGGAGTTTTATAAAAAGAATAATTAGCTTGGATGTTCCCGCAGAGATAAGACGGGTACAATGCCCTGGAGGAAGTATTTAACCAAAACCTATTTATTGTTAATGATTTAACACAAGCCAATGGAACAGGAAAACAAAACAGGGATAATCCGTTTAGATGCCGAAAGCATCAGGGAACTATGGTCCAAAACCTACAATACACAGGGAAAACCCGACTGGTCGCACATCCTGCCCTATTATGATGAAAGCATACGTTTCAGGGATTCTGTCCAGGAACTCCGGGGAATAGAGGAATTTACGGCCATGACCAGGCGGCTGACTGACCGGTCCAAAGACCTGTCAATGAATATTGTCAGAACCGTCCAGAGGGACAGGGATATTTTCATCGAGTGGGAAATGACCATAAAGTTCAAAAAAAATCCCAGTTCCGTATTATATGGAACAAGTCGCGTAACTCTCAATGAGCAGGGAAAAATTATTGAACAGAGGGACTATTATGATCTCTGGGGAGACATCTTTGACAATATCCCGCGGTTCGGGAAGGCCTACAGGCGGTTTATGAAGAAGAAATTCGGTTAAACAAATATTGTTAAAAGAATCAGGTCAATTTATTCATTAACTAAAACGAAAACTATGAAAAAATTTGCATGTTCCTTGATTTGTTTAGCACTCCTGAATTCCGGATCATTATCAGCCCAGACAGGTGTTCGCTTTGGTTTGAAAACGGGCTTCAGCCTTGCAACCCAATATGGCATTTCACCAGCTGAAGATATATACACAGTTAAAACAAGCAGCAGAAAAGCATTCGCAGGAGGGATTTTCGTCTACTTTCCAATTACTGAATCTGTCGGCATTCAGCAGGAGCTTTTATACGCAATGAAGGGATCCGGTCAGGATGTAACCATTACAACTCCAGTGAACATAAATACTGTATCTCAGTATAAAATAAACTATTTTGAGATGCCTATAGTCCTGAAGTACAGGTTTGTCAATATTAAGAATGTCGGTATTTACGGCAGTACAGGTATAGCTCTGTCTCTCTTAATAGACGGGAATTACGATATTACCAGTACAATTGATCCAGGTGTTCCGCCTTTAATAGTAACGGAAAAATCCGGTGATACGGAAGGGTTGGACACTTTTGATTATTCTTTTGTATATGGTGCCGGCGCAGATTTTAAGCTTCTTAAAAAGGATTTCTTCTTTGAATACCGGATGACTGTCGGATGGAATACTCTTCAGATGCCCAACGCTTCGGGTGCAGATCCTGTTCCTCTTCGCAACCAGGATTATGTTTTTTCACTGGGCATGTATTTCTAGAAGACTGTTTCGGATTATCGGAAATTTCAAAAGATCCTTCATGATATTTTGCCAGTCCTGAGATATGAAGAATAAGAAGTTTGCAAAATATTTCAAAGAATACCGGTGGCCGAACATTGCAGCCATGATCAGGAACAACAGAGGGGATCCAAAAATCTGCACCACTGATTTTAAGGATCGGCTGGCAGTAATCTCCGGGGCCACGTCGGGTATTGGTTATCTTACAGCCAGAAAATTCGCCTCCCACGGAGCCAGGCTTCTCTGCATTAACAGGAGCCCGGAAAGATCTGCAGCCCTGAAGAGTGAGCTTGAAGGGGAATTTGGAATAAGATGCGACTACCTGCTGGCAGATCTCAGCAAAATTGAAGACATAGAAAGAGTGGCAAATGAACTTCTTCTCCTCGAAAAGCATATTGATGTTATAATTCACAATGCCGGCATTTATCTCACAAAAAGGGAGCTGACAGACCAGGGATATGACAAGGTCTTTGTCGTTCAGTACCTGGCATCGTTCATTATTAACAGCATACTGGCTGAAAAACTTAAGGATTCCGGAAAAACCAGGATCATAATGGTGAATTCCGAGGGTCACAGGTTTGCAGCATGGGGATTGAGGCTCGATGATCTTAACTGGGAGAAACGACGTTACTCGGGTCTGAAGAGCTACGGGTCTGCCAAGCTGGCCCAGTTACTGTCAATGCTCATCTTCGCTGAGGTGTTTCGGGGAACCGGTGTAACTATAAATGCCATGCATCCGGGAGCGGTAAAAACAGAAACAGGGCAGGAAAACGGTCCTGTTTACAGATGGATTAAGCGCAATATACTTGACAGGTCTCTCCGGCCTGCACAGATTTCTGCAAGTGCTCTATACTACCTTGGCGTTTCGGATGAGATGGAGGGCGTAAGCGGAAAATTCTTTAACCTGACCACCGAAGAGGAGCCTGCTCCCCCGGCTCTTGATCTGGAGGCCGCCCGGGAACTGTGGAAGAAAAGCCTGGAAATGACAGACATACGGGATATTACGATGAAGAACTGATAGGGATTCAGCAAATCCGGCGTCTAAAAACATGACTGAAAAAAGATACCATACAATCGTTGTGGGAGGAGGGATTGCCGGACTGACAGCGGCGGCCTTCCTGGCAAAAGGTGGCAGCAGCGTGCTGCTGGTAGAAAAGAATGCGGAATGTGGCGGTCTTGTTAATTCATTCACAGTTGACGGATTTCGTTTTGAGGCAGGCGTCAGGGCACTCCTGAACGCAGGCATCATTTTTCCCATGCTGCAGCAACTGGGTATTGAGCTTAATGTGGTCAAAAGCCCGGTATCAATCGGCCTGGAAAAAGAGATAATGCATGTTAAAGACATAAGCAGCCTGGAAGATTACAGGAGACTGCTTGAGGGATTCTACCCGGGAAGTGAGGCAGAGATCAGTGAAATGATCAGGATCATCAGGAAGGTGATGAAGGATATGGATGTGTTGTACGGTATCGAAAATCCAAACTTCAAGGACCTGAGGCACGACAGGGACTTCCTGTTTAAGCAACTTCTTCCCTGGCTGCCAAGATTCCTTTTTACCATCGGAAGGATAAACAGGATGAACATGCCTGTTGAGAGCTACCTGGGCAAACTGATAAAGAACAGGTCGCTGCTGGATATCATCACACAGCATTTCTTTAAAAACACCCCTTCATTCTTTGCACTCAGTTACTTCAGCCTTTATCTCGACTATTTCTACCCCCTCGGTGGAGTGGGCAGACTGGCAGGTTCCGTTGAGGAAAGGTATCTTGAGCTTGGCGGAATGATAAGGCGTGAAACGGTTATAACCAGGGTAATCCCCGGAGAGCATATTGTAACTGACCAGAATAATGAAAATTATCAATATGACAACCTTATCTGGGCGGCTGACCTGAAGACTTTTTACAGGATCACAGATACAAGGGGCCTGTCGAAGAGGGTCTGCATGAAGTTTGAAAAGCAGAAGAACCGCTTACTGGAAAAACGCGGAGGCGATTCAGTGTACACACTGTATCTGGGGGTGGACGAACCCCGTGAGAAATTCGGAGAGATCTCACATGGTCATTTTTTTTATACTCCTTCAAGACAGGGACTGGGAGAAACTCACTGGTCGGAGCTTAATTCCCTTCTTGCGGAAGGTTCTGCAGGAAATAAATCCCGGATGCTGGCCTGGCTCGATAAGTTCATTTCCCTGAACACCTTCGAGATCTCAATACCCTCGCTGAGAGATCCCGGAATGGCACCTGAAGGCAAGACCGGGCTTATAATAAGCATTCTTGCCGGATATGACCTGTTCAGGGTCATAGATGAGGCAGGCTGGTATAAGGAATTCATTACCGAAACAGAGAACCGGATCATCAGGGTGCTTACTTCTTCCGTCTATCCGATGCTGAAAGATAAGATAATATCACGTTTTTCGTTTACTCCTCTCAGCTACGAAAGGAGAGTGGGCAGCTCCGAAGGTGCTATAACCGGATGGGCGTTCACCGAACCGGTACCGGTGATCAATAAAATCCAGCTTTCCAACAGGGCAGTACTGACTCCCATACCTTCAATATACCAGGCAGGTCAATGGACCTACAGCCCGGCCGGGGTGCCAATGTCCATTCTTACCGGGAAACTGGCGGCAAAAAAGATCTCAGGCGCTTAAGATCCTAAAATATAAACAGGAGGAGAATCGCAATCAGGATGGACACGGATATTCCGACGGTGATCTGTTTTACTATGGTCTTTGCTGAGAACGTTACGAATTTCTCTGATTCTGCGAGCCTGTTATATTTTCTGATTATGTCGTCCCGGTCTTTTACCCTGGTATAAATG
>JALONU010000077.1 GCA_025454775.1 Bacteroidales bacterium | reverse complement strand
TATTCGAGTGCTTTATCGTAATTCCCCATTTCGTCATAAATCGTACCCACATTGTTCATAGTTGATGCTATGGATTTAGGCGTACCGACTGTTCTTCCATCCGTTTTTTTCTCTTCTTTAATTGAAAGCGAGATCAGGTAATGGTTAATGGAATTGTTAAAATCACCTATAAAATAGTAGTCAGCTCCGAGATTATTATGAACTTCGAAGCACTTCCCGATGATAGAATAGCACTCATCCTTATATAACAATTCGCTCATAATTAGTACATATTGGATACACTAAATATAGGAAGAATTAGTGCATTCATTGCATTTTTTTTTGCCACTAATGCACGAATGAAAATCGCGGGTAAATGTTCCATACTTCATAGTTTATTACTAATTTGGTTTATTATACTGTATAACATACCCCAATTGTTAATACTAATGAAAAGCAGAATTCAGTTTGATATCATTCCTGCGATTGGGACCCTTATGCTGCCAGTTGCCGGATGTTCAACGGAACGAGTGTCTGAAAAGCCGAACATAATCCTTATCCTGGCTGACGATATGGGTTATTCTGACCTGGGATGCTTCGGCTCGGAGATTAAAACCCCCAATCTCGACAGGCTGGCCTCACAGGGTATCAGGATGACACAGTTTTATAATGCTTCCAGGAGCTGCCCGACAAGAGCCTCATT
Source organism: Bacteroidales bacterium (assembly GCA_025454775.1). Classification (GTDB taxonomy): domain Bacteria; phylum Bacteroidota; class Bacteroidia; order Bacteroidales; family VadinHA17; genus LD21. The sequence continues at coordinate 12,305 of JALONU010000077.1, read as the reverse complement.
GCTGACAGGCCTCTATCAGCACCAGGCGGGAGTGGGAGATATGGTGAGTGATCTGGGATACCCTTCATACCAGGGTTACCTTAATAATCAATGTGTCACACTCGCCCAGGCTCTGAAACCTGCAGGCTATAATACTTATATGTCGGGGAAGTGGCACGTGGGAAAACAGGAAGGTGTTCACCCGCTCGACAGGGGCTTTGACCGTTTCTTCGGACTTGTCGACGGAGGAGGAAGTTATTTTAGAAGGATAGCTTACCGGCCAAACAGCCCGGTACCGCTGTGGACAAAAGAAAGGGAGGAATATTTCCCTCCCGATTCCGGATTCTACCTTACCGATGCAATAACAGATCATGCTCTTGAATATATCAGCGAAGGTGCATCACAGGAGAAACCTTTCTTCCTGTATCTTGCCTATACTGCTCCCCACTGGCCGCTTCATGCTCTCCCTGAAGACATTGAGAGATACAGGGGCAAATACATGTCAGGCTGGGATGAGCTGAGAAAAGAGCGATATGTCAGGATGCTTGAAATGGGAATCATAGACTCAACAATGAAGCTCTCTCCCCGCGATGAACGCTCTCCCGGCTGGAATACTCTTCCTGAAGAACAAAAGAAAATATGGGACCTCCGGATGGCCGTTTATGCAGCAATGATCGATCGCATGGATCAGAATATCGGACGTGTTGTGAACAGTCTTGCCGAACTCGGGGAACTGGAAAACACCCTGATCATCTTCCTTTCCGACAACGGTGGCTGCCACGAATCGACGAAAAGCCAGGCTGCCTTCCTGAAAGTCAAAGGCGAAACAGGTACTCCTGATTCATTCGATGCCTATGAGTACCCGTGGGCCAATGCCAGCAACACCCCTTTCAGGATGTTCAAGCACTGGGTCCATGAGGGAGGGATCTCAACACCTTTTATAGCATATTACCCGGCAATTATTAAAGGAGGTACAATCTCCGGCCAGACAGGCCATATTATCGACATAATGCCAACACTCCTCGATCTTGCAGGAGGAACATATCCGGGAAAACTTGGAGATAATGAGGTTATTCCCATGGAGGGCACAAGCCTTTTACCGGTGTTCAGAGGGAAAACCGTTAAAAGAAAAACGTCCCTTTTCTGGGAACATGAAGGTAACAGGGCAATGAGGGACGGCGACTGGAAGCTGGTTTCTGCATACGATTATTCCAAAAGGAAGTTTATGGAATGGGAGCTGTACAATATTAAAGACGACAGATCGGAGCTTAACGACCTGAGCGGGCAATTCCCTGAACGTAAAGAGAAAATGATCATGCAGTTCGACCAGTGGAGCAGGAGGGCAGGAGTTATTTCAAAAGAAATTATCGACAGTAAATAAACCAGACGTTAAAAAACAGCAATGAAAAAATTTTCACTTCTCTCCCTGATGCTTTTCCTGTTCCTGTATTCAGGTGCTCAGGATTACCCTTTCCGCGATGTTAAACTCAGTGAAGAGGAAAGGATCAGCAACCTGATCTCGCTGATGACGCTCGATGAAAAGCTTGCCTGTCTCTCGACAAGGCTGTCAGTCCCACGGCTCGGTATAACCGGTACCAGGACAATTGAGGGACTGCACGGTCTTGCCTACAGCGGCCCGGCAAACTGGGCAGTGAAGGGAGCCAAGGCTTCTCCGACGACAACCTTTCCGCAGTCGATAGGACTGGCCGCTACCTGGGACCCTGATCTGCTTAAGAGAGTTGCTGACTGGGAGGCCCTGGAAGCAAGATACCTTGCCCAGAATGAAAAGTTCGGGGTATCAGGACTCATAGTATTCGCACCCAACGCCGATATAGGACGCGACATCAGGTGGGGCAGGAACGAAGAGTGCTATGGCGAGGATCCCTTCCTTAACGGAGCACTTGTGGCCGCCTATGTGAAAGGACTTCAGGGGGATCATCCTGTCTACTGGAAAACGGCATCGCTGATGAAGCATTTCCTGGCAAACAGCAACGAGAACAACAGGTCTTTCAACAGCTCCGATTTCGACGACAGGCTGTTCAGGGAGTATTATTCATATGCATTCTGGAAAGGTGTGGTCGATGGAGGCTCACAATGTTACATGGCAGCCTACAACAAGTATAATGGAATTCCATGTACTGTCCACCCTGTGCTGCGTAGTGTCACAATGGCCGACTGGGGACTAAGGGGCATAATATGTACCGACGGGGGAGCTTACAGGCAGCTTCTGACAACACATGCTTATTATCCGTCGCTCGATGTTGCGGCAGCGGAGTGTATCAAAGCCGGGATAACGGTATTCCTCGATAACTACCTTGCTCCTTTGAAAGAAGCTGTAAGCAAGGGACTTGTGACCGAAAAGCAGATAGATGATGCCATATATGGCAACTTAAGGGTGCTCCTGAAACTTGGAATGCTCGATGATTCCTCTTCAAATCCCTACACCGGTATCGGGAAAAACAGCACTGCGGCTCCCTGGACCAGCGAAGAAGCCCGGAAGCTTGCAAGGGAAGCGACCGTAAAGTCAGTTGTGCTGATGAAGAATCAGGGTTCAGTCCTTCCCCTCGATCCGGGAAGCATTAAGTCTGTTGCGGTTATCGGCCCTTCGGCCAATAAGGTCATTTCCGACTGGTATGCGGGAACTCCGCCATACAATATTACCATCCTTGAAGGAATTAAGGAAGCCGTAGGAGACAGGATAACCGTGAAATTTGCGGAGAGCAACAAGGCCGATTCGGCCGTAATTGCAGCAAAAAGCTGTGATGTGGCCATAGTCTGTGTCGGGAACCATCCCCTGAGCCATGGGCTCGGCTGGGGACAAAACTATGTTCCGAGCGACGGGAGAGAGGATGTCGACAGGCAGTCTATAAGCCTTGAACAGGAAGATCTTGTCAGGCTCGTTTATGCCGCAAATCCAAGAACGTTCATGGTGGTTGTCTCGAGTTTCCCCTACTCAATAAACTGGTCGAAAGAGAATGTTCCGGCGATCCTTCATGTGAGCCAGTCGAGCCAGGAACTCGGGAACGGTGTGGCTGATGTCATCTTCGGAAAGGTCAGCCCGTCAGGCAGGCTGCCACAGACATGGATCTCATCAATCGATCAGCTGCCGCCGATCCTTGATTACAATATACGTAACGGCAGAACCTATATGTATTCGGGACATGAACCGTTGTTCCCTTTCGGACACGGGCTGACGTATACTTCTTTTAAATATTCAGGACTTAAAACCGAACGAAAGGCAATAACCGGGAGTGATATTGTTAAAATCACCTTTTCAGTGGAGAATACAGGTAACTTCGACAGTGACGAGGTTGTACAGCTGTATGTGAGCTATCCGGGTTCTTCGGTACAGAGACCTTTAAAGGAACTGAAGGGCTTCAAACGCGAGTTCATACGGAAAGGAGAATCAAAAGCCGTTACTTTGGAGCTTAAGGCTGACGATCTGAGGTACTGGAATGAAGAGAAAGGTGAATGGACCCTCGAAAAAGGGACAATCAGGTACTTTATCGGCTCATCTTCAGTCGATCAGCGGCTTAAAGGAACGTTTAAAGTATATTGATTTCCAGACCGACAAAGCCCTGGATCTGGGTTTTCATTGATTTTTGCATTTTAATACCCTGAAGCAACGATCGGTGATAAAAACAGGTCTTATAGTATATCCTGCAAATCACCCTCTATGAAATCCCGGTCTTGGTATCTCATAACAACATCCTTATTTATACTCTCTCTAAATTCTCCGGCTCAGGTCGTCGAGCCCTTCGATGCACGGAAAATTGCTTTAATCACTTTGTCTGAACTGCATAAAGGATCCGCAGCAGGAACCATAACCGGAGATTCGGTAATTTATAATAGCCTGAAACAGCCGCTTCTGTATTTTTTCACTGAAAGCAAGGGAGGCTTCATCATACTTTCAGCAGATAAAAGAACCTATCCCTTGCTTGGCTGGGGTGATTCAGGGTCATCATTTCCCGGCGATCAGGGATTACCACCTGCTTATATTGAACTTATCGACAACTGGAAAGCCCAGATTGAATATTGCAGGTTAAAAAACCTTACCCCCACGAATGAAATTTCCGATACATGGACCACGCTGGAGAATGGCGAAGTTTCAGGACTGTCAGGGACAAAGGATGTACTCCCGCTTCTGGCTACGAAATGGAGCCAGGGATGCGGTTACAATACCTTCTGCCCGGTCGATGCATCCGGTCCCTGCGGACATGCAGTGACGGGATGTGTGGCAACGGCTATGGCCCAGGTGATCAGGTTCATGGAACACCCCGTCTCTGGAACAGGAAGTAAATGTTATACAAGTTACCGTTACGGTGAACTATGTGCCGATTTTTCATCAGCCATCTACAACTATGCTGCCATGTCAAACACCAGCGGCAACACGGAAGTCGCAAAGCTCATTTACCACTGCGGTGTTTCAGTGTCGATGAACTACGGCCCTTCGGCATCGAGTGCATCTTCTGGCTCCGTTGCAAGCGCTATGCGGACATATTTCGATTATACCAACGGACTTATTCTCAGTAAATCCGCATATCCAGAGGCAAACTGGGCCAGCCTTCTGAAATCCGAACTTGACAGCAGCAGGCCTCTTTATTACAGCGGATATGGTACAGTGGGACATGCATTCGTCCTTGACGGTTACCAGGATGAAAATTATTTCCATGTGAACTGGGGTTGGGGCGGGTCCTACAACGGATATTTCTACCTCAGCAGTCTCAATCCCGGGAGTATGAGTTTCACTTCCGGGCAGCAGGCTATTGTAGGAATGGTCCCTACCGCTGAATTCACGGGAATTAACTTCACATCCGCCATCGAACTGGGTTGTAAAACACCTGTCAGCGCTTCACTTGCCGACGGACTGTCAGTGGTCAATTATTATAAAAACCTCTATCCTGCAACGCCTGGTAAAGAACTCGTCTACAGGTTCACTACTTCTCTCACCGGAAGGATAACAGTCAGGATCACTGATCAGACTTCTTCCGTATATACTTTCCTGCTGAATTATGCAAATAAGGATTCTGTCCTGGCATACGGACTGAACGGTATTGTGGCCGAAAATACCTCTCCCGGAACATATTACATTGTTGTCGAAAGCAACGATTTCTCGGAACCGGAATTTACGATCGAGGCGACCTGCCCGACCATGGAGGCTGATCTCGATATTGTTTCTGCAACGGTAACCCCGCAGTTTATAGAATCTCTTCAGACGAATGTAAGATGTTCTGCAACAATACGGAATATTGGAAAAACATCCGCACCTGCCAGTGAACTTGAGTATTTCCTTTCAGCTGACAATAAGCTTGACCCTGTAACAGACAGATATATTGGCAAGGTTACTGTTTCACCATTGGCGCCGGACCAGAGAACTTCACCTTCTTCAGTGCTGACGATGCCCGACAGCCTGCTCCCGGGAAGCTATTTTGTGATCCTTGCAGCCGACAGGGGAAACATCGTCCCTGAAGCAGATGACCGCAACCTGTATTTCGTTCCTGTCACAGTGCCCGATACGGGATTGCTCGACTGTTCTGGGTCGAAGGTCCTTTACGATGGTGTATGGTACTATGGAAACACACTAAGTGATGGCAGCAACCTTGTTGAGGAATATGCGGTAGCACAGGAAATGACAGGCCCTGAGGTTGTCCATGCTTTCACTCCTTCCTATAATGGAATAGTAAAGCTTTCATTCGTCGACAAGAGCCCGGGGATTCTATATGCAATGATACTGCCTGTCTGCAACGAGAACACCGGTAACCAGCCGCTGAGGCTGCATAACCTTACCGACACCCTGGCATCAGATGAGTTTTATGCCGTGGCAGGGATCCACTACTATATAGTGGTAGATGGATACAAGGGTGCATCAGGCGTTTACGGGTTGAAAGTCGAACTGCCAGGAGAATGCCCGGAAGCAGTAATTGAATATTCAGGAAAAACAGACCTCTGCGATGGTGAGCCGTGGCCTTACCTGAGGGTGCCGGTGGATCACAGCACATATCAGTGGCTTAGGGACGGAATAAAAATTCCGGAAGCAACATCCTGTTATTACAATGTAAGGAGCGAAGGAAGCTATACCGTTGAGATAACCGAAAATGGATGCAAGACAGTTTCTTCACCGCTGATCATAAGATCTGATCCCAGACCGGACACTGCAAATATTTCTTCATCCGGCCCTGCAGTCTTCTGCCCCGGCGGGAGCATTCTTCTTAAACTCGACAAAAGTGTAAACTATCCCTTCAACTGGGCAGTGGATGATATCCTCGTTCCTAGTGCAACAGGAACAAGCTTCTATGCCGGACATACAGGGACCTGGTCGCTTTACACGATCAACGGAGCATGCAAGGTAAGGTCTTCCAATACCATTGATGTAACAGTTCTTCAACCGCCTGCAGATCTGAATGATACAATCCCATTCCCCTCAGACAAGATCAGGTTCTTTGAGCCTTTCAACACCGGAGGCAGTTATGAAGGAGGAACGATAACCCAGAAAACGCGGATGATTTGCTGGGACTATGAACCTGTGGACGATCGTTTCGGCAACTTCTGGAAAGCACGCTACCTGACGGGAGTAGACGAGTACATGTACTGGAATGAATATGACACACTTTCGGAGGATGTTACAATTGCAATGTGGTTCAGAACCACCACCACCGATGGTGGTGTTCTTGCCGGATTCTATGATTCCCCCTACAGTCCTTCAAAATCAGAAGCCCTCCTGTACATGTCGGACAACGGAAAGCTGCATTTCCGGCTCAGCAATGCCGGTTCTCCGAAAGAGCTCTCCACAGTATCTTCCTACAACGATGGCAAATGGCATTATGTGGTGATGAGCCATGATGGCGGTATGACTCTCGAAACTGATGACGGAGCGGAAAAAATAAGCTCCTCCGGACCATATTCAATGGAATTGTTCACCGGTACCTGGACTTTCGGGGGGACATACCTTCCTGCAGGTGTGTCCGACAGACCTCAGTCGCTGTTCTTCAAGGGTGCACTTGATGACATTCTCTGCCTCGAAGAGGAAAACAGGTATACCACTGCATACATGTTCAGGCAGCCGCTGCTGAAGGTTAACTTCTCCGAAGCGCTTCCTGAATGCATCCCGGCAACTGTCTCTTTCAGTATGTTGTTTGGCGAGAAAGGTGTGCAATACAGGATTTGGGACAGGTTAAGGGAGCTGTGGGCTCCGGTTTCAGCGATCAGCGATGGCGGACCTGTACAATTCGGTGACGCAGAGCTGGTGATGGGAAGGAATGAGTTCCAGGTTGTTGCCACCAACCTTTCCACGGGATGCGAAACAGTGCTCGACACGATATTGGTTGCAGAAGTTGATTCTTACTGTACAACATTGACTGAAAATCAGGAGACCACTGGACTAAAGGTCTACCCTGTACCGGCCGGTGAAATTCTTTATTTCGAATCTGAAAGGCTGATGAAGGAAATCAGAATTTACGACAGCGCCGGAAAGATACTTCATTTTTCTGCTCCTCTCAGTAACAAGGCTGCTATACCAGTAGGTAAATTGCTTTCCTCGGTATATTCTTACCAGGTGTGCACTATTGATAACATTGTTCTGGGAGGACGCTTTTTAGTGGCAAGGTAAGGGCCTTTCCTGTTATTGCTTATTGAGATCCAGGTTCAGAAGATCTTTTCTGGAATTAATCCCAAGTTTTGAATAGATATTATTGACATGCGATTTGACCGTGCTTAATCCTATCGCCATGGTATCGGAGATCTCCTTGTTCGATCTGCCCTCAAGCAATAATGCGAACACTTTTCTTTCCTGAACCGTTAAACTGTGCAGCGGATTAGACTTTGCCCTGTACCGTCTGAAAAACGCCAGGCAAATCAGGATTCCTGACGCAAAGGACAGCAAAACTGTTATTATATAAAGTCCGGCACTTTTTCCCCCTCCGGAAGGCAGCTTCTTCCTGAAACCTGTGAAATATGCATTTCTCTGCTTTCTCCACTTTGAAAGATAATTCCTGTAAAACGGCTGATTGACCGGGTAGTTCCTCTCAAACTTGCTTTTATAGAGAGCATAAAGAGAAGCAAGGGGATTTGAGCATGTGTCAGCAACGTATCGCAATTTCTCAAAAATCGCACTTCTGACCAGTTCGGTCTTTATGACTGAGCCATTGAAGTCAGCCGTATCTAGATAACCTGCCAGTTTATTTACATCCTGAAGTGTATGGTTAGGAGGGTATCCGTCTATCACCAGGTCCCTAATAAATTCACTGTCACCCGGGTCAGAGATACTGATCTCAGATCTCCTGTTTGCGATAAGGAAGAAATGATTCTCATCCATCCCTCCGATTATCAGTGAAGCCGGAAGATCACCCTTTTTAGAAATATGGATCCGGAGAAGAACATCTTCCTCCGGAAGGTAGCGAATGTCGAAGCGGAATCTTCCCGACGGGTCAATAATTGCCTTATCGGTTATTATGTCGTTCGACATGGTAAAAAGATTGTCAAAATCAGGTATTACTGACAGGTACGCAACAGTCGACCATACAGCGGTATCTAAACATATCCGGCCGCTGACAGAGGATTGCGACCTGATACCCTGATTGACAAGGAATAGTAAAATGGCCGGAAGGATCAGCTTGCACTGCATCTGCCTGATAGTTGATTCGGAGGATGGTTCATTTCTGTTTTTGCTGTTTTAAAACTACAGAAAGTTTTGTTTGATTCCCAACAGCAACCTCCTGCGATATCATCCCTTTATAATGAAAAACAAGCGTTGCCTGGCTGTCCCGGACCGGGAGGGTGAAATTGCCATTTTTATCCGACACAGTTCCGAGGAAGGAGCCTTTTACCAGGACCGGGAGGGTGAAATTGCCATTTTTATCCGACATAGTTCCGAGGGAGGAGCCTTTTACCAGGACCGTTACACCGGCGAGTGGCCTGTTCTTTGAATCTGTGACAGTTCCCGTGACTTTTCGCGAAGGAAGATCTCCCAGTATTGCACTGACCAGCTTGTGATTATTTTCAACTGTAAAGATTCCCTTTGCATTGGTACTGATTACCCTGATTGTCCAGTTTCCTCTTATCGGATTCCTGAACGACCTTGAAATACTTGCCTGGGCCACATTGTTTCCCATGCCCATTATCCTGAAGGTCTCCTCGGTGAACAGCCACGGGTCCTTTTCAATCCGCATCTTCGTTGTTATCAGCTCTGTGCTTCGGCGAATTTCATTCTTCCCTGCCGGCTTATCTGAAGGTGCCTGTCCCCTTACTGAGAAATTACCCTGTTCCTCGCCGGTCGGATCGAGGATTTCAATCACCAGCTCACCGGTGCTTATATACGATTTTATCTTCAGGGAAAGATCTGCCACCTGTTCTGAGAGATTCAATGTCAGGTCATATTTGTCTGAACCCTCAAAATGAAAAATGTTGAACTGAATGAGACCTCCTTCTGCATCAAAGTCTATTTCTTTCTGGGCGAGCACCATACTGCTGGCACACAGTATCACGAGCATCGAGATAATTAAACGGGTGAAAAGTATTCCGGGCATTTGCATATAAGGTACAACTGGTTTACTTATCAAAATTAATACAAATGCTCCTCCGGATCCTCTGAAAAGGGATGATTAACAGCTTAAAAAAGGATGAAAAAATAATGGAAAAGCAAATGGAGCCTACTCAGCTCTTCCTATATATACTCTCATAACAAGAGAGCGAAAGTGCAGGTGTTTATTTTATGCTCCGGCGTATATAAGCAGCCCCAGTCCGCCCAGGTAAGCCAGGAACATAAACATAAGAAGCAGGTTGACCTGCTTAGAGGCTCCCCTGAATTCCTTCCAGATAAACACTCCCCAGAGAGCAGCAATCAGGGTAGCTCCCTGACCGAGTCCGTAAGAGATGGCAAACCCTGCCTTCCCCGAAGCAATTATGCTCATAGCCATACCGATGCCCCATATAACTCCTCCGAGGATACCAGTGAGATGCACCCCGGTAGTCCCCTTGCCATAATCCCGGAAGGAGAGGGGAGGGCCCTCGATGGGCTTCTTCATGAGAATGTAATTGAAAATAAAATTGCTCGCCAGAACACCGACAGCGAAAAAGAATACTGCCGAATAAGGTGTCAGCCTTCCGGGTTCGGGATTTGCAAAGTCAGTAACCATGGAGCTAGCCACAAACCTGTAAAAGAGAGACATGAGGACACCAGCCGCTACTGAGAGAATTATGCCTTTTCCTGATACCTTCTGCTGTGATGAGCTGTGTTTCCTGTAGGCTATTGCATCTATAATGATAGCTGCCACTATCAGTGCAAGACCTGTAAATAGTACTGCCGGATTTCCTTTAGGTGCAGCAATGTAATTGATCACCACACCAAGGGCAAGGGCGATCCCTACACCCACGGGGAATGCCACGGCCATGCCTGCTATGGCCATCGCTGCAACCAGCAGGATGTTCGACGCGTTGAAGATCACTCCTCCGGCCACTGAATTCAGGATGTTCCCGGGTTCAGCCAGCTTTACATCCGCGATGAAGCCGCGGCCGCTCTCACCCGTGCTTCCCAGGGTGAACCCCAGCAATAATGAAAAAATCACTATGCCGATGACATAATCCCAGTAAAAAAGCTCAAAGCGCCATGATTTCCCTGCCAGCTTCTGGGTATTGCCCCACGAACCCCAGCAAAGCATGGTTACTATGCAGAGTATGACTGCGAGAGTGTACGATTGAGGAATAAACATAATCAGGATGTTAGATTTTTCTTTGTGTTTCTTGGTGTCTTGGTGTCTTTGTGGCATTTTTTCTTGCCACCAAGGCACCAAGGCACAAAGTTACACCAAGGTAATAATTGATATAATAATTGTTCACTCTTCGAATGAAAATTTGTAGCCTTCATTCTTCTTTGAAGCCGTCTTAAAAATGGTGGCTCCTGTAATATAGATCCTCGTGTCGAGAGACTCCGGACGTTTCTCTCCTCTCACAACTATCCTTACATTATGCTCTCCCGGCTGGAGGTTCATCACATGCCAGATGTTTTCAGTATGCTGCTGACCTGCGAAATAATAGTATGTATCTATGCTGCGGTGCAGCTTCCCGTCAACAAAGACATCTGCCTTTCCTCCGTCCCTGTACCAGTTGCCCGACACTGAGATACCAGTCCCGTTGAAGGTTAACTCTGCCTCATCTCCCCTGATCCCTGAGTATACAGACTGTATATAGGTTGTCCCGTCGCCGCGCTTCGTTTCCCTGGTAATCCAGCTGCCTTTCAGCTTCCATTCATCGCTGCCGAAAACAGGCACCTCTCTTTCAAAAACAACATCCGGGAAGGAAACCTCGAGTGCCGGTTCAACAGGTTCCTGGGTTTTGATTCTTATATTTCTTTTACCTGCTTTCCCGCCTTCATTTTCTATAAGTGAAAGTGCATACCTGTATGTGCTTTCAACAGCCGAATTGAATGAATATGTTGTATGAATGAAGACCGAATCTCCCACTGCCCTGACACCATCCTGCATTTCGGCAGGCAGCCCGCTGAAACCTTTTATGACTCCAAGTACCGCAAGGGCATTCGAAGGATTGCAGTCGGAATCCTGGCCGCAGCGCGTTGATATCTCGAGTGTTTTCATCGGGTCGGCTTCGCCGTAAAGCAGGCCCATCACAATGTACGCCCCGTTGAGTTTTGCGTCAATATTGAAAGCCGCGCCCGCACCGCAGATATCAACGTCACCCCATTTGGCTTCAAGTTCCTTCCAGGCAGACCTCCAGTCGTCGGAATAATGGTTATGGAGCTTTATGACATCCTTAATGATCTTATAATAACCACTCTCTGAAGGTATTGACAGCAGTGCTTTTTCGATGATTTTGAGGATGTCGGTCTCAAAAAATGCCTCTGAATAGAGAGCTGCAACAAATAAACCTCCATACAAGCCATCGCCGTAGTTCATTATCCTTCCTATTTTGTCGGCAATTTCCAGGGCTGTGGCGGGCATCCCCGGGCACATGAATCCGATATAATCTGATTCTATCTGGAAATCGATATCATCGGCATGAATATTATATTCAGGTGTACCTGACAAGGGAGCAAAGATGCTGTCGTGAAAATTCTTCCTTGCCTGCATGTTGGCATGCCACAGCGGGTAGCCTGCCTTCGCGAACATTTCCTGGTATTTCTTCGCCGGAGCGTCGGTACCGTATTTGTCCATCGACATCAGGAAAGTCAGCTGTACATAGATATCATCCTGCCACATACTGCCCTTAATGTCGGCAGGTTTCCAGTTTATGGGATTTTCATAGGTCCTTCCCTGAGCCCTGAATTCGGTAGGTGCGCCATATGTCACACCGACCATTTTCCCTGCCCATCCGCCGGC
>JALONU010000252.1 GCA_025454775.1 Bacteroidales bacterium | reverse complement strand
CTGGCAGATATTGAGAGTATAATCAAGGCTAAAGGTTCTGTCGGAGTGATCGTCTGGGGGATACTGCTGATGATGGCTATGCTTGCTGTTTTTGACACACAGGTGTTGTCTATTTTCAGAAGGCAGAAAGAGATCGGGACCTGCATTGCCCTGGGAATGACACGCGGACAGGTTGTTAAATTATTCACAATGGAAGGAGCGTTGCATTCGGTGCTGGCTGCTGGTGTGGGCGCAATTTATGGAATACCATTACTGTTATTTCAGTCGGTGAGAGGCATAAAAATACCTCTTGAAAGCAGCGATTTCGGTCTTGCCATGGCTGAGAAGCTCTACCCGGTGTACAGCATTGCCCTTGTAGCCGGGACAATTCTTATTGTACTGGTTGTGACTACGATCGTAAGTTACTGGCCTTCGCGAAAGATAGCCAGGATGAATCCTACCGAAGCCTTAAGAGGGAGGATACGATGATCAGATTTCTGTTTACAGGCCTTATAAGGGATAAGCACCGCAGCTTAATACCTTTCCTGGTAACATCCATAGGAGTAATGCTTACAGTTGTATTCCATGCATGGATGACAGGTGTGATCGGGAACAGCATTGAATTCAATGCGAAGTTCTCCACGGGTCATGTGAAGATCATGACAAGGGCGTATGCCGAAAACGCTTCACAGACACCTAACGATCTTGCAATACTGGGAACCGACACGCTGATGAAGATAATCCCGAAGCTGATACCCGGAATGGACTTTGCCGAACGGATCTATTTTGGAGGCATTGTTGATGTTCCTGATAATCAAGGTGAAACAAGGGCGCAGGGACCTGCGATGGGAATCGGTATCGATCTGCTTTCGGGAGACGTCTCAGAAGCTGAGCGGTTGAACCTTCCGTCATCGCTGAAGGAAGGACGGCTTCCGGTGAATAAGAATGAAGTGCTTCTCAGCAGGAAATTTGCTGAAAGGCTCGATCTGGAACCTGGCGACACGCTTACCCTGGTAAGCACGACTATGTACGGCGAGTTCACCCTTCATAATTTTGTGCTCGCCGGAACAGTGGAATTCGGTACTACAGCTCTCGACAGGGGAACTGTTATTGCCGATATCGGGGATGTGAGGGAAGCCCTGAATATGCAGGATGCTGCCGGTGAGATACTGGGATTTCTTGCTTCAGGGACCTATGACGACGAAAAGGCAGGCATGACAGCCAGCCGGTTCAACAGCCGGTACAGCAGCGCGGATGATGAATTCTCCCTGGTGATGAAGAAGCTTCCGGAGCTCAACAATATGGATTTCCTGGTAGAGTTTTCAGGAAAATTAAAGGCGATCCTGGTGGCTGTTTTCATTATTGCTATGTCGCTGATCCTATGGAATGCCGGACTTCTGGGAGGACTGCGCCGCTACGGGGAATTTGGCATGAGGCTTGCAATAGGGGAAGAGAAAAGCCACGTTTACAAAACAATGATCATTGAATCGATCATCATAGGATTCTTCGGATCGGTTGCAGGAACTGCCTTAGGACTGACAATAGCGCTGTATCTTCAGAATCAGGGCCTCGACCTGGGATTCATGATGAAGAATGCATCCATTATGATGCCCCAGGTATTCAGGGCACATATAACCCCTGCTACCTTTTACATAGGTTTCATACCGGGATTCATCTCAGCCCAGGTAGGAACTATGCTGGCCGGAGCGGGCATATATAAACGTCAGACATCTCAACTCTTTAAAGAACTTGAAGCATGAAAAAGATATTCCTGGTCTCTGCTGCCATGATCCTTTTCGCTAATCTTTACGGGCAGTACCCCGACGGGAAGGAACTTCTTTCGAAAATAGACTATAACATGGCCTCAGAGAATCGTTATTACGAATCGTCGATGATAATCCACGGCCGCCGGACTGCACTTACCTTCAGGCTGCGGACCTGGACAGCCGGAGAAACGAAATCGTTCACCGAATATCTCTTTCCGGTGAGGGAACAGGGGACAAAAATGCTCAAGCTCGATGATCAGCTCTGGATCTATTCGCCTTCGGCTGACCGCATAATTCAGATAGCGGGACATATGCTCCGTCAGTCGGTGATGGGTTCTGACCTTTCTTATGAAGATCTTATGGAAGACAGCAAGCTCAGCGACCAGTACAATGCAAAGGTAACGGGTACAGAGATAATTGAAGGCAGGAATTGCTGGATTGTCGAGCTCACAGCCTTCGTTCAGGAAATAGCATACCATGGAAAGAAAATATGGGTCGACCAGGAAAGAAATATACCCCTTAAGGAAGAACTTTTCGCAAAAAGCGGGACTCTTCTGAAAAGAACCCAGCTTTCAGAAGTGCGACGTATCGGTGAAAGGTGGTATCCCGGCAGGATACTTTTTAAGGATATGCTAAAGGAAGGAGAAGGGACCGAGCTGGTCATTGAAAAGATCCAGTTCAACATTTCTGTTCCTGATCATATATTCTCAAAGGCAAGTCTGAAAAAATAGGCAGATACTTAATCGAAAGGCACGATTACTGGATTTGTTCCGCGAGGGGTTCCGACCGCAGGTATTCGATACCCGTTCCGTTTGTAAGCTCCTGGTTAAATTGTCTGCCTGATCCCTTGTCATTTTTCAGGTAGAATCTCAGCCATGGGATCAGGTACCTGCCTATCAGGCTGGTCATCTCCTCAGTGCTGAGTCCGCCATTGTGGCAGCCGGACAGCTTTTCCCCCGCATTGCATTTTTTACTGTCCGATCCCATGTTGCAATGGGTGCCACCATCGATAAGAATATATGTTTTTGACTTGCTGGCAAGAGAATGATATACAGGAAGTTGGTGTTCCTCAGGAGGTGTGATGCAATCGCCTGATCCCGCGAAGACAAGAGCAGGAATTGTAACACCTGCCGCAGCTTTTATTGAAGAAGGTCTTGTATTGAATGCGGCAAATGTAACAATCGCATCCGCCTGTGCACCCATGTCAGCAGCCACATAAGATGCTCCTCCGCCCATGCTGTGACCCATAAGGCACCTGGCCGGTCCAACACGATTATACAGGGGAGAAGAGGGATCAGTTCCTATATCGCCTATTCTGGCTATAATAAAAGCGATATCGGCTGCATATGTCTTATGTGAGGGGAAAACTCCCTCTTCCGTGCAGGGGAATACTACGATATATCCTTCGTCTGTCAGGATTCTGCATAGCGGACCGTATGAGTCTGCAGACATCTGGTAACCATGTGCAAAGCAGATAACAGGGAATTTAATAACACTAGTTTCTCCGGTTTCTTCATTGCTACCCGGTGGGATTTCAGGGTAAAAAACCTTCACGGGGATCTTCCTGTTTCCGCGTTCAGTGTCGGTCAGCTTCAGCGACAGCACTCCTGCGGGATATTCACGCGGATAGGGGTTCAATGCCATTAAGGAAACCAGGATAAGCAACGCTGCGTGGTTCATTCAGTTCAAATCAGGTTGTTACGGTTTTCACAAGGTCATTTCTCCTGGAAAACCCTTACATAGTCGACAAACATTACATTCTTTGTTTTGTCGAATGTTCCGTATCCCCCTTCAGGTATATTGCCTGCCCACCCCTTGTCCTGGATCTCGGTGCTCAGGATAATATACTGGGGAGCATGAGACACTCCTTTGTCGTATCTCCATGATTCCTCCCCGTCGATGTAGAATATGTATCCGTCTTTTGTCCAGAGCAGGCTGTAGATATGGTACCCTTCAAGTTTCCCGTTAAGCCTCTGTCCGCTTCCGACGGACTTATGGAATTCACCGTAACCGTTCCAGTGAAGATTATGACAACCGTAACGGCCTTCTGTTGGGACGAACTCCATGATATCTATTTCCACACCATCCTCAGC
>JALONU010000076.1 GCA_025454775.1 Bacteroidales bacterium | reverse complement strand
GATACCGGCTTCCCCGGCAGCAGCAATGATCAGCGACCGCAGGACATTGTCGAAGGGATCCGCCATCGCGGCATGCTTCATCTTCCCCGGCTCGAATTCAGTGAAGAAAGTTATGTCGCGGTGCCTGGTGAAATCAATGAACTGATCGGGGATCACGATGTCGCCCCGCCCTATTTCCTCCCTAAGGCTGCCGCATGCCGTGGTTGCAATGATATTTGTGCAGCCTTCCTCCCTGAGTGCGAAAATATTCGCCCTGTTGTTCACCTGTGAGGGAGGTATGGTATGCTGAAAACCGTGCCTCGAAAGGATCACAACATCCTTTCCTTCTATCTGCCCGCAGATAAGGTCCGAGGATGGTCTGCCATAGGGAGTGGATACTTTCTTAAGCCGGGGGTTTATAAGTATTTCCGGGTTCTCGAGCCCGGAACCTCCTATGATGCCTGTTTTTTTCATTTGTTCTTCTGGAGATACGACATCAGCACATTCACTGCTTCGTCCATGTCGTGACCGAAAGTAAGGATGCCGGCCCTGTCGCCTGCCATCACGATTATTCTTTTTTCGAATACATCGGAATCGCTGAAAAGCCTGAAGATGTCCTTCGCGAGCCCGGGTGTTCCGTAATCCATTGCGGGATTGGTTGTCGGCACCTTGTATATCAGCTCGTTCCAGAGCTCTATGGAATGAACATGTACTACGGCATTTGCTCCCGGGTCAGCCAGGTATATTGCGGCATGCGTCAGCGATTCGGAAGAAGCCTTGAGGGGACCGAGGCACTGAACGGCATTGTCGTCGATGTTGAAGGAATTCACTTTTACATAATGACCCGGCTCGAGCTCCGGGATCTCGCCTGTGGCAGAGCCTGTGATAATGAACTGGTTCCCGCCGCGGATACGCATGCTAAGGTTCCCGAATCCTACACCGTTCTCATATGCCCCTATCAGGTCCATGTTGTAGAGAACCTCGCGCCAGTAATTTATTATCTCATACTGCTCGTCGGAAATCACGGGCCCCGACTGGTTCCAGTGGCAATTGAACTTAACTACCCCTTCCATATCATTTGAATTTGTCTGAATACATTTTTCTTATCTCGTTCTCATCAGCCCTGCAGATGCCTTTTTCCGTTATCAATCCTGTTATAAGGTTTGCAGGAGTCACATCGAAGGCATAATTTGCCGCAGGCGTTCTATCAGGGCATATCCTTACAGACACAACTTCGCCGCCCTTTATTCCGGAAATTTCCGTAACTTCTTCAGGCGCCCGCTCCTCGACATGTATTTCCTTAACCCCGTCCGCTATTCCGAAGTCGATAGATGTCGAAGGAAATACTGAATAGAAGGGGATATTATTCTCCCGGGCAGCAAGGGCCTTCAGGTAGGTGCCTATCTTGTTGGCTACATCGCCGCGGCGGGTTGCCCTGTCGCAGCCTACAAGAACAATATCGACCATGCCGTGCTGGATGAGGTGGCCGGCCGTGTTGTCGGCTATAAGCGTGTGAGGAACCCCTGCCTGTCCAAGCTCCCACGCTGTAAGCCTTGCCCCCTGGTTGCGCGGCCTTGTTTCGGAGACCCAGACATGAACGGGGATCCCTGCTTCATGCGCAAGATAGACCGGAGCCGTGACGGTCCCGTAATCTATACATGCCAGCCAGCCTGCATTGCAGTGGGTAAGTATATTCACCGGTCTGCCATCCTTTTTATTGCTTATATCCTGAAGAAGCGGCAATCCGTGCCTGCCAATCTCCCTGCAGTTTTCCTTTTCCTTCTCGCAGATCTCAAGTGCGGCTTCCAGGGCTTTTTCCGGAACAGTCTTCCCGGGGTCTCCCTCTTCGATCTTCCTCATCACATGGTTAACGGCCATGGAAAGGTTTACTGCTGTCGGACGGCATGATGAAATGTATCTTGCCGCATTTTGCAGATGATTTCGTGGATCTTCCAGGGGACCTGCTTCAAGAGTTGCGAAGTACATTGCAAAAGCACCTGCGGCTCCAATAAGCGGAGCGCCCCTTACAGTCATGTCACTGATTGCCGTCCATATCTCTTCGACAGATCCCAGTTCACATATCCCGAACGAAAAGGGAAGCTTTTGCTGATCAATGACCTTAAGAACGGGCGGATCCGATCTTTCAAGCCAGATGCTCTGGTAATTCCTGTCTCCGACCTGCATTATCTACGGCATATTTACCTATCGTGAAAACCAAATTTACAAAATTTGTGATAAACGTATTGAGTAAATATCAACTTGTAACTGACCGGATTCGAATATTCGACCAATATATTCGAAGATTTTGAACTGAAAATATTATATTCTATTTTTGCAGAAGAATGGTTCCGGTATAAAAACCAGAGGATATATGATTAACAAAGAGGAATTTAGGGAGAAGGTCATTATCGCCGCCGGACAGATTTTCAGCCGGTACGGCTTCCGTAAAACAACCATGGATGAGATTGCCCGCGAGCTGAAAATGGGCAAAAGTTCGATCTATTATTACTTTGAGAGTAAGGAGGAGATATTCGAATCGGTTGTCCTATACGAGGCCAATATACTTAGAAATGAGCTTACTGCAGCCATCAAGTCAGTTGAATCACCTGTTGAGAAGGTAAGGAACTATGTCTTTGTCAGGATGAAAACGTTCGAAAAATTATCGAATTACTATAATGCCATCTTTGACAAAAACCTCGATCACTTTGATTTTATTGAAAATATCAGGGCGCGTTACGACAGGGAAGAGCTGGCTATTTTAAGGCTTCTTCTATGGCACGGGGCAAGGAAAAAAGTTTTCAACGTGGCTAACAGCGAATATACTGCACTGGCCGTTCAGACAACCCTCAAGGGGCTGGAGGTTCCCCTCTTCTGGAAGAAAAAGGAGGAGAACATCGAAAAAAGACTTAATGCAATCCTGGATGTGCTCTTCAACGGGATTTTGAGGAAGTAGCCGGCCTTTTTATCACAGCCCGTTTATTCATCTTCAGACTGATTATCAACCCGGCCAGGCCGAGAAAGAACAGGGGGATGCTGTATTTCTGCCCGAAATTGAGCAGCATACCTGCTTCCCGGGTTACCTGGTCCTCTTTAAGGAATTCGACGAAAAATCTCGATCCGAATATCAGCATGACCCCGAGGCTGATCAGCAGCCCCTCGACATGCTCACCGTTCTTTTTCCAGTATATCGCCCAGAGAAGGACGAATATCAGGAGGTAGGTAAGGCCTTCGTATATCTGTGTCGGATGCTTCGGAGCCGTCTCCCCGTTGCGCAGGAACACGAATCCCCATGGCACAGTTGTCTCATATCCGTAGATCTCCGAGTTCATCAGGTTCCCCATCCTGATGAAGAAGCCGGCAAGTGCGACAACGATGACAACCCTGTCGAGGATCCAGAAATAGCCCTTCTTTTCCTTGTGAGAGAATATCCCCAGGGCAATAAGTATTCCTGCTGCAGCGCCATGACTGGCAAGTCCGCCCTTCCAGATCTTTAGGATCTCAAGAGGTTTCGAAAGATAGTATTCCGGTTCATACAGAAGGCAATGCCCGAGCCTTGCGCCTATGATAACCCCGATTGCCATATAGACCGTTAGCTTGTCGAGCAGTGCATCACTAAGGGTTTCATTCCTGAAGATCTTAAGCATCAGCAGGTAACCCACAAGAAAAGAAGAGGCGAATAAAAGTCCGTACCATCTGACGGCAAAAGAGCCTATCCGGAAGATTTCCGGATTTACGTCCCAGGGGATGATAAGCTGATGCATGATCGTTCTTTGGATTTGAAATTCAAAGGTAGTGAAAAATGATGTATGTTTGCATGCAGACAACCATGGCGCTTATGAACAGGGGTATTTTTGGATACGCATTGCCGGTATTTCTTGCATATGTCGTGGTTGCCTCATGTGCGAAGCCCAGCTCTCCAACTGGCGGTCCAAAGGACAAGGAAGCCCCGGCTATACTTAAAAGCGAACCTGCAAACGGACAAACAAATTTCAGGGGCAAAAAAATCATAATAACATTCAACGAGTATATCCAGCTTGACAAGATAGCCGAGAAATTCATGGTCTCCCCGCCAATGACAAAAAAGCCGGAGATTTCAATAAAGGGGAAAAGCCTGGTTATTGAATATGATGAAGTGCTGAGAGACAGTACTACATATACTTTCTATTTCCAGGATGCAATACGCGACCTGAACGAATCCAATCCCATAGATAACTACCAGTTTGTGTTCTCAACAGGTGATATTGTCGATTCCCTTTCAGTTACGGGTAATGTGCTTTCAGCTTTTTCACTTGACCCCCCGGAAAACACCCTGGTGCTTTTGTACGGCAACCTTGCCGATTCCGCTGTATCAAAAACACTTCCCGACTATATAACCAGGGTAACCAAAACAGGGTATTTCCGGATTGACAATGTGCGGGAAGGCACCTACAGGCTCTATGCACTTAAGGATAACGACAACAGCAAGAATTTCAACCTCCCCGATGAGGACTTCGCTTACCTCGATTCGCTGGTAAGGGTGACCCCGGAGAACTACATTCAGCCCTTGCCCGATACTTCCGGAATAAAAATGCCGCTGAGGAAAGAAGCCGATACGATAGTCAGGCAGGGCGATTACAGGCTTTTCATGTTCAGGCACGAGAAGACATTGCGCTACCTTACAGGTTCACCCCGGCCGATGAAATACAAGCTGCAATACACGCTTTCCCTGCCTCCCGATTCGGCAGGATTCAGTCTTTCTATCCCTGAGGCTGAGCCGGGTTCGTATTTTACCGAAAGGAATCCTGCGGGAGATACTATCATTGTCTGGCTTACCGACAGCTCTCTCTATTCAAAGTCGCAGCTTACTACCATAATAGGATATCCTTTCACTGACTCCCTGGGTGACGATGTCATAAAAAATGATACTGTAATAATGAGGTTTGTCGCACCCCGGCCTGCCAGGGGAAAAATAAGGCCTGCCCCGCTGAGGATTACTTCCTCGCTGGCATCAGGAGCGCTTAAACCAAGGCAGAGAATTACATTCAACTCCCTGACACCCTTCAGGGAACCGGATACTTCAAAGATCAGGCTCTTCGAGGTAAATGAAAAGGATAAAACGAAGATTCCTGTCCCGTACACCTTCGTAAGGGACAGCGTCAATTCCTGCAGGCTATTTCTCGATGCACAGGTCGTCCAGAAGAAAAACTACCTCTTTATTACCGATTCCGCCGCATTCGGCAACATATACGGTGAAGCCAATGATTCTACAGGGACGAGGTTCATTGTGAGGAACGATGACACATTCAGCAAGCTGAAACTAAATATTAATAACTTTGAGGGCAGCCGTATCATTCAGCTCCTCAACAGCCAGGATAAAATATTGCGTGAGGTTCTGATGGCGAAGGACGGAGTAACGGAGTTTGACCTGCTCGATAAGGGCAAATACAGGCTGAGGGTGATCTACGATCTTGACGGCGATGGAAAGTGGACCACCGGCGATTACAGGAAGAAGCGTCAGCCGGAGCCGGTTTCGTTCTATCCCAAAGAGATCGACCTGGGAGAGAATTTCTGGGCTGATAACACATGGGATATTAAGGAAAAGAATACAAAGAAACTCAAAAGCACTTCCGGAACAGGTCAGGTGACCAGACCCGGCAGATAATAAATAATCACTAAACCATTATCAATATGAAAAAAGTTGTAGCAGGTGTCGACATCGGTGGTACCAATACTGTTTACGGTCTTGTGGACGAAAAGGGTAAAGTCCTCTCGCAGGGGAGTTTCAAGACCACAGATTATCCTAAAGTTGAGAACTTTGTAACAGCGCTCACAGGAGCCATTAAAAAGCTTCTTGCCGCCGACCGGGAGTATAAGCTTGCCGGGATAGGCATAGGTGCTCCTGACGCAAATTACCACAGGGGAACCATAGAGCATGCCCCTAATCTTGCATGGAAAGGGATAGTGCCTCTCGCAGATCTTATCAAAAAGAAGATCAATGTCCCGGTTGCAGTGACCAATGATGCAAATGCAGCTGCCATGGGAGAGATGATCTTCGGCGGGGCAAAGAAGATGAAGGACTTCATCGTACTAACACTGGGCACCGGCCTTGGCAGCGGCATAGTCATTGACGGCAAGATGGTTTACGGCCATACCGGGTTTGCAGGCGAGCTTGGCCATATGACGGTTGTACCGAACGGAAGGGAATGCGGATGCGGTCGCAAGGGATGCTTCGAGACCTACGCTTCTGCCACCGGGCTGGTAAGAACAGCACTCGAGCTGATGAGCGAGATGAGGGACGAAAGCCCCCTGAGGGATATTCCGCCGGCAAAGCTCACAGCAAAAAAAATTGCGGAAGCAGCAGCCAAAAAGGATAAGGTTGCCCTGGCGGCAATGAACAAGACAGCCGAGATCCTTGGTTTTGGGATCATCAATTCGATCGTATTCTCCAGTCCGGAAGCCATATTCCTTTTCGGCGGACTGGCAAATGCCGGAGACCTCCTGTTCAAGCCTGTGAGGGCTTACCTCGAAAAAAACAATTATGTCCTGATGAAAAACACGGTGAAGATCCTTCCTTCAGGGATTCCCGAAAGCAATGGAGCCGTTATGGGTTCAGCTGCACTGATCTGGAACGAGCTGAAAGCTTAAAACAGACCAGAAATAAGAACAACAGAACATCAGAACAGCGAACTAAGAACTTCCTGCTTCTTAGTTCGTTTGTTCAGATGTTCTTAATTCATCGTATGAGAACACTTGAAATCACGTTCCTGGCTTTCAGTTCTGATTTTCCTGAGCTGGAAGAAATATCCGTGCAACTTGAAAGACTCGAACGCAATATGATAGATCAGCTTAACTGGAAGGATTTTAATTATAAACCGGAAGCGGGATTTTCCATCGCTTACACGAACAGGGAAATCCTGCTTAAATATTTTGTGACGGAAGATTATTTCAAGGCTGAAAAAACAGAAACTAACCAGAATGTCTTCGAGGACTCCTGCGTGGAGTTCTTTATTTCGCCTGAAGAAGACGGAATATACTATAATTTTGAATTCAACGGAATAGGCACCTGCCTTCTGGGTTCAGGAACATTCAGGACAGACAGGCAAAGGGCTGTTCCGGAGATCATCGACAGGATCAGGCGGGTCTCTTCCCTTGGAACAAGTCCTGTTCCGGAAAGGAAAGGGAACACTGTATGGACGCTGACAGCTGCCATTCCGTTCAGTGTTCTTTTCAGGCATGATATAAAAACCATGGAAGGGAGGACCTGCAGGGCCAACTTTTACAAGTGCGGGGACAGACTCTCCGTCCCGCATTACCTTACATGGAATCCCGTGAAAACTGAAAGGCCGGATTTTCACAGGCCTGAATTTTTTGGAATGATTGAATTTTCCTGACTTCTCTTTAAACAGTTAATATTATCTTTACCATCATTAAGCTCTGAAAGAACCGGATGGCACCTGGAGAACTTGCTGTGGGTATTGATATAGGAGGCACTAACAGTGTCTTTGGCTTTGTTGACCGTAAAGGAAAGATCCTGGCTTCCGGAAGTATCAGGACGGCAAGCTTTCCCCGGTTCGAGAATTTTGTGTCGGTCCTTTACAAGGAGATAATCAAGACAGGGAACAAATCCTGTAAGGGCCTTAAGATCAGGGGTTTCGGCATAGGCGCCCCGATGGGGAACATCAACAAAGGCACTATCGAGCATTCTGCAGGCCTTCCGTGGAAAGGCATTGTTCCTCTCTCCGATGTTTTTCACAGGCACACCGACCTGCCGGTTATTGTCACCAACGATGCAAATGCGGCAGCTGTCGGGGAGATGATCTACGGAGGGGCGAAGGGGATGAAGAATTTTGTTGTGATAACCCTTGGCACAGGGCTTGGCAGCGGCTTTGTTGCTGACGGCAGACTGTTGTACGGGCATACTGGTTTTGCGGGTGAACTCGGACACACTTCGCTGAAGCCTGAATCCTCTGACCGTGAATGCGGATGTGGTAAAAAAGGGTGCCTGGAGACTTATGTTTCGGCGACAGGTCTGAAGCGCACTCTTGTGAAAATACTTGCTGACAGTATGAAACCCAGCAGGCTCAGGAAATACAGTTTCGAAGAGCTCGATTCAAAGATAATTTACGAAGCAGCCAGGAAAGGTGATCCCCTGGCCCTGCTGGCATTCGAAAAAACAGGAAGGATACTGGGTTATAAGCTGGCGGATGTTGTTGCACATACAAATCCCGAAGCTATCTTCCTGTTCGGAGGTCTTGCCCGTGCAGGAGAGATGCTATTCAGGCCGGTGCGCGAATCGATGGAAGAAAACATGCTCAGCATTTACAGGGGGAAGGTAAAGATCCTTGGATCGAAGCTGAATCTGCAGAATGCAGCTGTCCTGGGAGCAAGCTCATTGGTATGGTCAACCTGTTGAATATGAACCTGAAGGTTTTTACCGAGGAAATAGCAAATTTCAAGGAGATACTGAACTTCATCCTTGGAGGAGTATTCATAATCCTGATTTTTTCGCTTGCCTATGCCTATCTCAAGCCTCATCAGCTTCATAAGAGAAGGCTTCTCTCCACGCTGGCCCTGAAAGTAACCTATCTTCTTTATCTTCTTGTTCTGCTTATTATCGTATATTTTTCCGCGCTTGTCAGGGGAGGTCTTGAACAGGTTTTTTTCGGCATTGAATTTTTTGCCTTCCTGCTGGTGCTCTTTGCGCCAAATATCGGGATACTCGCACGTAAGCTGGGGCATTTCAGCAAGAAACGTGAAAGCTACAACTGGTTTTTCACCCTGGTGAACCTGCTGTCGACCCTGGCGATCCTGCTGATGTTCTTTATCTGAAACTATCCTGGTCCGGGCAAAAAGAAGTCTTTATACCGATTTGATTATAACAGGCTTGTTTTAAATTTGTCATAGAAAACCAAAACTTCAGAATATGATAAGGGAACGTTTAATCGGGTACATTGAACAGAGCATCAGGAAGAACTGGGATATTGAAGCTCTGTCGAACTACAGGGAGAAAGGCTATTCATACAGGGGGCAGTGATTGTGCCGATCCTTCCCGACTTCAAGCCCGACGACCTGGTGAACCTGATAAACCATTCAGATTCGCTTCATCTTTTTGCTGACGACAAGATATTCGAAACCCTCGATCCGTCAAGGTTGCCACTTCTTACCGGGGCTGTTTCCCTTGACACCTTCACACTCATAAAATCTTTCAGGCCCGGCATAAAGGAAGCGTTCGACTCGATCGAGGCGAGGTTCCTGTCGGCATATCCCGGGCTGAAGCCTGAACATGTGAAATTCTCGGATATAACCAATGACAAGCTTGCGGTCATTAGCTACACAGGAGGTACGACGGGTTTCTCAAAGGGAGTTATGATCCCCCACAACAGCCTGGCAGCCAACATAAGGTTCGCACAGAACAACATGCCCCTGGAACCGGGAGATCCGGTGGTTTCGTTCCTTCCCCTGGCCCACACTTACGGCTGTGCCTTCGAATTTCTCTTTCCTTTTTCGATAGGATGCCATATCACAATACTGACAAAAACACCTTCGCCGCAGATAATACTTCAGGCTTTCAAGGAGATACGCCCGAAACTTGTGCTCTCGGTACCGCTGGTCATCGAAAAAATATTCAAGAAGCAGTTGCTTCCGGTTATCAGCAAGCCCCACATGAAGATCCTGCTTGCCATCCCGGGTATAAATAATATTCTTCACAAAAAGATCCGTGAAAAGCTTACAACATCTTTCGGCGGAAGAGCCAAGGAGATAGTAATCGGAGGTGCTCCCTTCAATGCCGAAGCCGAGAGATTTTTCAGGAAGATTAAGTTCAATTTCTCAGTTGGTTACGGCATGACGGAATGCGGCCCACTGATAAGCTACAGGTCCTGGGACACTACTGTACTGGGGGGTTCGGGGAAGGCTGTCGACACTCTCGAGGTCACCATCGATTCTCCGGATCCGCAGAAGATCATCGGGGAGATAATCCTGAGAGGGGAAAACGTCATGCAGGGTTATTACAAGAATGAAAAGGCAACACGGGAAATGATCGACGACAAGGGGTGGATGCATACGGGCGATCTGGGGCTCATCGACAAGGACGGGAACATATACATAAAGGGACGAAGCAAAACAATGCTCCTGGGTCCTTCAGGCAAAAACATTTTCCCAGAGGAGATAGAAGCCGTGATAAACAATATGGATTATGTGACGGAATCCCTCGTCCTTATGGAGGATAACAAGCTTGTGGGGCTTATCTATCCTGATTTTGAGATGCTGAAGAACCATGGTATACCGGAAGAAAAGCTTCCCGAAAAACTTGAGGAGATCCGGAAGGCCGTGAATGAAAAAATACCGGAATTCATGCAGGTCAGCAAGTTCAGACTGCATCCCGAGGAGTTTGCAAAGACACCCAAGAGAAGCATCAGGAGATTCTTATATACCAAGGAATGAAATTCTACGCACTTATTGTAGCCGGAGGCAGCGGCAAGAGAATGGGTGCCGAGCTTCCGAAACAGTATCTTGAGATCGCGGGGAAACCGGTTCTCATGCATACCATCGAACGCTTCAAGACCTTTAGCGAGTCGATAGAGATAATAACCGTACTCCCCGAAAACCAGCTCCGGTTCTGGAATGAGCTTCAGAAAAAATATTCCTTCAACGTACCTCATACGCTGGTGAAGGGAGGCAAGACGAGGTTCTTCTCGGTGAGGAACGGGCTTAAGTTCGTCGACGACCCGGGACTGGTGGCAATCCACGACGGGGTCCGTCCTTTCGTAAGCATCGACACAATAAAAAGATGCTTCGACACTGCAGAAAAACTGGGCAATGCTATACCGGTGATCCCGGCTTCAGAAACACTGAGAATGGTAACTGAAGAAGGAAGCAGGCCCGTCAACAGGCTCCTTGTCAGACAGGTTCAGACCCCGCAGGTATTTCATTCGGCGCTGATACAGAAAGCCTACGAACAGGATTACCTTCCCGAATTCACCGACGATGCCACTGTTCTTGAAAAGACGGGAGTGAAAATAAATCTCGTGGACGGGAACAGGGAAAATATCAAGATAACAACTCCTGAAGACCTGATCATTTCAACTGCGCTGGTGCCCGTCGTACATTAAAAACATCCTGACATGAAAATAAAACTGCTTGCTCTTCTTCTTATGGCTGTCCTCTCTGCCGGTTGTGCGGAATTAATGACTGTACTTCAGACTTCAGGCTCCGGACCTCTTACCGAGGCCGAAGTTGCAGGAGGCCTGAGGGAAGCCCTTATTACGGGTGCTAAAAACTCCGCACAAAGACTCGCCGCCGAGAACGGCTACTATGGCGACGCCCTGGTTAAGATACTTCTTCCAGACGAGGCAAAGGTCATTGTCGATAATATCTCAAGGATACCGGGAGGCGACAAGCTTGTCGAGGATGTCGTCCTGAGAATAAACAGGGCGGCAGAGGATGCAGCAAAGGAAGTAGCCCCCATTTTCGTCAGCAGCATCACCCAGATGACAATCAGCGATGCTTTTAACATTCTTACCGGTGCCGATAACGCTGCAACGGCATATCTTCGAATCACAACCTACGATCAGCTGTACCAGCTCTACAGGCCTAAGATCCAGGCTTCAACGGAAAAGAAGATCGTCGGGAATATTTCCACGAAGGATTCCTGGAACACACTGACATCTAAATGGAACAGTGTTGCCAACACCCTGGCAGGGAAGCTCGCCGGGCTGAAACCGGTCAATACCGAACTTGATGATTTCCTTACAACCAAAGCCCTCTCGGGGATGTTCCTTAAAGTGGAAGGCGAAGAGCTTAAGATCAGGAAGGAAGTTTCAGCCAGGGTGACTCCCCTTCTTCAGAAGGTTTTCGGATCGCTCGACAGAAAAACAACCATGAATTAATATCACCTGATGATCGATAAGACCATTCTGACCTTTCACGGCCTTGAGGTAAAGGTTACCGATCACGCAAATGAAGGCATCCTTGACATTCTCAATCATGCCGTACAGGGATCGGAAGGAGGCATGAGATTTTCCCTGACCAATATCGGGGAAAGGATAACTGCCTACAGGGACCAGATAAGGTTCATTTCCCTTTACAGGAAGAACAGGATAACAGGAACCGTGGGCGCCTGCTTCCGGGTTTCAGGCCAGGGCGATCTGCAATATTCCACTACTTATATCAGGTACCTGGCTTTCCAGTCGACCTATCAGTCGGACATCAACTGGAGAAGAAGGGAAAAAGCTGTCATAAAAGCCGAATCTGACTTCTCATTCAAGCAGAAAACACTGGAAATATTCAGCAATCCCGGGCTTCTTGAACTTCCCGGATCCGTAAGCCAGGACAAGCACATAATGTATGCATTCATAGAAAGCATGAATGAAAGGTCCAAAAACCTTGTTGACCAGGCCGGGTATGAATATATAAGATCGTTCCTGACGGTGGCATTCAGCAGGTTCAATCCAAAAGCCGATTCAAGGACAGCTCTTCTGGAAGAGAAGGATAAGCCCCTGATGAAGAAACTCCTCCGTGGCTTTTACCGCACTTATACTTTCTTCACCGACGAATATGCCTTCCATAACAATAAGTATTATGTTCTGAAGGAAGGAGATGAAATAATAGCAGGTGTTTGCGCCATTCCGTCAGTTTACAAGGTTTATGATGTTCCGGGTGTGTGGGGATGGGTCATGATGAAGGTGCTGCCCAACACGCCCTATTACAGGCGTCTGTTCAGGCCGGGAGAGTTCAGGTATCTGGTCTTTGATGCAATCTATTGCAAGCAGGGGAGGGAAGATGCACTTGCGCCCCTGTTCGAGTCGGCCTGTGCTGCCGAGAACTTCAATACCGGACTTACATGGCTTGACGACCGCAGTGAATTGTACGACAGGATAAGGACGGAAGTCAACATGGGAGCGCTTAACAGGATGCTAAATGCAAAACCAGGTCTGGTTTATGCACGCTTCCTGAACCTGAGCGAGGAGGAGAAAAACAGGGTTTACGACGCTCCGGCATATGTTTCCGGATTTGATTTTTCCTGAAAAATAATACACTCCCTTGTGTCACTTTGTGAAAGCCTTTGTGCCCTTCGTGGTATTTCTTTTTTAACACAAAGGCACACAAAGTTCCACACAAAGGAACACGACGAAGACAAAGCAAATAAATATGAAGTTGAATAACCTGTTATATTGCCTTCTTCTGGCATCGATAACAATGACTTCCTTTTCCCAGGAGACTGAAGGAGAGAAGCTGAAGAGGATGCAGTGGTTCAGTGATGCGAAGCTCGGCATATTCATTCACTGGGGCATTTATGCGGTCAACGGCATCGATGAATCCTGGTCGTTCTATAACGGATATATCGGGTACTCCGATTACATGAAGCAGCTGAAGGGATTCACGGCTTCGAAGTACAATCCCGAAGGATGGGCCGACCTGATTAAGGAATCAGGAGCACGTTATGCTGTTCTGACTTCAAAGCATCACGACGGGGTTGCCCTCTGGAATTCAAGGGCAGGCGACCTGACAGTTGTAAAGAAGACTCCTGCAGCCCGCGACCTGATAGCACCCTTCTGCGAAGCGTTGAGGAAAAGAGGCATTAAGGCAGGGCTTTACTATTCACTGCTGGACTGGTCGCATCCTGATTATCCCAATTTCACAAAAGCTGAAAAGAGATATACAGAAGACCAGGGACGATGGGACAGATTCACGGCTTTCAACCATGCACAGATAGGGGAACTGATAAAAAATTTCAATCCCGACCTGTGGTGGTTTGACGGCGACTGGGAGCAGAGCGCCGAAAAATGGAAAGCCGCAGAGATCAGGTCGATGATACTTGAAGCAAACCCGAATACCATCATAAATTCACGCCTGCAGGGTTACGGCGATTATGCAACTCCCGAACAGGGTCTCCCGTCATCAAAGCCTGCAGACAGGTACTGGGAGCTCTGCATGACGATGAACGATTCGTGGGGATACCAGCAGAATGACAGGAATTTCAAAACACCCGGCCAGGTAATATGGATTTTTGCCGAATGCATTTCAAAAGGAGGGAACCTGCTTCTCGACATAGGTCCGAAAGCCGACGGCACGATCCCTGACGAAGAAGTTACGGTCCTGAAGACACTCGGCAAATGGACTTCGAAGCATTCTGAAGCGGTTTACGGGACAAATGCAGGTCTGCCGGCGGGATATTTCCATGGTCCGTCGACGATAAGCAGAGACAGCACCATGCTTTATCTTTTTGTCAGCGGAGATCCCCGCGGACAGGTGATGCTTGAGGGAGTCAGAAATAAAATAAACCGCATCTATGTGGTAGGTAACGGAAACAAGCTCACCTGGAAGGAATATCTGAGACCATACTGGAGCAGCAATGCAGGACTTGTATTCATTGATGTCCCTGAAGCTGTCCTTGATGAGCATCTTACCGTTCTGGCAGTGGTACTTGACGGGAAGCTGGATGTTCAGAAATAAAAAACCCCATTCATAATATCTCATGAATAAATTACTGCTTATCAGTTTGTTATCATTTTTTATCCTTTCGTCCTATTCCCAGGAGGATGAAAGATATGTCGCAGAAACCGACCCACTTGTCCTGGAGAAACTTGAAAAGTGGCAGGACCTTAAATTCGGTCTGTTAATGCACTGGGGGCCATACAGTCAGTGGGGAGTGGTAGAGTCGTGGTCGATATGTGCAGAGGATGTCGGTTGGTGCAGGAGAACGGACCCTGATTATATCCGCTATAAAGAAAACTATGAGAATCTGCAGACTATGTTCAACCCTACTGGTTTTGATCCGGCCAGGTGGGCCCGGGCCGCAAAAAAGGCAGGTATGAAATATGTGATATTCACAACGAAACATCACGACGGATTCTGTATGTTCGATACAAAACTGACAGACTACAGGATCACCGGGCCGAAAACGCCTTTTCATACTGACCCCAGGGCAAATGTTGCCAGGGAAATATTCAATGCCTTCAGGGCGGAAGGATTCTGGACAGGAGCATATTTTTCAAAACCTGACTGGCATTCAGAATATTACTGGTGGCCAAATTTTGCGACTCCTGACAGGAATGCAAACTATAACATAAAAGCCTATCCGGAACGCTGGGAAAATTTTGTTCAATATACTCACGGGCAGATACTTGAACTGCTCAGCGGTGATTATGGACCTATGGATATCCTCTGGCTCGACGGAGGTTGGGTCAGGAAGAGGACTGATGAAGAGGTCAGGAGAGAAATAACTTCCGGGGAATATGACTTCTCCAGGGTTCAGAACCAGGATATAAGAATGGATGAGCTGGTTGTAAAAGCCAGGGAAAAACAACCGGGGCTGATAGTTGTCGACCGTGCAGTTTATGGGAAGAACCAGAATTATCTCACACCCGAAAACCGTGTCCCGGCTCACGCATTGCCTTATCCCTGGGAATCCTGTATTATAGCAGGCGGCAGCTGGTCGTGGGTACCTGAAGCAAAATATATGACTGGCAGACAGGCAATCCAGCTGCTTGTGGATATAGTTGTAAAGGGAGGTAACCTGCTTCTTAATATAGCCCCCGGCCCCCAGGGTCAATGGCATGACGGAGCCTATGTATTGTTGAATGAAATCGGGGATTGGATGAAGGTAAACAGCGAAGCAATATACGGAACAAGAGCCCTTGCTCCTTTCAAGGAAGGTAAGGTAGCAATTTCCGGAAAAGGCAGCCAGACAATTTATATCTATTATATGGCTGCTGAAGGGGAAAAGATGCCGGAACAGATCAGTATGACAAGCTTCTCCCTTCCGGCAGGTTCCAAAGTAAAAATGCTGGGAACGCAGGGAAACCTTAAATGGCAGAAAAAGGAAAATGGTTTTGTACTTTACCTTCCGGAAAGCCTGGGTAAGACACCTCCGTCAGAATATGTATGGGTCTTCAAAGTGATCTACTGATAAGGTCCCGCCTTAAGGACTCCACTGCCCCTCCTTTTTGGAAAATGAACATAAATTTTCTAATTTTAGCATTGGATTCTTTATGCTCCGGGCAGATCCCGTTGGTTATTTTTCTGCAGGGTTTGATTGTTCGATTCAAAACATTACTGCAATGACAAAGTCTAAAATCCGTTTAGCCGCAGCTGCTTTTTTAACAGCAGTTCTCATCGTGGTCTCATGTGCCATAAATCCTGTTACAGGCAAGAGGCAATTAATGCTGATGTCGGAAGACCAGGAAGTGCAGCTCGGGGCATCGTATGATCCGCAGGTGATCGCAACTTTCGGCGAATATACCAACACATCACTTCGGAATTTCGTTCAAAGCCAGGCAGATCAGATGGGGAAAGTATCTCACAGGCCGAATCTCAAATACCATGTAAAAGTACTTGACTCACCGGTGGTGAATGCCTTTGCGGTTCCCGGCGGCTACATTTATCTTACCAGGGGAATCATGGCACAGCTGAACAGCGAGGCGGAACTGGCAGGAGTTATTGCACACGAAATGGGCCATATAACAGCCAGGCACTCGGCAAGCCAGCAGACCAAGCAAACGCTGGGGCAGCTTGTTCTCATAGGAGGCATGATCGCTTCAAAGACGGTGGCGCAATATGCCGATTATGCCATGCAGGGCATGCAGCTCCTCTTTCTCAAGTTCAGCCGTGATGATGAACGGGAAGCTGACAGGCTCGGGACTATGTATTCTTCCCTGGTTGGCTATGACGCTCATCAAATGGCGGAATTTTTCAAGGTCCTCTATAAAATGAACCTGTCTAGCAACGAAGGCGGCGTACCAACCTTTCTTTCAACCCACCCCGATCCGGGCGACAGGTATAATTATGTAAATACCCGGGCAAAAGCATGGCAGGACAGTCTTAAGCTTCCTTCCTACAAAATAAACCGGGATCCATATTTAAAGCTGATCGACGGTATCATATATGGAGAAGATCCAAGGCAGGGATATGTCGAGGGGACTACTTTTTACCACCCGGAGATGAAGTTCAGGTTCACCTATCCCGCCGGATGGCAGTTCCAGAATTCACCGATACAGGTGACCATGGGTCCTCCTGACGGAAATGCACTGATCCTCTTCACCCTTTCCGGGCAGAAAACACTTGCTGCAGCTGCCGACACTGCGATGGCTCAGTATGGGCTTACGCCGACCGGAAGCAAAAATATTATCGTGAACACCCTTCCTGCACTTTCCGTCCTCTCGACACAGACATCACAGGACCAGACCACGGGAGCCACATCGACAAACCAGATCCTTTCGTATTTCATAAGCTACAACAATGCGATCTATGTGTTTCACAGTGTTTCCGCGCAGGCGAATTTCAACAATTATACAGCTGCATTCGAAGCAACAATGAACAGCTTCGCGAAGCTTACGGATGCCTCCAGGATCAATGTAGTTCCTGACAAGATAGCAGTTAAGGCTGTTCCCAGGACAGGCACTGTCAGCCAGGCGCTTACAGCCCTTGGCGTTAAGCAGGAAAAGCTGGCTGAGATTGCATTGCTGAATAATCTTGAGCTTACTGACAATATAACGGCAGGGAAGCTTGTAAAGGTAGTAGGGAAATAATATTTTATTATTTTTGCCGGCAGAAAGGGTTGTTAGCTCAGTTGGTTTAGTCCCGCCTGAGGCGGGATGACAGGGTAGGGGTTATTGAAATAATAAAAGGGACGTTAGCTCAGCTGGTTCAGAGCGCTTGCTTGACAGGCAAGAGGTCACTGGTTCGATCCCAGTACGCCCCACAAAAAAAGAGTGAGACCGAACTCACTCTTTTTTTATATTGTCTTCCGTAGCATCTTCGAAGGAGTATTATCACTCTCTTCTCATACCTGTGCCATAATCAGTTGAGCAGAATCCTTAGATGCCTGATTCGGACCTGATGCTGTAATATTATAGCCCGGTCAACAGGTCTTTGCCTACAAGCCTGAAAGATTCTCCGCCTTCCGGCACAACGACGAATAACTGGGTGCCTTCATCCAGCCCCTCTTTTACAATCACATTCTTGTCGTTGACCTCCCCAAGGATAACTACCTGGCGTGTCTTGTTCTTCTTGTAAACATACTGGAGACTGTCAGATTCGGCATGTACGCATTCGAGAGGTATATAAACCACATCAGGGATTGATTTGAGGATGATCTTGTTCCATGCGGTCATGGCAGGACGGAGGTTCATGTCGGTTCCGTCGATCCTGATCATCACCTCAAACATTTTTGCGTCTGAATTGGGCAGTACTTCACCGATATTGGCAACTGAGAGAACACTTCCCGTATATGATTTACCCGGGAGTGCGTCGACAGTGATGTTTACCTTCATTCCCAGGATCACCTTTGTGACCTCGATTTCGCTTACATAAACCTTGGAGAGCATGGTTGTAAGGTCGGGAAGGGTGGCAATCACATTGTCGAAAGGATTGATCGATGAGCCTGCCTTTCTTTTAGTCCCCAGCCTGTCCTTTTTGTATATTATCATTCCGTCGGCCGGAGCGGTAACCCTGAACTGAGCCAGGAAATTCTGAAGGTTCTGAACGAGCAATTCCTGGTTTTCAAGGGTCATCTTCTGGCTTCTGATGTCTGTGGCGATCTTTATTTTTCTCAGCGCGTATGATTTAGTAAGCTGTTCAAGAGCCCTTTGCTGCCTGTTAAGCGCCAGTTCAGCCTTGCGCTGGGTGGCAGGCGGCTCGTATTTTGACTGTTCTAAGTCTATCTTGGCCTCTTCAACTGCATATCTCTGGTTTTTTATCTCATCCCTGAGGCTTGTCAGCGACATGGCAGTGTCGAGGATCTGAAGTTCCAGCTTGTCTCTCAGTGATGTAAGCGTTTCGAGTGCATCCCTCAGCGTGTTCTCGTAGTTTGTCCTGTCGAGGGTTGCAACATAATCTCCTTTTCTGACGACCGTCCCCTCCGCAACGATATCAGTGATCTTGAAATCCATCATGTGGAAATCTCCGCCCCTGCCGCCCGACATTCCCATCATACCACCA
Source organism: Bacteroidales bacterium (assembly GCA_025454775.1). GTDB lineage: Bacteria > Bacteroidota > Bacteroidia > Bacteroidales > VadinHA17 > LD21. The sequence goes on along the minus strand of JALONU010000076.1, from coordinate 3,170 downwards.
CTGCCGCCGCCACGACTTCCACCGCCGCCGCCGCCACTGCTCTGCATAGTCCTCTGTCCGCCCTGCTGTCCGCCCTGCTGTCCGCCCCTCTGGCCGCTCTGCTGTTGCTGTTGCTGTTGCTGTTGCTGTTCCGATTGCTCAACGAGCACGGGACCTGTTATGTCGATAGACTTTTCAGCGAGCAGTTCACCGGCATTGGATACGGTTATCTCGAAGAGCCCCTTCTTTACTTCTGCATAAAGGTTCTCCTTGTCTTTTTTTGAAAAGATCTTGTTAAAAGCAAAAAGACCCGCTATCGCTGCGAAAACAACGACAGCTGTAATCAAAACTGTTCTTTTCATGTCTGGAGTATCGGTTTATCGCTATAAAGACAATCAGTCAGCCATATTGATTCCCGGGAATTCTAAAAAAAAGTTAAAGCGCCCTGATTTTTATGTTCCTGAACCATATCGGATAGCCATGGTCCTGGAGAGCAATATAGCCCTCTCTGGCAATGCCTTCCTTGAAACCCGGGAAGCTTTTAAACTTGCTGTTCTCCACCATCTCGTCCCATTTTGGCGTCCACATCTCATATTCGACAACCTTTACACCATTCTGGGTATGAGTTACTTTGCCATCCTTTACCCTGATGACGATGTTGTTCCATTCGCCGGCAGGCTTTACGGTGGAAGGATCAGCAGCCAGCATGTCGTATAGAGAACCTGCCAGGTGGCTGTCGATCTTGTTGTCGGTGGCATTCTTGTTGTCGAGTACCTGGACTTCCGGAGCTGCATAATATACCGGCTGGCCCGGAACTTCACGGACGTTGAAGAAAATGCCTGAATTACCCATATCTGAAACCTTCCAGTCTACGGAAAGCTCGAAATTGCTGAACTTCCGGGTGGCATAAACAATGTCTCCGTTGGCTCCCTGGCCGGGTTTCTTGCCCTCGCCGGTAAAGACCTTCATGGCATTATCTTCTATTGTCCAGTTTTTGGGCATCTCAGTGCCGTTGCACTGGCGCCACCCGGTAAAATCCTTGCCGTTGAAGAGAAGTGTCCAGCCGGCTTTTTTCTCCTTCCCGGTGAGCTTATTGGGCTTCTGGGACAGGGAAGGGATTGAGATCAGAACCAGCAATGTGCAGAGGATGAAAGAGATAGTATGTTTTCTCATAGTATGATGATTTAGATATATAATGCAAATTAAGGAAAAAATATGTAACCGCTCCTCGGTTATAGGTGAATATACACCAGTGGAACGAATTGCGGGCAGGTATCCGTGTTAATCCGCCTGGTCCATGGTTAAACAAGGTTTTAACCTTTGTGACCTTAGTGTGAACTTTGCGTGCCTTTGTGTTAAAGCGGGAAGATCTGAAACGGGAAGAAATAAACCACGGATTTCACGGAGGGCACAGAGAAAATCCCACGGGGTGGTTGCATAAAAGCAGCTTGTGACTAAAGAAATAGTCATTTTTAACACAAAATATTTGCATGACTATAAAAATAGTCATATATTTACAAAATATACCGGCAAAAAATGAGGCTTACAAAGGCAGAAGAACAGGTAATGCAGATATTATGGGACCTCGGGGAAGGTCTTGTAAAGGATGTCCGCGACCGGCTCCCCGAACCCAGGCCTGCAAGGAACACAGTATCGACAGTGGTGAGAGTACTGGAGAAGAAAGGATATGTCTCCCATAAGGCTTTCAGCAATGTTCATCTCTATTATCCTCTCGTTACGAAAAGCGAATACTCTAAAAAACAGCTTTTCGGGCTTCTTGAAGGATATTTTGACAACTCATTCCCTGCCATGGCATCCCTGTTTGCCAGGGAGAAAGATCTCTCAATCAGGGAGCTTGACGAGCTTCTTGATGTTACAAGAAAAGAACTGAAAAAGACCAGAAAGGAAAAATAATGGAAGTTTTTACAATGTTTCTGCTTAAATCGGCTGCCTGGCTTACGGGCTTTTTGCTTGTCTACCTTCTTTTCCTGAAGAACGAACGCTTCTTTGCAATTAAGAGGTATTACCTGGTAGCCGGGATACTTGCTTCATTCGTGTTCCCGCTTGTCTCGTTCCATTACAGTGTGGTGGTCACCGCTCCACCGGTAAGTCAGGTGTTACAGGTACAAGACTTTCAGGGCAGGTCGTTGTCTACAGCGGAGTCTCTCAATACGGGAACCGTAAACTATAAGCTTCTGGCTGCAGGAATTTATTTGATGATATTATTAATATTGATCACAAGGCTTCTAAAACAGTTGTACTTTTTCAGACGCATGATCAGGAAGGGGGAGGTATCATGCAGCGGCCGGGCCAGGATAGTGAAAATCCCCGGCCTGAAAAGTTCCTTTTCCTTTTTCAGGTACATATTCATAGGTTCATCAGTGGATGAATCAGAAGCCACTCATATTCTCAACCATGAAGAAGTGCATGTAAGTCAGCGGCATTGGTTCGACCTGCTTCTTGCCGAGGTTGTCAAAACCCTGCAATGGATAAATCCCTTCGCGTGGATCTATGCCGTGCAAATCAGGCAGAACCATGAATTCCTGGCTGATGAGGCTGCCCTGAAAAAAATATCCGATCCCGGATCATACAGGGCGGTGCTTCTGAACCATATCTTCAATGCACAGGTACTTCCCCTTTCCAATTCATTCTCATATTCAAACAATAAAAAACGATTTGTTATGATGGACAAAATCACCATTCCCCCGTACAGGAAGTATAAGCTCCTGATAATGATCCCGGTGGCAGCAACGATATTCTATGCATTTGCCACTCCTGAATATCAATATGCTGCTCCTGCCAACAATTCGGCTATAACGGACATTGCAACTTCAATGCAGAAAACAATCCCCCTGGTTGTTACTTCAGCAGGAGATACAATCAAAGAACCGTTATTGGTTATCGACGGGGTTATACAGGAGAAGCGTGTATGGATCGATCCGGACAACATAAATACGATATCGGTATTAAAGGATGAAAGTGCGACCGCTGTTTTTGGTGATAAGGGGAAGAACGGGGTTGTAATCGTAACATTGAAGAAACCTGCAGGAACGGTTGAAACCAGGGAGATCAGGGGATCCGTGGTCAGCGGTGACGGGAAGGCCCTTGAAGGAGCCTGCATAGTTATAAACGGAACGACAGTGGGAACAATCTCCGACAGCAGGGGCGCCTTCAGGCTTACAAATGTGGCT
>JALONU010000251.1 GCA_025454775.1 Bacteroidales bacterium | reverse complement strand
CAGGTAGGCAGGATTAAGGCCTTTGTGACGGATGCCTTCCATTATATCATTGAATTGCTTCGTATGCTTTATGGTTGTCGGCCGTGGTCGCGGCCATGGGATTTTTATATCCTGAACTATTTTCGAGCCGTTCTGTCCTCCGTTCTTATAGTACTGAGATAATACTATAAGCCTGGTTCCCATAAAGATAGCCTCTTCCAGGTCGTGTGTAATGAAAAGGATGGTTTGCTCCGTCTGTCCCCATAGTTCCTGGATGAATACCTGCATAGCCTCACGTGTACCGACGTCAAGAGCGCCCAATGGCTCGTCCATAAGAAGGATTTGAGGTTTCATGATCATCGCCTGGGCAATAGCCACTCTTTGCCGCTGTCCTCCCGACAGCTGGTGAGGATATTTATCCGCATGTTCCAGCAATCCGACTTTATCAAGAAACTGATCTGCTTCTTCACGAAACTTCTTCATTTTCTTGCGATACAGGAAAGGAACGATCTTACGGAGGAAATTATCCGCCAGGTAGAATTGTTCGAGTTCCAGTCCAAACATAACATTATCGCGGACGTTCATGAAATCGAACAATGAATACTTCTGGAAGACTATGCCCCTGCGGCGGTCAGGTCGCTTAATAAGATTCCCTTCCATTGCAGCAACTCCCTTACTTGGTGTTTCAGATCCAAGAATCAATCGCAGCATTGTTGACTTACCGCAACCTGTTGGTCCGACAATTGAGACAAACTCCCCCTTGCGGATACGCAGACTTATGTCATTTAGGATCACGCGACCACCATATTCCTGGTAGGCATTGAACAATTCCAGTACATATTTCCTGTCAATCTCATTTTCCATAACACACAATACTTACTTGTTCAACCATTGATATTTCTTTTTGATCCAGGTGCGAAATGCCATGTCGACCAGAAAAGCCAGCATACTGATCCAGACCACGTAGGGGAAAATTGTCGCCATATCCATATACCTGCGGACGACAAAGATCCGGTAGCCTATTCCTGCCTCGGCTGCCAACGCCTCACCGGCGATAAGAAAGAGGATGACTGCCTTGAAATTCAGGCGGACGGTATCGAGCACTTTAGGGATTATCTGTGGAAATATGATCCTGAAGACAATCTCAGGCTGGCTTGCTCCAAGCGTCATTCCCTTGACAAGCTGTTCATCGTGCACCTCTTTTACCTTGAGATAGGTGTCGAGAATGACAGTAGGGGCAACGCCGATTACGATTAATGCGATTTTTGAGGTCTCGCCAAGACCGAAGATTATGAAGAGTATTGGCAGCACAGCTATTGCAGGGACCTTATCAAAGAACAGGACGAAGCGGTATAATAGCTTTTCTGCATAAGGGAATGCTCCCATGAATAAGCCGATATATATTCCTGCAAAGATGAATACCATGGAAATAAGAATACGCTTCCCGCTTGCCTTTGTATCCTGCCAGAGGAGCGATTCTCCCTGTTTCAGATACTCACGGGTAGCTCCGTTCTTCATTGCATCCCATCTGTTAGCGAACTTCCCTTCGGCTAATGCCTGCCTGTCGCGGATACGGGCCTCTTTTAATGATTGGGGAAGGTCATTTTTAATAATTTCGCCATTCGCATCATACTCCTCTTTGATATTTACTTCAAAAATTGTTTTTTTAAACCCGTTCCATAACTGCTCTCCGGTTGGAACAAGCTTATCCTGCTGGTTCTCAGCATGCCTCTCAACAGAAGTGTTATAATAGAGCTTTATGCAGACCAGGAAGAGAACCAATGAAAGCAGGATTGAAATGCTCCTGCCGGGAGTGGTTCTGAGCCTGTAGAAGTTCTTAATCATCTCCATGAACTCCCTGCCGGTACCCGAAAGCACCTGTGCAATTAAACGAGGTAGTCGTTTTATTGCTTCAAGTGTATTTCGTGGTAACCCTTTAAGCCATTGCATCACATTCTCAAACATAAATTTTACTTTATTGCACCCTGCATATAGCTCGCATCGTAGGTAAACAGGATGTTGTTTTTATTTCCGATTACTGTACCGTCGGAGAACTTTATACCAAGGTCATCAGCCTTTACTCCGGTACCCAGCAATTCATATTTTGAGCAGAAGTTTCGCACCCGGCGCATGTTGGTCTTTATATCCTCGCCATTTGTATAAGCGACAGCATCAGCGGCTTTGTAAAACATAGCTGTAGTCTTCAGCTGGTTCTGATACTCTATCAGGCTCGAACCACCAACTTTAGCCATAGCTTCGAGAGCGCCTTTTCCCTTATCGGTCCTCGACGACATGATATCCATCACTTCGAACCAGGCACCGGCAAGGGCTTTGCCGAGCTCAGGATTAGCCTGCAGCACCTTCGTTTTAACAATCATAAGGTCGAGTATCTCTCCGGGTATTTGTGAGGAATCAAAGATCTTTTTCACTCCGGGGGTTTTCATTATTTCCATCACCAGAGGGTTCCATGTCACTACCGCTTCCTGGTCCTTGTTGGCAATGAAAGCCGGACCGATGTCGCTGTCGCTCACATTGACGATCTTTACATCATCATCTGTCATGTTATTCATATCCAATGCGCGCGATAACATGTAATGAGAAACAGAGAACTGAACAAGATTTACCTTCTTCCCCTTTAGTTGCGGTATTGTCAGATTATTCCTTACGATAAGCGCATCGTTCCCGTTAGAATAATCTCCGACAATAACAGATGAGCAGGCGATGCCGCCGGCTACCGGTATAGTCAGGCAGTCCATGTTCGTCATAACACAGGCATCTACCGAGGGGGTGGTGAAGGCTTCAATAGAAGGCATGTAATCCATCCTTACAAGTTTAATCTTAATACCATACTTGGTTGCCCATTTGTCCATGATACCCGAAGAGCCGGCATAGGCCCAGGGATTCCACCCGGCATAGATCGACCAGACAACTGTAAACTCCTTCGGTGCAGGAGCGGGTGCTTCCTTTCCACGGGTATCGGAGATAAATGAACTCAGGGAAATGGTGGCAATTATCAGGGAAACTGCCATTATTGCTGAGAGTCGGTTAAATATTTTTTTCATTTTATTATTAATTTAATTATTGTGTATACGAATAATACTACTGTAATGTTAAATTTCATCATCAGCTGTAATGTCGACGAATGCTTTCTTCCTGACAGCTTCTCCCTTCTCGATCCTTTCGATTGTATCGCGTCCTTTTTTCGTCAGGTCTTCAAGCTTTCCAATCGATTCCTTCATTCCGCTCAGGGCATTAACCCTGAAAGTGGATAGTTCGTCTACTGCTTCATTAAGTTTGGTGAAGGCGCTGGCCAGAACTTCAATGGCAATTGTCGGTTCAGTGGCAGCTTTCTGGATCTCAACGCCCTGTGTTTTCAGGGTCTCGGCATTGCCCAGAAGTATCTTCTCGGTGATCTCTTTAGTTCCTTTCACTGCCTCGAGCACCATGCGCTGTTTGTTAAGGGCAAACTGAGCTGTCACACCAACGCTTAAGGCAACAGTTGTAATAGTCACACTGCGTTCGACACCCTTTATAAGCTCTTCGTTGTTCCTCATCAGCAAGTCGTAGGTAATCACACCCTGCTGGTTAACATTCAGTGCGGTCTGAAGGTCGATTATGCGCTGCCTCAACGGGAAGAGAACCTCCTCCTGAAGGAACCTGTACTCTTCCGGCTGTTCCTGCTGGCTGATCTCACGGAGCCTGGCCTCGAATTTCTCATCAAGCACCTGGCCAACCTTAATGGCGTGTGAGAGACCATCGAGAGTTTCCCTTAATGACTTCTTATCCATCCCGAGGATATTGTTGTCATCTTTCAATCCTTCCTTACCTGCCAGCAAACTCCTGGTAATGTCTTTCAGCACCACACTGCCCTTTTCATATCTTTCGAGGTACCTGCTTATCGGGTTTTTCTTTCCGAGGAATCTCCTGAAGAACTTGGCTGTGGCGCTT
>JALONU010000075.1 GCA_025454775.1 Bacteroidales bacterium | reverse complement strand
GGAAGTACCTGCAAGCGTGAACAGGATGGTAGCCGGCATCCCGGTAAATTATGATGAGGACAAGGTAGGGAATTACACGCTGCCCGATCCGCTCGTGATACTGAACGGCAAAAAGGTGAATAATGAAAAACAGTGGTACAGGAAACGCCGGCCCGAAATACTCAATATGTTCTATGAATTCCAGTATGGAAAGGTTCCCCCAAAGCCGAAAGACATGTCGTTCAACGTTTTCGACAAAGGGAGCCCAGCTCTCGATGGCAAGGCTCTGAGAAAGCAGGTGACCGTATATTTTACAAAAGACACCTCCGATTATAAAATGGATATCCTGATCTATCTGCCGGCGAAAGCAACCGGACCCGTGCCGCTCTTTCTGAATTTCAGCTTTTCGCCGAATGCCGCAATTGCCAATGACCCGGGAATAAAGGCGGGCACCATGTGGGGGAGGGACGGCAAGAGAGTACCGGCGGGCCGCACCGGAGGTTTCGGCAGGATGAACATCACCCAGTTCCCCAGTTCCTCGACGAAGGCCTGGGCTTTGCCAGCATTTATTACGGCGACATTGAACCTGATTTTGCACAGGGTTATAAATATGGTATACGCAGCTATTACTCAAAACCCGACACAACTTATCCGGCCCCCGACCAGTGGGGAGCAATATCAGCATGGTCGTGGGGGCTCAGCCGCGCAATGGATTATTTTGAAACCGATCCGCAGATTGATGCAAAAAAGGTTGCAGTCTTCGGGGTGTCACGCCTGGGCAAAACCGTGTTGTGGACAGGGGTACGCGACGAGCGCTTCGGCATGGTGATAGCCAGCTGCGGGGGAGAAGGAGGAGCTGCACTTTCACGACGGAACTACGGCGAGAACATCGATCACATGACACACCCTACAAGATATTTCTACCAGTTCGCAGGCAACTGGAGGAACTATAAGGACGATTTCAATATGTCGCCGGTGGATGCCCATATGCTCGTTGCACTCATGGCCCCGAGACCACTGCTGCTGCAGACAGGGCTTACAGATTACTGGTCGGACCCGAAGGGGGAGTTCCTGTCGGCCGTTGCTGCAGAACCCGTATGGAAGCTTCTGGGAAAGAAAGGACTGGGAACAGACAAGTGGCCTGAAGCAGGGCAGCCGGTTCTGAACGACCTTGGATATTACATGCATGCAGGCGGGCATGGAGCCATGCCTGATGATTTTCCTGTATTCATAAAGTTTATGAAGATGCACTTCCTGGATCAGAAGTGATATTTTTTGATACCCAACCGGTAGGCTTCTATTGCTCTCTCACGCGCAAAATTGTGATCAACTATTTTCGTGGGATATCCTTTTTTCCCATAGTCCTCAACCCAGCGCCTGACATACTTGTACCCGGGATCAAATTTCTTCTGCTGTGCATCGGGATTGAAAACCCTGAACCAGGGTGCGGCATCGCAGCCTGTACCTGCAGCCCATTGCCAGTTCCCGTTGTTTGATGACAACTCATAGTCGAGAAGCTTCTCCGCGAAATATGCTTCTCCCCACTGCCAGTCGATCAGAAGATCCTTGCAGAGAAATCCTGAAACTATCATTCTCACGCGGTTGTGCATCCACCCGGTTTCATTCAGCTGACGCATCCCTGCATCGACTATCGGGTAACCGGTTTCTCCGTTGCACCATCTCCTGAATTCCTTCTCATCATTCCTCCATTGGATGTTGTCATAAACGGGCCTGAAATTCCCGGCAACAACATGAGGGAAGTGATACAGTATCTGCATAAAAAATTCCCTCCAGATGAGCTCATTCAGGAATGTCAGATTTTCCTTTATGGCTTTGGAAACGAGCTGCCGGATGCTTACTGTTCCGAATCTGAGATGTGGAGAAAGAAAACTGGTCTTGTCTTCGGCAGGCAGATCACGGTATTTATCATATTCCGGTATTACTGAAAGATCATAGGGCCTGACCCTGATGCTGCTTATCCTGAAACCAAGTTCTTCCAATAGTGTGAAGGAAGGGTCATACTTCAGGAAGTTATGGTGAGATTCTTTTCCTCCCGCATGCGGCAGGGTTCCCTGTTCCCTGAACTTCTGCAGCCATTTTCTGCTGTAAGGAGTGAAAACCGTATAAGGTTGTCCGTCGGATTTGAGGATCTCATTTCCTTCGAAGATCACCTGGTCCCTGAAGCTTCTGACTTCGACCTTTGCATCAACGAGAATCTTCTCGACCGTCGAATCCCTTTCCCTGGCATAGGGCTCATAATCCCTGTTGAAATAAACGGCCCCGGGTTTGAAGTCCCTTATCAGCTTCTTCCAAACGGCTGAAGGATTTCCCCTGACGATATGCAGGCCGCTGCCCTTCTTCCTGAGCCTGTCGTTTATACCTGAAAGGGTTGAATAAATGAAAGAGACCCTGGGATCATCCTTTTCCAGGTCGTCGAGTATGTTGCTGTCAAAAATAAATACAGGCATTACTGGCATTCCCGATCCCAGGGCTGCCTCAAGTGCAGTATTGTCTTCGAGCCGGAGATCCCTGCGGAACCAGAAAATGCAGATTTTCATGATTTCATTTTTCCCTGTACCTGAGGATCCTTTCCGTTGCAAGCCTCGAACTTATCATTACCATAGGAAGTCCTGTTCCCGGAATTGTTGAAGCCCCTGTATAAAATACATTCTTAAAATGCTCATCGTAATTCTTGGGGCGGAAGCCTCCGATCTGAAGCATTTTATGCGATAATCCCAATCCGCTGCCCCTGTGGAGATTGAACTGATCCCTCCAGTCTTCAGGAGTATAAACGGTCCTTGAAACAATGTGCGGCCTTATATCAGTATGCGTCCTTCGGGAGAAGTCCTCTATGATCCTGTCGACGATGCCATCCCTGTCGTGCCAGCTTTTCTTGTATCTCAGGTCGGGGACCGGGCAAACAAAGAAGAGGCTTTCGCACCCGGGAGGCGCACATTCGGGATTAGACCGCGAGAGGACATTTACATAATAATACGGCGCTTCATCGATCTCGGCGCTGGTGTATACTTTACCCGCGTACTCCCTGTAATTGGTGCCGAGGTAATAGTTATGATGTTGTATATCAGGTAATTTGCAGTTAACTCCAAGGTAAATGGTCAGCGACCCCATTGTCCATTCCATTTTGTCGAGCTTCTCTTCCGAGAATTCCGGCCTGTTGAACACCTTGCCTCTGAAGACCGCAGCATCCGAGTTAATCACGAAGATATCGGCACTCCATTTGTTAGCTCTGCTGTCGACGACATGCTTCAGCTTCCCGCCTTCAGCAATGTAACCGGTTATCTCGGTATTGTAGGTAATCTTTATGTTCTCTTTCGCGCACTCACCGGCTATGCCCTCGACGATCTTATACATCCCTCCTTCAACATTGTAATAGCCGTCGTGCATGAATTCCGTATATGAAAGAAGGGTATAAGTGGCGGGCGTATCGAAGGGTGTCCGGCCGAGGAAGAAAGCAACGAGGGAAAGTATCTCACGGGCTTCCTTTGAGTCGAAGTACCTTGATACCTGCATCCAGAAGCTTCTGAAAAGGGTTCCGATATGGGCAGGGCCCACCCGGGGAAGGGTAATGAAGTAGTGAAGCAGGGAATCGTAATTGCTTTTAATTACAATGTTGGTGTCGTGATACAGCCTTCCGCATTTATTGAGATACTTTTTCATTGCCTGCTCAAAGCCTGGTTCCTCATCGCGGAACTCTCCTGCAAGCTTTTTCAGGTCCTTGTAGAGGCGGTAAACCTTGTCGCTGTCCCTGAAGCTGACGGTATAGAGCGGATCGAGACTGTAATAACTGAACGGAAGTGTGATCCCACATTCCCTGGCAAAGTCGGTGAACTCATACGACATGCTGAAAAAGCTGGGACCGGTGTCAAAAGTGAACCCGTCCTTCTTCAGCTGGTTCAGGCGTCCTCCGGCCTTTGCATTTTTCTCGATCATCTCAACTTTGTATCCTTTCTTTGCGAGCCTGAGAGCTGTCGCCAAACCTCCCAGTCCTGCACCGACAACAAGTACGGTTTTTGCCATGTTATGATTCCTTCATTTTCTTTATTAACTGAGGGTATAGTTCGTCCCTTACATATGTGAACCCGGGCTCCAGCCGGAGAATATTCTCATAGACTTCCCGGGCCTTGACATATTCCCCGAGATAATAGTGCGACTGTCCGATAACCACAAGGAGGGACAGGTAATTCCAGTCGTCTTTAAGCTTGTCTTTATCCTTTTCCAGTATTTCCCTGGCTTTGTAGTAATATGTGATGCCTTCCTGTTTGGAACCTCCGAACGACCGGGGCATGTAAAACTGGATGTTTCCGTACTGGACAAGGCCGAGCCAGTTACCCGGATCAAGGTCGACAGCCTTCTTTGCATATTCAATACTCTTTACCCCGTTGACTGGGGCAGACAATACATTTAGGCCGATCCTATAGCCGTAGAATGCTGCATAATAAGCATTTAGTACTGGCAGCCTGTAGTTATGCTTCACGAGGATATTCACATTCTGCTGGGCAAGGTCAAGATATTTCCGCGCTTCGCTTTTTTTGTCAAACCCGATGCAGTAACCTATATACCCGTACTGGTAATTTATGAGTTCGAGAATAAATTCATCAGTCTTCACAGGAACGGAGTTCATCCTGTCGATAACCTCTTTCCAGGCATCCATTCTGTCGCTGACATAGGCACGGTAAATTTCAGCCCTGTAATCATTGCAAAGTGCCTGAACGGAAGCAAGCAGCAGCAGGAAAACGATTAATCTATGCTTCGTCCCTTCCATTGATACTTTTTAAAATATTTATTCAAGAAAGCGTTGTATATAAATGCCCCCATCGAAAACTGAAGCAGGGGAACAAAAATTATATTCTCAATTATGTTCTGGCAGCTTGAAAGCGAGATAAAGAGCCTGGCCAGGAAATATACAGCCACATACAGGAAATACAAACTCACAGGCAGCGAGAGAAATACAGGTATGAATCCGAAGGTCGTAACAAGCCAGAACATAACGGCAAGGAAGAAGGAATTTCCAAAGAAAGCAATGACATTCTTTGAAAATCCTTTAACCGCTTCCCTGTAGCTTTTGTACATCCTGCAGGTAATGCCGGCGTCACCGGCAAGACAGGCAATTTTGTGCTTATTTTCCTTAAGATGCCTCGAAATTGCGATATCCTCTACCTTATTACCTCTCATCAGGCTGTGAGGTTCAATGTTGCGGTAATCGGAAGCCCTGAAGAACATAAACTGACCGTTTGCAGCCGACAGGGAAACAAACCCCGATTTCCTTACCAGCGGAAGGGGGAGAAGGGAGAGGAGGATGTAGTTCATGTTCGGCACAGTGAATTTCTCTCCGTATGAGGATATTATCTGTTTGGGGAATATTGAAATGAGAGTAAGACCATGTTTCCATGAATATGAAACTGCCCTGCCGATAATGTTATTGCTGATCCTGACATCAGCATCGAGGAACAGCAGGTAATCGCCTTTTGCAAGTTTTGAAAGTGTATGGCATGCATGGTTCTTCCCCAGCCACCCTTCAGGCAGGCTCTCCGAAGTTACAAGACGTATCCTGCTGTCGGCTGCGGCCATGCGGTCAACGATTTCCGCGGTCCTGTCTTCCGACTGATCATCAAAAACAAGGATCTCAATATTTGAATAATCCTGTTCCGCCAGGTCCCTGAGTATTGTCCCTATGTTTGATTCCTCATTCCGTGCGGGTATGAGAACGGAAACAAGATTATGGTGCTTAACCGTTTTTTTGGGCAGATGAGCTCCGGGCAGCAGGTTCATCAATGCTACCAGTAGCTGTAGAATGGTAAAGGCAAGAACTATATAAGCCACTATAAGCATCAGACATCCTTTAGTTTAAGATTTTCAGAAATACATCCTGCATAAAATCGGTTATATTCAACCTGAAGCCCTGCGGCTGAAAAATCTTCACCGGTATATTCCCTTACGTACATATAAAGTCCGGGTTTGGGACTTGAGAAATAATCAATCAGGTTTGCGACGAAAACAATATGGACAGGGTTATTGCACCTGCGGATTATGTGTTCAATGCCTTTTTCAAAAATAAACTCCCTTGAGTGCAAGGAGCTGATCTCCCCCTGCGGAAAAATAAGTACAAGATTTCCACTGTCGGAAAGAAGATCTGTGGTATAGTTTATGGTTTCCGCAACAGTTCTCGATCCTTTTCTCACAGAATAACCTCCGGCCTTGTTGAGGAACATGTTTTTCTTAAGCTGTTCCTCGAGCATCATGAACCAGAAGAGCCTGTGGAATACCTTTTCGTTCAGCCATACGGCCCAGAAGCCGTCCCACCAGCTGAAATGATTGGAGATCAGCAGTATGGGAAGCCCTTTTTCGGTGTAATTGCAGTCGAGGTAAACCCGGTGGAAACAACGCCTGGTCTTCCAGACAGAATACAGCCTGAAGAAATTGTACAGGAAAAAATGATGTGATGCCCTGTAAATCATTTGGCAAGTTTGAAAATGATCAGGATGACCAGGAAAAAGATACCCTGGCAATAGAAGACCAGGGGGGCGATCCTGTTAACGATCTCTATTCTGGCTGCCTTCATGCCGGACTGGAACAGAAACGCAAGCAGGAACCATGAAATGTAATTCCTCAGCGGAGCGTATCCTCCTTCGAATGACCACATTTTCATTCCCGGAGCAGCATGCTCCATGATAAAATCATAGAGCACCATTAACAGTGAAGCTGCTGTTATTTTTACGAAAGCAGGTGCCGGGATTTTATCTGCGATCACAGCTGTGCAGTATACAAGCATCACCCAGTTGAGGCCTATCAGAAGCGGTGTGTCGAGAAGCTTGATACCAAGTCCTTTTCCATAGCTGTATTCTCCGAAGATGAACCCGTATTTTACCCCGGCCACCTCAACGAAGAAGCTGATAAGATAAATAAGAAGAAAGGCTGCGGTGCTTCGTGAGTTGAGAGGCGGATGATGAAAATAGAGTATCAGTGAAAAGCTGAGCAGAAGAACCGAAGGGGTCAGGGCAATAAAGAGTTCCCTGGTGGGAGGGAGCAGTATGCCTGCAACTCCTACAGAATAGAGGGTTATAACAAAACCTCTTACCTTTTCTTCCTTAAGGACAGGCAGGAACTTCATAAGTCAGATCTTATTGAGCCGGCTGGCTATTAGTGCTTTAAGCAGCAGAAACGCCTTCGCAGGATCTGATACCCGGATCCTTTTCTCAAGAAGCCTTTCCGCCGGTGTCCTCTTTATCTTATTCAGGAGCTTCCTGTAGTAGGTGTAGGCGATCACCACACCCAGCCTTGAATTCCCCGGAAGCTTTCTCATTCCTGCTGTTGAGGAATCAAAATCATGTTCTATATCCCTTATTATCTCGGACTTAGCTGCATCGTCGAACTCACGTTCGCCAAGATTGTGAAAATACTGTCTCTTCAGATTCTGGGTGTCGTTTTTAAGGTCGCGCAGGAAATTCACCTTCTGGAATGCTGATCCCAGTTTCCTTGCCGGTTCTTTCAGTTCGTCATAAAGCTTCTGTTCTCCGTTGACAAAAACTTTCAGGCACATCAGTCCGACGACTTCGGCAGAACCGTAGATATATTCATCTGTCTCGTCCTTTGTTTTATGTTCCAGGCGTGAGAGGTCAAGCTTCATGCTTTTCAGAAAAGACTGGATGAGCGCATCGTCGATATTATATTTCTTTATAGTAACCTGGAATGAATTCAGGATCGGGTTCATGCTCAGTCCGTCTTTCATGGCCTCATAAAAGTCCTGTTCAAATTTTGCAAGCAGCTTCAGCTTATCGTACTCATGGAAAGTGTCGACGATCTCATCGGCGAATCTCACAAAACCATAGATACTGTAAATTGCATCCTTTGTTTCACGGTCAAGAAAGCTCACAGCGCGCGAAAAAGAGGTGCTGTAGGTGCGTGTCACCATCCTGCTCGTCCTGAAAGATATTTCATTAAACATCTTAAGCATAGGCGGATGATATTCAGGTATTTTTGAGTTTCCAACCGGCCGGGCAATAAGGTGTATGTCTGCCCTGTTAGGGCAAAGATATCTTATTTTCTGTCAAATGACTCATGGCCTGCATTGCTTTCAAGCCTCTGAAGGATCTTCTTCAGATCAACGGATATGTTGTTATAGTAGAGGGACGTCCTGTATGCCATCATGATGAGTTTTACCGAAACAAGGAACACCCCCGATTCAAGAAGCAGGTCATGTGTAAATCCGCTTGTGAATAAGGCAATCACAAAAAGCAAGAAGGTAATGATAATTACAATCAATGTACCTGTGTCGAATGATTTTTTCATAATTTAGATAATTTGATTTCTGCAAGGCCTGAAGTAAAAATAATATAAATGCATTGTTTCAGGAGAATTGCCGGTTTTGAATATTTAATAATTTTATCGTTCGTTTAGTTATATTAGCTGAGCTTTCCTGGTTATCAATATACCGGTTTATGAAAACTGTAAAAACAAAGACTCTCACGAAATTGTTAATCCCTGTCTTTTTTGCACCGGTGATGGCAATTACGGCTTTAAGCTTCATTACTTCCGTGGAAGGTGATCTTAAGAGCAAATACAGCTACAAGGATTTTGAATCTGCGAAAAAATGCAAGACCTGTCATCCCGGAATCTATGAACAGTGGACGCAGGCCATGATGTCGCAGGCCTACACCCATCACTGGGATGAGATAGAATACTTCGACCTGGCAGTCAGGCATGCCGCAGCGAAGCCTGAACTTAAAGATGCTGTCGACGGCTGCAATGGCTGCCACACTCCCCTGGCTTTCATGAGCCAAAAAACCTTTCCGCCGCCACGGCCTTCAGAAAAAAGCATGGCCAACGAGTCAGTATCGTGCGAAGTATGTCACCTTGTTCAGTCCGCATCGACCGATCCCCCGGTTAACTTCAGCTATGTGATAAAGCCCGGCATGACTAAATATGCTGTCCGGAAACCAGGTGTCGATTCTCCTGCCCACAAGATTGAGACAAACGAATTTTTTACTACAACTGAATTTTGCGGTAACTGCCACAACGAGAAAAATCCTTTCAATGTATGGGTTAAAAGCACCCAGCTCGAATGGAAGGAAGGCCCGTATTCGAAAGAAGGTGTAAGATGTCAGGATTGTCATATGCCAAAGGGCGGGCCCTACCTGAATGCTATTATGACAAAACCCTACGATGATTCCAGGCTGCATCTGTTCCATGGAGCCCATGATCCGGGTAAAGTAAGGGGTACGATAGAACTAAGGATTGAACCCGATATAAGAGAGGCTGAACCTGGAGAAAATATAATCTTCAAAGTGGTCCTGTTCAATCAGAAAACCGGCCATAAATTCCCCACAGGTTCTGTTGAGGACCGCATAGCCTGGCTGCAGGTAGAAGCTACGGATGCTAAAGGAAAAACCTATCACCTGAATGTCGACAAAAAGGGTTTTGAAGGAGAAGAGTACACTATCTCAGGCGATTACCTTGCCTACCAGGACATGGGCGTGCCCCTGGGCCTGGCTGATTTCAAGGGAGTTCAGCGCGACGGGATCCCTGCCGGGAACCGGATCTTCCGGATGCCATATTTCGATCCGGAAGGCAGGATGACCATCATGCAGTGGAATACAGCGAAACTGGGTGTCGATTACAGAATTGGTCCCCGTGAAGCCAAAGTTGAGAAATTCACATTCAGGCTTCCCTACGATGTCGCTCCGGGAGAGATGAAAGTGAAAGCAGTACTGAACTATCAGCTTCTTGTGAAACCTGTCGCCGATTTCCTGAAAGTGCCGGCTGATGAATCTGAAATTAAGGTTGTTAACGAGCATTCTACAACTGTAACAATATTGCCCTGAAAACCGCAACATAAAACTCTGACAAATGAAAAATACCTGCATACGAACCTCGGTCTTTTCAATCATATTCTTATTGCTGATCCCTCATATCCCCGCATATACAATTCCCGCCTTCGCCCGCAAATACCAGATAAGCTGCCAGGTGTGCCATGCACCGGCGATGCCCAGGCTAAAAGCTTTCGGCGATGAATTTGCCGGCAATGGCTTCAGGCTTACGGAATATGAGTCACCGCGCTATTTCATTCAAGCCGGCGACGACAGGCTTTCCCTTTTAAGGGAACTGCCGGTCGCAATAAGGATGGACGGGCATTTAACCTATAACTTTAACAATGAAGGATCCCAGGATTTTGCTGCTCCCTTTCTCCTGAAACTGATCTCCGGAGGCGAAATTTCCGATAAGATCTCATATTATTTTTATTTCTTTTTCAGTGAACGGGGTTCTATTGCAGGGATAGAAGATGCATTCCTGACGTTCAGTGATGTCTTAGGCACAGGTGTGAATCTTTCCATAGGTCAATTTGCTGTTTCCGATCCCCTCTTCAAGGGAGAACTCAGGTATACTGTTGAACCTTATAAGATATATGCAGCCGCTCCGGGCAGCTCAACGACCGATCTGAAATACGACAGGGGAATAATCCTGGAAAAGGATATTGCCAAAACCGGAACCACTCTTGTGGCACAGGTCTTAAACGGCAACGGTATAGGTGATTCGCGCCCGGGCTACCTTTTCGACAAGGACAAGTACAAGAATGTAATGATGAAATTAAACCAGTCTGTCGGAGATATGTTCTCAGTGGGATTCTTCGGATATTTTGGCAAGGAACAGCTTGCAGATACTCTGGGACCATTCACCAGTAAAATCCGGATGTACGGCCCCGATATCGTATTCAATTACGAAGATAAATTCGCAGTGAGCCTTCAGTACGTAAGGCGCACCGATTCGGAAGTCTTCCGCGAATCGGACGGATCGAAGATGAAGGATGTATTTACCCAGGGAGGCCTGGCCGAAGTGATCTTTTCACCAAAAGGAGATATGAGCAAATGGTATCTCACAGGACTGTTCAACTGGATCGATTCCGATTATGATGAGATTGACTACACTGCCGCTACCCTGCATGCCGGTTATCTTCTCAGGCGTAACCTGAGACTGGTGGGTGAATACACATACCGCTTCACAGGAAATAAATACGGCCTGCTCAATTTCGGATTTGTATCCGCATTCTGATTGCGAGGAGTCCCGCTGCCCACCTGCGCTAAAGCTTCGGTGAGTGAAATCGGGACGACGAAGCAATACTTCCCTTTTTAATCGGATTTATAGTTTCAGGTTATCTGCCTTGTCAATTTTCTTATCGGGCAATGATCCGCAATTGGTTGTCCGGAAGCCGGTTACACCCTTAAGGATGAATGTTGGTGCATCTTCAAGCTGAGGTGCCTTTACATTGATGAATGAAGCCCCTTTCACATCATCGAGGATGAAGGCAGGCCTGGGATCGTCGTTTTCCAGCTTAAGCTCAACATTCGACATCTCAATGTTTTTCACGTGCCTGATGAAAAACCCGTAAGCAGGCATTTTCCCGAATTCCTGAGGATCGGGGTAGGAGTTATCCCTTTCCGGAACTGCAACTTCAGCTTGCTCCTTAGGCGCTCCGCCTTTGACATAAAGAAATATATTATTCATCTTAACATCTTCGATATCATAGCCCTGCATACCGAGGATAAGGGATGCATAATCGGGATTTGAAGAATATACCACAAAGTTGCTGATATTCACCCTTCTGAGCTTCCCGACAGGAATGCCTTCAGGTCCTCTCATTCTTGCACCGAGGCGAAGGAAAAAAGGTGCTCCCATGCAGTCGCGCATTGTAACATTTGTTACACTTATGTCCTCGAGGATCCCGCCATCGACAGTCTCAAGTGCAAGGCCCCGGCAGAACTCGAAGGTGCAGTTCGAGATGGTTATGTTCCTGAAGCCACCGTTCGACTCGGTACCGAATTTTATCCTGCCGGTCACCACACCCCTGTCGGGAACACGGTTAAAGTTAAGCTTCTGGTAGGTTCCGTCGAGAAAGGTGCCTATGTCGAAACCGCTTACCGAGCAGTTCATAATGGTCACATCCTCGGTCATCCTTGCGAATCCGAGACCAAATGAGCTCTTCAATACTATGGCATCATCGAAGGGGGAGTTTACGCTGCAGTTCGAAACATGAACATGCCTGCAGCAGTCTATATCGAAGCCGTCGCGGTTGGTGTCGAGCCTGACATTGTCTATGGTCATATTGTCTACACCTGTGGCGAGCAGGCAGAAGTGTCCGCCCTGCAGGACTGTGAAATCCTTCAGAATTACGTTACGGCAGAGCTTCAGGGCTATGGCCTTGTTGCCAAGCCCCGGGGTCATCCTTCCCGACCTGGTAAGTCCGTATGTCCCTATTATCCAGCCATGTCCGACAATTGCAATGTTCTCGATATTCTCACCCCATATCAGGCTGTTGTGCCAGTGGCTGTGACCGAAATCCTGGTATTTGTCGGAGGCATTTGGTTCGGGAGGATCATATCCGGGCTTACCTTCCTGAGGGACCGCGCCTATAAGGTAAGCGCCATTATCGAGGTATAGGGTGATATTGCATTTGAGGTGTATGGAGAAGCTCAGGTATTTGCCTGCCGGGAAATAGACTGTCCCTCCGCCGGCGGATGATGCAGCATCTATGGCTTTGTTTATGGCGTCGGTGTCGAGAGTGGCACTGTCGCCTTTTGCCCCGAAGTGCCTGACATTGTAATACAATCCGTTAGCAGCAATCATTGACATTACTTTGCTGCTGTCGAGGGCAGGTGAAGGAGGCGTGGGAGGAGTAGTTTTTGAAGCCCGTCTCTGGCCGTAACCGGGCATAGTCACAGTTGCCAGGATCAACAGGATAGCGAGTGTTCTGAGTAAAGGTTTCATTGGATTGTGAATAGATCGAGTTAAAAATAGCCATAAAAGTGATTTACAATGAAGATAGAATAAGGATGTTGAAGCTAAATATCTTTAAAAGAACTTTTCCTTCGTGTCCCTTTGTGTGTACTTCGTGTCCCCTTTGTGGTAAAAAAGAATTGCTACCTTGCATTTATGAAACTCATTCTTTCAAAGCTTCCCTGGTTTAACAATAAGGATATATGGGTTACCGGATTCATCTTGTCCGGAGAAAGATTTTTTAAAGAAGAAGCGCTTGCGGATTATTTTTCGGGAGTAACCGGTCTGTCTGGTTTTGAAGAAAAACTGAAAGAAGCCAATGGCCAGTTTTCGGTAGTTATCGACAGGGGAGACGAAATATGGGCTGCAACTGACCGGACCAGAAACCGGCCTCTTTTCCACACAAGGATTGATGGTCAGTATTACCTGAGCGACGACTGCTATAAGCTTGCAGAATTAAGGGAAGAAAATGAATTCGACCCTGTTTCATACAAATGCTTCCTTGCCGCAGGTTATACAATCAATGACCGCACACTCCTTAAGGAAATCTTCCAGGTAGAGGCAGGCACCGTGACCGTCCTGGGAAAGGAAGCCCGGAGCCGTAATTATCATGATCCGGCAAAAGAAGAAACACACGGGATTGTTCCTGAAAAAGCAGCCGCTGATCTGACCCGATTAATCGACACTGTTTTCCGTGGGTATTTTACCGCACTGAAGGACCACTTCATTGCCATACCCCTTTCCGGAGGATACGACTCCAGGCTCGTCGCCCTGATGGCCTCAAGATACCATCCTGATAATGTTCTCTGCTATACTTACGGGCGTGAAGATAACCGTGAAGTTTCGCTTGCGATGGAAGCTGCAAAGCGGCTGCGGATTAGATGGATAAATATTGTTTATAACAAAGAGCTGGTAAATGATTTCATTCATGACGAATACTTTAATGTTCTGGTAAATGATTTTATTCATGACGATTACTTTAAAGATTATTATCCCCGGGTTTCAAACCTGACAGGCATGTTCTTCCTGCAGGAGTTCTTTGCTGTAAGATACCTTAAAGAAAACAAAATCATCCCCCAAAACACGGTTTTCATTTCCGGCTATTCGGGCGATTTTATTGCAGGAAGCTACCTCACGCCGGTAATGAAAAACACCATGGAGAGAGATGATATTGCACGATTGATTTTCAGGGAATATTTTAGGCTTGTGGATCTTAAAAGTAAAGCAAAAGGAGAGATCTGTGAGCTGATCGGAGAGAAGATCCCTGCAGGAAAGCCTGAAGCATGGAAGGTCATCGAATCGTGGGACATGAAGGAGCGTCATGCCAAATTCATTGTCAATTCAGCTAAGGTTTTCAATTATTTCGGCTATCAATATGTATTTCCGCTCTGGGACAACAGGCTGGTCGGTTTCATGCTTCCTCTTCCCTTTGACCTGAGAATGGACAGGCGACTTTACGAACATGTTCTGCGCGATATGATTTTCAGGCAGAATAACCTTAATCTGCCTGGCGAGACAAATCCGACGCCGGCACAGAAGAGTTTCCAGAGATTGAAGGAAACTGTGAAGCAGTTGCTTCCATCCGGACTGAAAAACCGTTTAATCGATCCTTACAATGCCATCCTGTATGATGAAATAACCGGGATACTTCGCGATGATATGGATAATGTTTCTGTTATCCCACCCCGCCAGTGCAATTATTACAACTCGTACATAATTCAATGGTACCTGCACAAAACCGCTGAAAAATTCTCTCTTAAAGCGATTCGATAAATCCGACGAATCCGGCGGCAACCCTGGTCCAGTTATAGCTGTCCTCCGCCAGCCTTCTGGCACTGGTGCAGTGTGACATGTATAAATCCCTGTCAGTCAGATAACCATCGATGATACGCAGTATTTGAACAGTATCCTCAGGATTTACAAGATATCCGAAATCATCAATCCTGACATCGCGTTTTACAGCCCTGAGATCAGATATAATTACAGGCCTGCCCAGTGCGGCATAGTAAAACAGTTTAATCGGCAGGCTATAGCTGTTTTCAAAGGTTTTGTTGCGAAGTTCCAGGAAAATGTCGGTGGTATTTATTGCTTCTGAAAAATCAGGAAGCCTTTGTTTTGTAACCCTGGAAATGATAACATTTTCCGCGGCTGATGCAATACATTCTTCAGCTTTCTCCCTATCGGTCCCAGGCTCAAACCAGGCAATAAGCTTAACTTCAATTGAAAGATCCTTATGTTTATCAGCCAATGCGTTAACAACGTTCATGAAGTTAAAGAAACCCTTGCTGGCACTTATCTCACCAGAATAGAGAAAGCGTATTTTTTCACCCGCGAAGGAGGGTTCAAGGTGCCTGATGTATTTAAGATCCGGGTAATATGTGACGATCCTGTAAGGCCTCAGGGGGAAGAAAAACCTGTACGGCCTGCTCTTGTACCATTCCCCGAAAATAAAACCATCGGCATGCATGCATGCTGCCAGATTTGCAAGCAGGAGCCTGAGGAATCCGAACCATTTTATGAAGGGATGATAATTCTTCAGAAACCTTCCGGAAGGGTACCATTCGGTGATGTCGTAAATGATTTTAAGGTTTCTGACACCGTTTCTCTTGTATCTGATCGCTGCTAATACAGGCAGAGGCTCTGAACATACAGCTATTTCAGGATTAAATGCTTCCAGTCGCATATTGAAAGCAATGATCTTTTCCTTTTTTGACTGCTTCTCCCCATCGAAGCTGTCAATTAATATATTTCCATTCTCCTCCTTCTTTTCGGTTTTACTGCTGGCTACCATAACCTTATGACCAGACTCCGATAAAGTACAGGCCATGTGCCAGTAAATCCTGTCATCATATGGATAATGGCCGGATGTGAGGAATGCTAACTTCATTGTTCCTTTTAACCGCAAAGATCGCAAAGAAAAAGTATAAATCACCCTATAGTAATCAGGTTCACTCCAGCGGCCATTAAAGCCCCCCCTAGGGGGTTGGGGGGTCAGCAAAATCAATGGCACGGGTTGCAACCGAGCAAAGGCACGGATTGCATCCCGATAGTTATCGGGACCGCGCCAGCGGCCCTGAAGTTTGGTATTCGCGAGCTCAGCGAAGCTAAATCCGCGCCAGCGGCGTAAAAGAGCAATCCATGCCCGCCGCCGGATTCCGTTTCTTAGCGGTTGGAATTTTTTATAAACCTTACAATCGTCTGATATACCCTCTCCCTGGTCTCTTCAGGTGTGGGATTCAGATCTTCGGTTGTGAAGGATCCGTTCGCAACGTCGATCCTTTCAAACACCATCTCATAGAGTGAAAAAATAATGTGCAGACTCAGCTGATACCTTGGTTCAAGAAAAGGACTGATCCTTTCAATCGTACGAAGTGTCTTTACACGATATTCATCAGCCAGGGAATAATATTCCTTTACCATATTGCGGAACCCTTCGCTTACCGGCCTGCCCTCTGAAAAACTACGCAGCTCTTTCCGTGAAAGGTTATTTTTCTTAATCAGATCGTCGGCAAAATAATTAAGGTTGTTAAGTTGATCTTTCTGAAAATCCCTGATGATGTGGACAAGGTAGCTGAAGATGGCGCAGGGGGTGGCAGCCTCCCTGACATCAAAGGAAGGCAGTTCAAATTTCCCGTTCTTTTTTGAGATGCTGTTCAGATGCACGAATATCGAAGCCGGGGCAACAGAAGCGCCCTGTGAGTATTCAAGAAAGTCATACATGGTAGCGAAACCGTCATGGTCAATGTCGTAGAGCATCGACTTTGCAAAAGTCTCAAGCGGCCAGATGGGGATCCTGAATTTATCCATGCACTCTGAAAGCCCTTTTACCAGCGGGTCGTTGACTGCTGAGGCCCTTATCTTTTCAAGCCAGCCGTTCACATCCCCGGCAAAACGGGTTCTTTCTCCCGGGGCGATAACCTTGTTGTCAGCCTTGTAATTATCGATAAGGTCGTCGATCGACCGCATCAGCTTGTAGCAGACCCTGGCAGCATCATATCTTTCATCTTCCCAGAACCTTGCCGCAATAAGGATGTTCGGGTGATCTACGATGCTGTTAAAATCTATGGAATTGAAAATGTCTAGAAACTGGTTCCCCCCGGAGTTCATTGAAAGCGTGTTTAGCGGAGCAAAATAAACTATTTTCCCGATACGATCCGTTCGGAAACCAGTTTTGCTGACATTAAAATATTTGGAATGCCGTTACCGGGATGGGTGCTGCCTCCCGTAAAATATAAATTATGATACCTGTCGTGACGGTTATGAGGCCTGAACCAGCCCATCTGCAGGATGTTATGTCCCAGGCTTCCGAAAACCGATCCACGTTCGACATTGCAGGCGCTTTCCCAGCTTTCGGGTGTATAGGCAAGTTCAAATTTGATATGTCTGTCAATATCATCAAGCCCGGCCTTCTTCAATCTTTCCACAACATAATCATGTGCCTTTTTCCTTATTTCGGCCCAGTCCTGCTTTTTTGTCCGGTCGATATGCCCGGTCGCAACAATCATAGATAATGTATCCTCCCCTGCCGGAGCGGCATCAGGATCTGTTCTGACAGGGGCATGCACATAGAAGCTTGGCCTGTCGCCGATGGTCTTATCCCTGAATATCCTTTCAAGTCCGTCCCTGAAACCGTCGGAAAGAAAAACATTATGATGGTCGAGCTGCGGGTACTGCTTATCCAGACCCCAGTGCAGGCAGACTGCAGAACATGAATAGTTCATGCCTGACAGGCGTCGGGTCATCTTTTCATCTTTCAGCAGGCAGCGGTATACATAGGGCAGATCTGCATTCGCTACCACAATGCCGGCTTCTATTTTGCGGCCATCTTCCGTAATAATTCCCGTAACCTTGTTTTCCTGTGTCCTGATCTCACTGACCGGAGTGTTGAAATGAAACTGAACGCCTGCTTTTTCTGCAGCTTTCATCACTTTACGGATTATCCCGAACATGCCTCCTTTGACAGCATAGGAGCCTTCGATCAGCTCGGCGGCCGGCACCATAGAGAAAAGGGCTGGCGAATTAAAAGGGCTTTGTCCGACATAAATATTCTGGAAGGTGTATGCCATCAGAAGATGTTTATGCCTGAAGAATCTCCTGGCATATCTCCAGTTTGAGGTGAATATCTTCAGCTTGTAGAGCAGACCTATGTTCCTGAAGTTCACCAGTTCGAACAGATTGTAAAAGTTCCGGCCTATCAGCTTTTCCATCGCGGCTTTGAAGATGCTGTAGCCTTCGTCGACATAGGATTGAGACCTGGAATAGCTCCCGGGTTCAATTCTCTCCAGCTGCTCCCGCATTTTTTCAGGGTCGGTTGTAAATTCCAACCTGCTGCTGTCGTCGAAGAAAATCGTATATAGGTTATTCAGCGGGACAATATCGGTTCCTTCCTCCAGCTCTATTCCCAGTTCCCCCAGGACTTTCCGGTAAATGTCCGGCATCAGCAGCATTGTAGCTCCCAGGTCAAATCTGTGTCCTTCCCTGATATACTGCCCGCATCTTCCACCGGGAGCTGAATTTTTTTCAAATACACTTACCGAATACCCGGCCCGGGCAAGGTATAATGATGTAGCCAGGCCGCCTATTCCAGCGCCAACGATTATTGCCGTTCTCCCTTCCGTCATATGTTTCTATCGATTGCCTTCCTCGAATTTTTTAAGGTTTTTCATAATCATGTACTCAACCAGCCATGGGAACCTGGGCTGCATGAAGGCATTAAGCTTTGCAACCGGAGAAAGGACGGTGATGAACTTCCTCTTTTCAAGATTCCTTACAACCCCCCTTGCTACTGATTCTATAGTCTGTACGCCTTTTCCCGACCTGGGTGCCAGCAGTCTCCGGGAACCGTCGGCCGCTATGGTTTCCTTGTCCTTCTCATTCTCCGTGTATCCTACATAGATGAGACCTGCATGAATACCATTCCGGGTTTCTTCGAGCCTGATCGATTCTGCAAAAGCGCGCAATGCCATTTTCGATGCACAATAGGCTGAAAGCCCGGGAAGCCCTCTTATCCCTGCGGCGCTGGAAATGAATATTATGCTGCCCTGAGATTCCCTGAGATACTTCATCGCAGGTATCGAAGGGTTCGTTGTTCCCAGGATATTGGATTCAAAAATTGTTTTCACAACTGCAGGATCCAGATCCGCGAACCTTCCCCGCATGGAGATCCCCACATTGTTAACAAGGATATCCAGCTTACCGAATTTCCTGATAGTTTCATCAATCAGGTATCTGCCTCCTTCGGCAGTCGATACATCACAGCATACACTGATAACATTGCTGTTGATTTTCAGTATATCATTCTTTGTCTCCCCCAGTCGTTCTTCATTCCTGCCGTTCAGAACAATGAAAGCACCTTTTCGTGCAAGGGACAATGCAATGCCTTTGCCTATGCCCCGGCTGGAACCGGTTATTACGGCCACCTTCCCTTCAAAACCGGGCTTTTTCATAATTATGCTTTCTTAAAGACAATCTCCGGGTGGTATTTCATGGCTGTAAGACAATTCGTGACAGCCATAATAAGGTGCACAAGAAAGGCAGTCCAGATAGTTCCGGTGGCAAGGGTTATAATGCAAAGAACAAGTCCGAGCGGAATCGCGCCGATGGTTTCCTCCAGCCCTTTAGGCACATGGGTTGCCGAATAAAGCGCAACATTTATTGCTATGGCAGGCCAGGCTCCGAGAGCATCGGCCACCGGCATCAGGAGCACTCCCCTGAAAAGCAGTTCATACCCGAAAAGGTAAATGGTCCACCCGATGATCGTTGCCCAGACTGTCTTCATCGTCCAGTTCCGCGACCTTATCTGGGGGTAATTCTCGAGGTTTTTGGGTTTGCGTGCACTGAAGCTGGCCATGGGGAATACAACGACTGCAAGAGCTGCCGTGGTCAGAATTGTAAGCAGCAGAGTGTCGGTGCGGAGGGAGAGTCCATAGTAACTTATTTTATGACCCTGAAGCAGCGCCATGCAGATGATG
Source organism: Bacteroidales bacterium (assembly GCA_025454775.1). Taxonomy (GTDB): domain Bacteria; phylum Bacteroidota; class Bacteroidia; order Bacteroidales; family VadinHA17; genus LD21. The sequence goes on along the minus strand of JALONU010000075.1, from coordinate 2,008 downwards.
AGCGGTATAAGTCCCAGGACGATAAAGCCAAAGATCTTGCTGAAAAGAAAATATCTTACCGATGCCCTGTCGAACTCGCTCCTGGCGTGAAACCTGTCCTTTATTTTCTCCGATTTTGATGTAAACCAGAATATTATAAAGCCGAAAGTTGTCAGCAGGACTGGCAGGATCACAGCCAGATCTCCGTTTTTCAGAGAGAGATCGACCGGGAGGGAATGGATCAGGACGGGAGTCATTTTATGTAGTGATTTTCAATGAACCATTTGTAACATTCGAGGATGGCAGTTTCTATCCTGGTCACCGGCATATGAAGCTCGCTTACTGCTTCGTCTGAACAGACATATTGTTTTTCGCAAGATATCCGTGCCATGGGGTAGGTCATGAGAGGTTCCCTCCTGAGGATTTTTCCGGTCATGGTTCCGAGGTATCCAATCGAAGTTATAAGCCAGTCGGGTACTGATATGAATGGCTTTGGCCTGTTGACGATCCCGGCGGTTTTTCCGAAAAATTCCCTGTAAGTCAGGTTCTCGTTTCCTGTGATGTAATATTTTCCGATCCTTCCTTCACTAAGGCTGTTTGAAATGGCATTGGCTACATCGTTGACATAGACGAAATTACGTCCGCCCCTGGTGTAGAATTTCATCCTGCCCTTTGCCACCTGGAGGATCATTTTTCCGGAGGATGGGAGGGAATCATATGGGCCGATCATGAACGTTGGAAGGATGGCAATTGCGGGGAGGCCTCTTTCCCTTACCGATTCAAGCACAAGATTCAGAGCCTCATATTTCGAGTCGATATAATCAAGACCGAATCTGGCTCCCGGAAAGGAAGAAGATCCGTCTCCTTTTCCCCCGGCATTTACTGAGCTGGCAGATCCGACATATATCATCCGGCCAATCCTGTTTCTCAGTACGGCGTCTATCATGTTCCGCGTGCCTTCAATATTTACCCTTCTTATTTGTTCCGATCTCTGGGGCCAGATATTTGTCATGGCCGCCGCATGAATTACAGCATCGCAATCCCTTACGGCGGGATCGAGGGTTTCAGGAGAAAGGATATCGCCATATTGCCTCTCAATATCCAGTCCGTCAAGTGTTCTGGATGATGAGTTGATCCAGAGCAGGACCCTGACAGCATGTCCTCTCTGGAGCAGAACCCTGACAAGGTTGCTTCCCAGAAGGCCATCCGCACCTGTAAGTAAAACTTTCATCCCGGGTAAATTAAGGAAGCAGTCTCAAAAGCCCTTCAAACTAACCCCTGCCCCGCCTTTGCGGGATTCCACAAATACCTGTTAATCAAAAAGTCCCCCCTGGGTGATTTAGAGGTGAAGGAGAAAGAAGCCGGGTTTTTGAGACAGCCTCTGCTCTTACTGCTTTAAAGATAACATTTTATCTTATTCCTCATCGATCTTATCGGTAAGCTTTTTCACAACCCTGAACTGGTTGAAGAACTCCCTGGCGATTACTCTCAGAAGGGTATATACAGGTACTGCGAACAGCATGCCGACCAGACCTGCAATCCCTCCACCGATTATTATAACCAGGAATATCTCAAGAGGATGCGACTTAACACTTTTGGAATAGATAACAGGGATAAGGACATTGTTGTCGATCATGTTCATGACGATGAGAGTGCCTCCTATCTTAAGGACGTCGGGGAGAAGTTCGCTGTAGGTGCCTGTTGCCAAAGTTGTGATTATGCCTATTGAAATTCCTATCGCACCGCCGATCAGAGGTCCGATGTAGGGAATGATATTCATAATTCCGGCGAAGAAACCTATAAGCAGGGCATTTTTAATTCCCAGGACCTTCAAACCGATGGTGATCAGGGCCATCACTCCTGCCACCTCAAGCAAGACTCCGAGGTAATAACGGATCAGCAGGCGTTTCGACTCCGCCACTACATTTTTTGTAGCAGGATGATGTTTTTCCGGAATGAAAAGCAGCAGGCTTTCCTGGAAGAGGTTTTCATCCTTGAGGAAGAAGAACGTAATGAATAATATTGAGAA
>JALONU010000250.1 GCA_025454775.1 Bacteroidales bacterium | reverse complement strand
TCATGTCACTTTCAATTCACTGGAGCAGTATCACAGGTTTTCCTCCCGGCTGAAAAGAAGCAGGTATAAGATTTCACCGGGATTAAGAATAAATCCCGGGTTTTCAGAAGTCAGCCACGGCCTTTATAATCCGTGCTCTCCGGGTTCCCGTCTTGGAATCGTTGCTGAGGACCTCAGGGAAGGGTTGCCTGAAGGTATTGAAGGACTTCATTTCCATGTATTGTTTGAATCGGATTCATATGCCTTGGAAAAAGTCCTGAAAGTTGTCGAGTCAAGATTCGGCAGGTTTTTCCACCGGATAAAATGGATAAACATGGGAGGCGGCCATCTTATGACGCGAAAAGGATATGATACTGAACATCTTATAAGGATCATTCGGGATTTCAGGCGAAGGACAGGCCTCCATGTCATTCTTGAACCGGGAAGTGCCTTTGCGTGGGAAACGGGGGAGTTGGTGGCAAAAGTGGAAGATGTCGTGGAAAACACAGGTATTAAAACTGCGATCCTTGATGTTTCATTTACGGCTCATATGCCCGACTGCCTGGAGATGCCGTACAAACCTGCCGTACTGGGTGCCGGAGATCCGGCAGAAGGGCGTCCTGTTTACAGGCTTGGAGGAAACTCCTGCCTTTCAGGCGATTTCATGGGCGACTGGTCATTTGAGAAGGAACTCAAACCCGGAGACAGGATAATCTTTCTCGACATGATCCATTATACAATGGTCAAAACAACGACTTTTAACGGCGTTCACCATCCGTCGATAGGGATATGGACCGCAGACGGGGAATTCAGGTTGCTGAAGGAATTCGGATACAATGATTACAAAAAGAGACTTTCCTGATCAACTATTGACAGCGTGCTACTTTTTCCGGTTGATAGTTATATCTGTAACCACCAGTTTGTCAGCGTTCAGCACTGAGCAAAGTATTTTTTGAGCTACTTCGCGGGGATCCATGAAGGAGGAGATATCGCGGTTCTTGTCGGCGACCTTGTAGAAATCAGTTTTCATCCCTCCGGGATAAACGGCAATGATATTCCTCTTCGTACCTTTGAACTCTGCCCTGAGGGCTTCGGTATAGCCCCTGGCTCCCCATTTTGACGCACAGTAGAGACTTTCCTTGTCGCGGCCGAGAAGCGCGGAGGTCGACATTATGTTAACTATCGTCAGTTCTTCCTTTTCAGGCGTGATCCTGAGAATTTCAGTTGTCAGCAGGATCAATCCCTTCAGGTTAGCTTCAAAGACCTTGTCGATGAGGTCGGACGTAGTGAGCGAATAGTCAGCGCAGAGCCCTCTTCCCGCATTGTTGAACAGATACTCTGTCGTACAGCAATGGTCCTTCATGAACTGCCCTGTTCTTCTCACATCGTCCTCGTTGCCAATATTGCAGACAAGTGTGCTGACGTGGGCCTTTTCAGAGATCCTCACGAGCTTCTTTGCAGCCCTGTTCAGCTTTTCGGCGTTCCTGCCCAGGATCAGGACATCCTTTCCGGCTGCTAAAAGCAGTTCGGCTAACGAGAGGCCCAGACCGCCTGAACCCCCGCTGACGACAGAAATCTTTCTCATCTCGCTTTTTTTTCAAAGATATTCAATATTGGCGTAACAGCCGATCCCGTTAAATTCAACGAAATTTATTAACTTTGTATATTATACTCATCCCTAAAGGCTGGAACAATGAAAAAACTGGTAATTCTTTCACTTTTTATAGGATTGGGCTGCATCTCCGGAAAGGTCTGCGGCCAGGAAGCAAAAACTCAGGGAACCAAAGAACAGGACAGGAGAGGGGGGTTTGCAGTAGGAGGGTACGACAACACAAGGACTGAAAGAAAAAGATCGGTTCCTTTGCCCCCGGCTGAAGAGCAGGCAGAGAAAGCTGCAGATGTGGAAAAAGCTGCTGTGACCATTCCGGCACAGGAAGCTGCACCCGCGCCCGTTGCGAAACCCACAGAAGCAAACCCGGAAAAGGATGCCGCCGGCAATGCTTACGGTAAGGATAAGGGAGGCCTTGAAGGAAAGGAATTCGGGCAGACACGCGCCCAGGATGCAAAGGACAAGCAAAAAGCCAAAAAGACAAAGACCAAAGGAAAAAGAAGATAAGCAAGGTGCGGTCACCTGTTGATCACACCCGATCCAAGCACCTCTTCACCATCATACCATGCTGCAAATTGCCCGGGGGCAATACCGCGCTGGAGCTTGCTGAAAATAACAAACATACAGCCTTCCCTCAGGTACAGCTTCGCCTTCTGGAGCGGCTGACGGTATCTTATTCTGACCATATATTCCCGGCTTTCACCATCCCTCATTGAGAGATCGTTCCTTATCCAGTGAACCTCATTTTTCATTATCATGAGCCCTTTACGGTACAGACCAGGATGTGACTGCCCCTCTCCAACGTAAAGAATGTTCCTGCCGGTATCGGTGCCAATTACAAAGAGAGGCTCCCTGTAGCCGCCAATATTGATCCCTTTCCTCTGACCTATAGTAAAATAATGAGCCCCGTTATGGCTTCCTATGATCATACCTTCGAGCTGATTATGATCGTGAGGCTTTGTCATATCCATGAGTTCCGCATCGGAGATGTCATCACCCGGTAACCCGGGAGTCCAGGTTCTGTATGATCCTGACGAAGGTATTTCGACTATATCACCCTTCGTGGGATGAAGCTTTTGTTGCAGGAAAGTCGGAAGATGCACTTTGCCCACAAAGCAGATCCCCTGCGAATCTTTCCTGTGTGCCGTTGGTAGACCCAGGTCTGCCGCAATCTTTCTCACCTCGGGTTTGGTCAGTGAACCTATGGGAAATAGTGCCTGTGAAAGCTGCTGCTGACTTAGCTGGCAGAGGAAGTAGCTCTGATCCTTGTTTTCGTCGATGCCTGCCAGGAGCCTGAATATCCTTTTATCCTGCCCGTTAAGTTCTTCCTTTCTGCAGTAATGGCCTGTTGCCACGAAGCTGCCTCCCAGTTTATAAGCTTCTTCCGCGAAGGAGTCGAACTTGATCTCCCGGTTACAGAGAACATCGGGATTCGGTGTACGTCCTTTTTCGTACTCGGCAAACATGTAATCGATTATCCTCTTCCTGTAAGGCTCGCTCAGATCCGTAAAATGAAATGGGATCCCGATCTTCCTGGCCACCATTTCTGCGAACATCAGATCGTCCTCCCAATGACAGTCGCTCTGCAAAAGTCCTGTACTGTCGCTCCAGTTACGCATGAACAGACCTTCAACCTCATAACCCTCTTCCTTCAGAAGCCATGCTGCAACGCTTGAATCAACACCTCCTGATAATCCGACTATGACTTTCTTCTTCACGGTCCAAATTTAGTAAAAATGGGTAACTTTATCCGGTATGGGAACGGGTACCCTAACCAGATACAGCGCATCGGCAGGCTCAGGTAAGACATTCAGACTTACTTCGATATATCTTTCGCAACTCTTCAGCGACAGGACCAGCTACAGGAAAATACTGGCAGTGACGTTCACAAATAAGGCCACAGCCGAGATGAAAGGCCGTATACTTGAGCAGCTTCATATCCTGGCTGCCGGTGGAAGGTCTGATTACCTCAACGACCTGTTGGAACAGACCGGAAAGAGTGAAAATGAGATCAGGGGCGCGGCAGATGAGATACTGCACAGCATCCTGCACGACTTTTCGCGTTTTTCCGTTTGCACGATCGATACCTTCTTCCAGAAGATCATCAGGGCCTTTGCGAGGGAGTCAGGTCTCCACTCAGGCTACAACATCGAACTTGATAACAGCATCATTCTTTCAGCGGCAGTCGATGAAATGATCTCTTCATCTTCAGATGATCAGGAGCTCAGGGAATGGCTGAATGAGTTTGTGAACACCAGGCTGGGAGAGGAAAAAAGCTGGGATCCCCGCGATGAAATCATGAAGCTGGCTTCGGAGATCTTCAGGGAGAAGTTCAGGATACT